>CACZML010000007.1 GCA_902782235.1 Oscillospiraceae bacterium
GCGATGAGCTCATTTCTTGTGCCCTCATCGAAAAAAGGATCTGTCGACCATAACTCATAAGCCTTCATAAAATCCATAATTAAATACCTCCAAGCACTGATTCACTAACAATATAAGATACTAGTTTTGATCTTGTTTTTCTTTCATTTTCGAGACCTTTTTATCGATGACGACAAAAGCGGCAAGAAGAACGATTCCCACACAGGTTACAGCTGCGCCGGCCTTAAGTCCGGGAGCCGTAAATACGAGTTCTGCGGTGTGGCTGCCTGATCCTGTGTCAAATGAGATGAACGCATCCTGATAGAGCTTGTAATCGGAAGGTGCGCCGTCGATATAAAGCTGCCAGCCGTCTTCTGCAGGAATCGTCGTGATGACTGTCTCATCAGATCCAAGTCCCGAAATATCGAACTTGGCATAGCCGTCTGAAACAACCGAAGGTGTTACCTTTGACGTATCAACCTTTGCAAACTGGGATGCGAATGCCTCGTTGTCAAAGGCTGCAAACCTGACATTGAGGTAAGACCAGCTGTCGACATTGCAGAGGAACGATACCTTTACTGTCTCACCCTCGGCAAAGCTTCCGATCCTGAAGATCTGTGAATAGAAAGCATTGGATGAGAATTCTGAGATCTCAATTCCGTTTACGAACACTTCGGTGGAATCAAGGATCCTTCCTGATACGAGAGAGCAGTAGATCTCCCTTGTGTCAGGTGCCTTGAACTCATATTCAACAGCGATCGGAATATTCTCATTCTCCCTGTAGAGCTTTGTGATATTATCCTTGAGCTGCTTATCAACTGTCTTCTCAAGACCTAACGGATCTGAGCCCTTGTTCTCAGAATCACTAGTGCTTGAGGAAGGTGAATTCTTCTTGATGTAGTCTTCCCTGGTCAGATAATTGCTCAGGTTGAAGAAGACGCCGTTAGTGATCTTCGGTGCGCCCGTTACGCTCTCATCCATCTCAATGAAGAAATCCTCGCTGAATGCATCAGGGAACAGTGAACGGTACCAGTCGTTCTGGAGCGAATAGTAGTTCTTCTCGGAAGCATCCTTTTCGAGCCTGTAGTAATCGAAATCCATAGCTGCCTTGTTTGCTGCAAACGCCAGAGGCAGAACGTTGTCATTGGCATAGAACTTGAGACCTGAATCGTATGAATCCTGTCCGTCATAGCGGTAGAGGTTGTTATCTCTCTTAGCGGAGACAGAGCCGATCGAGAAGAATGAATCAACAGAAGGGCAAGCGAATGTGTGTCCGACTGCGAAATAGTTGTAATTCGTCTGGAGACCGAGCTGCTTTACAAAGCGGTGCATCTTCTTGTTGGAATTCGAGTTGAAGAATGACAGTCCGTTGTAATTGCCGTAGAAGGCCTCACCTTCAGAGACATAATACTTCGTGGTGTATTCCGGCGCATTCTCAGTCTCTGCTCTGAAAGCCTTTGTCTTTACGGCATTGGCCTTTGCATAGTTTCCGAATTCCTGCTCTGCCTTTATGGAGTCGACATATTCCTGTGCCGGGCCTCCGAAAAGTGTCATCGACTCAATGCCGTTAGAGAGCATCGGTCCTGCAAAGATCAGCTCGAAAACAACGATGAGACACATCAAAGGTGAGATGAGCGTCGGCATGTTCCTCAGCTGCTCGTGCCAGTTCTTGATGCCGTAGCCCATCATGAGAAGCGCGTAAACTGCTGTAAGAAGAACGTTGTAGATAACAGCCTTCGATTCGCCCTTAAGGGCACCGAAAGTAAAGTCGATCGCAACAAGCGCATAGATGATGAGCACTGCCTTGATGATGTCTTTCCTTGCGACTTCCTTAAGCTTGAAAAGCACCCTCAAAGATATGATCAGGAACAAAGGCAGGAAAACGAATGCATGTCTGTGCCAGAACCAGTTGGGATCGTCAAAGACCTGCCATGCTTTATCAAAAGGATAAACAAGTGTCGATAAAACTGCGCCCAGAACGCAGACGCCGTGGATGACCCTCTCCCTTCCCTTGAACACGGGGCTGATGAAGTAGATCAGAAGCATGATCGTTACAGGCAGGCACATGAAAAGGAACGGATAGTTAGAGATCAGGATATCCGAGAACTTTCCGGGCTCGCCTAAGGTCATCATGTGAATGAACGTAAGCGGCGAATAAGTAAGGAACTGTTCACCTCTGTTGGATACTGTCTGGTCAGCGTTTCTTATTGTATCCAGTCCTACGGGGACCAGCATGACTGCTGTCATAAGCGCTGTAAATCCGGCCGCAAGACAGAATCTGACACCAATACAGATGGCCTTCTTGAGCTGGACCTTCTCTGCAAAAAGTCTGATGCAAAGATAGAAGAAGCATGCAAGGCCGGCCATATATGCGATGTAGTAATTCGAGATGAAAAGGATCAGGAGCGATAAGACAAGGCCTAAATACTTCGGCTTCTTTATGAATCTCTCCGTGAAGAAAAGGATCAGAGGAAGGAGCATATAGCCGTCAAGCCACATGATCTGGAAGATGAACGCCTGTGAATAAAGGGAGAACGCATACATAACGCCCAGAAGGATTGGCCATAATGTCTTCTTGTCTTCCGTGCGTGAACCCAAAAACAGGCACATGAATGCAGATGAGAAACTGAGCTTTAATGTAACTATCGTCAATACAACTGCATCGATCTGCGCCTCGTCGAAAAGCAGATAGATGAGATTGAAAGGGCTTGCCAGATAGTATCCGTAAGTACCGATGAAATTCTTGCCGAGACCGAGCTTAAATGAATAGCTGAGGTATGAGAGCAGGTGTCCCTTGGGTACCGTGCCGATCTCTGTTATCTTGCTTCTCAAAAGAGCCAGAAAAGGCGCATACTGTGCCTTCAGGTCACTCTGGAGGAATGAATATTCACCGAGCGGATGCTTGTTGCATAAAAGGATCGTAAGCACATAAAGCGCCAGCGCTGCGAAAAACGCATATAAAGGACGGAGATCCCGCTTGCCGCGGCTTTTCGAAGAGATTTTAAGTGATGGTTCTGTGGTCTTGGTTTTTGAGGACTTGCCATCAAGACTCGATAGCTCTTTCATTAGTGTTCCGCCCTTTCTTTCGGCTAAATTATTGTAACTGACAATACTTTTTGATTATAATACAAACAAGTTATTTATTCTATTTGCAGCTGTGTCTCACTTCGTTCGCACAATTGCTGCAAACAGAATAAATAACTTAACAGATGACTTAACCGGAGGCGCCAGATCGTGCTTATCAGTCTTATCATTCCCTGCTATAACGAAGAAGCTTCCCTTCCGATCCTTTATGAAGCGCTTTGCAATGTCAGAAAAACTGACGATGCTGACAGGAATTACGAATTCATTTTCGTAAACGACGGAAGCCGCGATAAGACAGCAGACCTCATAAGAGACCTTGCTGCAAATGACAAGGGCGTTAAGTACATCTTCTTCTCAAGAAACTTCGGTAAAGAAGCCGCTATGTATGCCGGAATGGAAAAGGCAAAGGGTGATTATATCGCCATCATGGATGCCGATATGCAGGATCCCCCGTCACTCATCCCTGAGATGATCAAGGACCTGGATTCCGGCGAATACGATATTGTTGCAGCAAGACGTGTTACCCGTAAGGGCGAACCCAAGATCAGAAGCTGGTTTGCACGCCGTTTCTACAGACTCATCAACCGCATGTGCGATGTTGAGATCGCTGACGGCGCAAGAGACTTCCGCCTCATGAAGCGCGAAGTCGTCGACGCCATCTTAAGCGTTACCGAGCGCCAGAGATTCTCAAAGGGTATCTTCGCCTGGGTCGGCTTCAGAACCAAGTGGGTTGAGCACGAGAACGTCGAGCGTGTTGCCGGCGAGACAAAGTGGAGCTTCTGGAAGCTTTTCAGATATGCAATCGACGGCATTGTTGCATTTACAACTGCACCTTTGCGTATCGCTACATATATGGGCTTCTTCTTCGCGTTCGCAGGCTTTGCTTATATGCTCTACTACTTCATCAGGGCAATAATCGGCCGGTTCTGGACTGATGTTAACATCATGGGTTACCCTTCACTCCTCTGCTTCATCCTCTTCATCGGCGGACTGATCCTGATGGCATTGGGACTTATCGGTGAATACATCGGACGGATCTACATCGAAGCCAAGGGCAGACCGATATATATCGCTTCCGAGGAATCCAAAGACTAAAACAAAAGGAGGTGTCTCAAAGGCACCTCTTTTTCTGCCGGAACTATTGTTCAAGGTCCGTTATCTTGACAGAGCACCAAGGCTGTTTCACTTTTTGTATCACCAAAATTGGAAAATCAGTGACAAAAAGTTGAAATCAGAGCTCAGTTCAACTTTTTGTACAACGAAAATCAGAAAACCGGTGACAAAAAGTTAAACAGCGGAAACCCGGCTTGTTTTGAAGTGTTTTTGGCCAATTATTAATGAACAGCCAATATATATAATGAACAATTCCACGGGCTTTGACCGGGCCAGCCCTTTATTTTGCAAAATATCTGTAGAAGAAACTTCCCTCGTAGCCTTCCGCAAAGAACTGCTCCTGTATGACTTCCGCGTATTCGGCCTGTCTGATGTTCCCTAATGAGCCGATGTTTTCCTCGTTGCCTTTATCACCCTGGAGCATTGAACCGAAGATGACGAAAAGATTTAAAAGTGTCGGGAATGTCATGAGGATAACCGTGAGCATTATCGCTGCTGATTTAAGCCAGCCCTTCTTTGTGGTAGGCGTATTCTTCTGGTCCATGACTTCAGGAACGACGCCGCATAACAGGATACAGAAGAAGAACAGCGCAGGCATTGATCCTCTCATCGTAAAATCGTTCATCTCGGAAACCCTGTAGAACGGCAGGATAAGAAGTGTAGCAAAGGCTGCGATGAATACCGGGTTATTCTTTTCGCGCTTATAAAGGATCAGGGCAAAAGGAATAACTTCGATCAGGATGAATACGATATATGCGAGAATGAACCAACCGGGATTTGAGAAGTATTTCCACGCAAAGCCCTTATATCCGACCGCGCCGGAATTGGTCATGTAATAACTTCCGAAGATCGTAAGGATAAGGACTGCCGAAGCGATGTTTGCAGGGCTGAATGTGTTGTAGAGAGTTTTCGAGATCTTCGAAGCCCTTAAGTTCTTTCCAAACAGGAATGCTGCTACCATCGGCAGGATGCCGAATACAGCCCACGGCGAATAGCAGAAAAGGATACCTGCGGTAAGTCCCATCGACCTCGTGTTATTGGACATGAGGAGAATGGCAACCACAAGGAAGCACGGAACCATCTGGTTGAATACGCTCGCGAGCTCCCTGAAATTGCTTACGTAAGACATCGAAGTGACGAAGCCTTCAAACCAGCGCCAGTCACTGTAATGAGTCAGCTCATAGACAAGGTTCGGAATGATGTCGAGGCCGGAGAAGAATACGAAGATGAAAGGGACCCATGCGGTAACTTTCTTTATCACGGCACTAGTAGATAAAAGGCAAAGGAATATGCCAATCGAATTCCACAAGTACAGGACAAAGTTGCCCACGTTAAATCCGAAGGCTTTGCCTGCAAGAGCTGCGGGCATCCAGTAGATGAAATAGTAAGAGAACGCCCTCTGCCCTGAAGCCATTCCGAAGATCTTGATAACTTCAGGATTCGTCTGGGTGTTGTAGTTATAGATGACCGGCCAGTCGTAATTGATCAGGTCACGAAGTATCGCGCGTCTGTATTCGTGATCCTGGAGAGTATAGATATATTCTCCGGCACCGGATACGAATGAGACGGCCAGGGCCGTGACCGCAAAGCCAATAAGGTAGGACAACGGGATCTTAAGGTCTTTATCAGAACCCCAATTCTTATTTCCGTCAGGACCGTTCATGCAGTCTGAGACACAGTAGAGCACTATACCCGCAAAGATAAGTGTCAGCGGAATGCTTACTTGAAGCTTCAGATATCCCAGGAAAAACATAAACAGCGGGATCGTAAGGAAAAGGACGATCGAAGCATAAAGCCAGGGGTATGGTATCGTGATACTCTTTGCTTCTTTGGAAGACCTTTCCTTTGGTCCGGTCCTCTTAGTCTTTGAAGTATCCCCTAACTGCTTAACTTCTTTCATTATCCTTTCCTTTAACCCTCCGCCGTCTACGTATCAGTTAAAGTCTTAAATCAGATCTGGACAGTCATGAACTCGATCTGCTGGGGTTCGAGCGGCTTGTCCATGTAGTCAGTTCTTACAGAAGCGATCTTATCGACTACTTCGATGCCTTCGATAAGCTTACCGAAAGCAGCATACTGACCATCTAATGACGGGTAATCCTCATGCATGATGAAGAACTGTGAACCTGCAGAATCAGGATCCATAGCGCGTGCCATGGAAAGAACGCCTCTGGTGTGCTTTAAGTCGTTCCTGAATCCGTTAGCTCTGAACTCGCCCTTGATGCAGTAACCGGGACCGCCTGTGCCGATTCCGTCAGGATCGCCGCCCTGGATCATGAATCCCGGGATGACTCTGTGGAAAATGAGGCCGTTGTAAAAGCCCTTGGATGCGAGGTCGATAAAGTTCTGGACGGTAATGGGCGCGATCTCGGGATAGAGCTCTGCCTTCATTACGCCGCCGTCTTTCATCTGGATTGTGACAATAGGATTAGCCATGTTTTTACTCCTTATCTTCTTCTGTAAGATCTTAAGATGTCGTCCTTGATCTTCCAAAGCTTAGGTGACAGGTCGACATAATAGTTGTGAGGATTCTCGAATCTCTTAACGGAATCCCAGAGTGAGTCGAGCTCGGTTGTGCAGTAAGCTCTGATCTCAGCGATAGTAGGCTTGTTGTAAACGAGCTTGCCGTCCTTAAAGATCTGGACCATGATCTCTCTGGTTCTGTAATTCTCGAGCACCTTGGACTTCCATGTGTTCTCAGGATCGAAGATCTCGTAAGGTTCGCCGTTCGGGATCTCCTCGTCAGCCATCATTACAACGTCAGCTAATGCCTTGCCCGTAGCGTTGTCGTAGAATCTTACGATCTTCTTTGAGCAGGGATTTGTAACCTTGCCTACGGAATCGGAGATCTTCATCTTCGGAATGATAGTGCCGTCATCAGCTTCAACAGCAGCGATCTTGTAAACGCCGCCGAAAACAGGCTCAGCCTTGGATGTGATAAGTCTCTCGCCTACACCGAAGGAATCGATGCATGCGCCCTGGCTGATCAGGTCTCTGATGAGATATTCGTCAAGAGCATTGGAAACAGTGATCTTACAGTCCGTAAGTCCTGCCTCGTCGAGCATCTTACGTGCACTCTGTGTCATGTAAGTGAGGTCTCCGGAGTCGATCCTGATACCCTTGAGTCTCTTGCCCATAGGCTCTAAGACTTCCTTGGCACACTTGATCGCATTCGGAATACCTGAACGGAGAACGTCATATGTATCAACGAGCAGAAGTGCTCCGTCAGGATATGCGAGTGAATATGCCTTGAATGCTTCGAACTCGTTGTCGAAAAGCATTACCCAGGAGTGAGCCATTGTTCCGGAAAGCGGAATGTCGAACTGCTGTCCGCAGATCGTGCAGGAAGTGCCTGCAGCGCCTGCGATATAAGCTGCTCTTGCGCCAAGAACGGAAGCGTCGAAGCCCTGCGCACGGCGTGCACCGAACTCCATGACAGGTCTGCCTTCAGCAGCTCTTACGATCCTGGCTGTCTTTGTGGCGATAAGTGTCTGGTGGTTGATCGTGCAGAGGAGCGCAGTCTCAAGGAGCTGGGCCTGGATGATAGGACCTCTTACCTTAACGAGGGGCTCCTTGGGGAATACGACAGTTCCTTCCGGGATAGCCCAGACGTCACATGTGAATTCGAAGCCTCTTAAGTAGCTGATGAACTCGTCGTTGAAGTGATAGTTTTCCTTGAGGAAGGTAAGATCATCTTCTGAGAACTTAAGACTTGAGAGGTAATCGATAACCTGCTCCAAACCTGCCATAACAGCATATCCGCCGTTCTCTGGGATGTTTCTGAAGAACATGTCGAAATAAACGATCTTGTCCCTGTTGCCGCTGTTCAGATAACCGTTAGCCATAGTGAGCTCATAGAAGTCTGTGAGCATACTCATGTTGGTTCTGTCATTCCACATACCGTAATCCATACGATTTACCTCCGAAAGACTTAAGTCTTAATTATGATTTTGCAATCTCTTTGATTGTAGTTGTAAGACCGGCGATACCCTGAAGATCTGAAGGGATGATGATCTTTGTTGATGCGCCCTGGCCTACCTTCTCGAGAGCTTCGAGGCCCTTGATGGCGATAAGTCCGTCATCAGCGCCGACATCCTTGATCATCTGAAGACCCTTGGCCGTAGCTTCCTGAACTGCGAGGATAGCCTGTGCCTGACCTTCAGCTTCCTTGATCGCTGCCTGCTTCTTAGCTTCAGCTCTTAAGATAGCTGCTTCCTTCTCACCCTCTGCGACTCTGATTGCAGATTCCTTCTCACCTTCAGCGATGAGGATCTTCTCTCTCTTCTCACGCTCAGCCTTCATCTGCTTCTCCATCGCTGCCTGGATCTCCTTAGGCGGGATGATGTTCTTAAGCTCAACACGGTTTACCTTGATTCCCCAAGGGTCTGTAGCTTCATCAAGGATCTCTCTCATTCTTGTGTTGATGATGTCTCTTGATGTGAGTGTCTGGTCGAGTTCCAGGTCACCGATGATGTTACGGAGAGTTGTTGCCGAGAGGTTCTCGATAGCAACGATAGGACGCTCGATGCCGTATGTGTAAAGCTTAGGATCTACGATCTGATAGAAAAGAACTGTGTCGATCTGCATTGTAACGTTATCCTTTGTGATAACGGCCTGAGGTGCGAAGTCTGCAACCTTCTCCTTCAATGAGATCTTCTTTGCAACACGGTCGATGAAAGGAACCTTCATATGGAAACCTGTCTCCCATGTTGTTCTGTATGTGCCTAAACGCTCAATGATGAATGTCGTTGCCTGCGGAACGATCTTGATGTTAGGTATGATGAGTACCAGTAAAACGATGATTCCGATAGCTACTCCGATGAGTGTTCCTGCTGATGCTGCGATGATTGGTAACATTTTAATTCCTCCCCTTTTATTGTGCGGGCTCTATAACGAGCTTAACGCCTTCGATTGCCAATACTTTGATCTTCGTGCCTTCCGCAAAGTCCTGATCGCCCTTTGCGCTCCAGATCTGTCCGTCGACTTTGACCTGGCCTTTTCCTTCCGTGGCGTTGAGCGGCACGATAACTACGCCTTCCCTTCCGATCAATCTGTCTGCGTTTGTCTTCTGAACATTCTTCTTGCGAAGTGATTCAAGCTTAGGCCTGACCCAGATCATACAGAGAATGAAGCATACTATTGAAACCAGAGCCATAACTATGATCTGCGCTGCGACCGATGCGCCGCAAAGGTCCATGATCATTGCTACTACGGCGCCGACTGCAAACCAGAGTGTCGCAAGACCTGTGGTCGCGATCTCGATAATGAGCATGACGACCGCGAAAATGAGCCATATTATCCACCAACTGATCATTCTTTAATCCTCCCTATTTAAATTAATGCGGGTATTCCGGCCCGCATTTAAATAATTATATCACCTTAGGGATTTTTTATTAATAAGAATCGTACCGTTAAGAGGACAGCTTCAGATGAATACTTCCTCGAGCGTTAAGCCCTTGGCGGGAAGTGTTTTGCCTGCCATGGAGCGCTCGCCGCCTTCGATAATGGAGGCAACTTCGGAAGGCTCTATCTTGCCCTGTCCGACGTAAAGCAGTGTGCCTGCGATTATCCTTACCATGTTGTAGAGGAAAGCCTCACCTGATACTTCGATCTCGATCCTGCAGGGGTCTTCGCCAACAGCTTCGACCTTTACTCCGAAAAGCCTTCTTACGGTGGTCTTCTGTGATCCGCCGGAAGCGCAGAAAGCTGCAAAGTCATGCTCGCCTGCGAAAAACTCTGCCGCGGCCCTCATTTTCGCGATGTCAGGCTTTATGGGGCAATAATATGAATTTCTGTCCAGAAGCGGGCTTCTTGTAGGAGAGGAATAGATCCTGTAGATATATCTCTTGCCTTTGATGTCGAACCTGGCCGAGAAATCGTCACTTACGTAGAAGGACTTCTTCACCGCAACGTCATCAGGCAGAAGGGCATTCATCGCCAGAGGGAATTTATCTTCAGGAATAACAAACGGGACGTCCGCGTGGCTCAGGTGGCATTTTGCATGCACACCTGCGTCAGTCCTGGAGCACCCCGTAAGTCTGATCTTCGTTTTATATAATTCTTCTAATGCCTTTTCGAGGACATCCTGAACAGCCCTGGCATTCTCCTGTGATTGGAAACCGGCAAAATCCGTGCCGTCAAACTCAGTGATGAAGGCTATTCTGGGCATAGCGGTAAATTACTTGCCGTTCTTGCCGTCGTCTACGCAGGACTTGCCCATCATGGCAGCGCCTACGATACCTGCGTCGTTACCCATCTGGGCAAGCTCGATGCGGGTCTTCGGAACTCCGGGTCCGAAGTAAGGACGGGACATTGTCTTCTCACGCATAGGGATAAGGAGCGGATCGCCTTCATTGCAGACACCGCCGCCTACGACCAGGATCTCAGGCATGAATGCGTTGATGGCATTTGCAAGACCGTCAGCAAGATAATCCGTATAGCTGTCTACAACTTGAGCAGCGACCTTGTCACCCTGTCTCATTGCTACGAAAGCGATCTGGGCATTCCACTCGCCGAAGTCTTCCTTGACCTTGTTAAGGAGAGAATCGGGATTTGCCTCAGCAGCTTCCCTTGTCATTCTCGCAAGAGCCGTAGCGGAAGCATACTGCTCGAAGCAGCCCTTTCTGCCGCATCCGCACTGAACGCCGCCGGATACGAGGACTGTGTGGCCGAACTCGGAACCAGCCTGGTTGAAGCCGGAGAAGATCCTGCCGTTAACTATAACGCCTGCGCCAACGCCTGTTCCGAGAGTGATGGTAACAGAATCCTTAGCGCCCTTAGCTGCGCCTGCAACTGCTTCAGCCATAGCTGCGCAGTTAGCATCATTATCGATATAAACAGGGAGATCAACGACTTCCCTGATAAGCTTTCTCATAGGAGCTTTGTTGAAAGGAAGGTTGCTTGAGTAAACAAGAAGTCCCTCTTCGTTGTCGGGTGTTCCGGGGGAACCGATACCGATGCACTCGATATCCTTTACTTCAAGACCTGCATCCTTGATGGCATCTGCAGCGAGCTTACCCATATCGTGGATGATCTCTTCCATTGATCTCTCAGCACGTGTCTTGATAGACAGCTTGTTAAGGAGCTTGCCCTCACCGTCAACAATACCGGCTTTGATATTCGTACCACCTAAGTCGATTCCGCAATAATAACCCATTGATTATTCCAACCTTTCGCTATATTGTTAGCAACTTGCATTCTAACACAGCAAGAAACTTATCTCAAAGACAAATCAAGAACGACGACTAGTACCGCTAAAAGCGTAAATAATATTCCGCAAAGCACATCTTTTAAAGTCAGCTTCAGGGGATTGAGCTTTGTCCTTCCCTTGCCGCCCCTGTAGCACCTTGCATCCATTGCAACCGCTAGCTCATCGGCTCTTCTGAAGCTCGATACAAACAGCGGGATCAGGACCGTGATGTAGCCCTTGATCTTGTTAATGAAAGATCCCGTATCGTAATCCGCACCTCTGGACTGCTGCGCCTTCATGATCTTCTGTGTCTCGGCTGCCAGCGTCGGTATGAATCTTAAAGCGATGGACATCATCATGGCCATCTCGTGGACAGGGACCTTGATGACCTGCAAAGGCGAGAAGAGCTTTTCGAGCGCATCGCTCATCTTAAGAGGCGTTGTCGTCAGTGTAAGGAGCACGCTCGTGGATACGATAAGGAAAATAAGCCTTATAGCCATTATTGCTGCGCGGCTTAATCCGTATCCTGTAATCGTAATTATCTTCCAGGAGAATAAGACATCTCCCTGTCTGATCGTAAATACGTTGATCACAAAGATGAACAGCGCCAAAGGAATGATCGGTTTGATCGTTGCCCAGAGGACCCTTGGAGTTATCTTTGCCATCATGAGCTGCAGGATGATGACGCCGGCGAGCACGGCGATCGTAACCGGTTCCTTGATGATAAAGATCGCGACAAGGTATACCGCATAAAGGATAGTCTTTACTCTCGGATCCGTATCGTGCAGGAATGAGTGTGCGGGATAGTATCTGCCAAGGCTTACGTTATCAAGCATTTCCGCCACCTGCCTTGCAGACTGCCGAGACAATTACCTTAGCTTCCTTTTCGGGATTGAAGTAATTGCCGGCAAATTTAATATCAGGATATATTTCTTCGAGCTCAGTCCTTAATACTGCAGAGAATCTTGTAATTCTCGGGAGCTGGACTTTCAGCTCATCTGCTTTCTTTTTTACAAACAGTTCAGCGGGCGTGCCGACTGCCTTGATCTTTCCGTTATCGATAAGGCATATCCTGTCGCAGTTGACTGCTGCCTCGTCCATGTTGTGGGATACGAGGATAATAGTGGTTCCGCTGTCGCGAAGACTCTTAATGATCGCGAACATCTCCTGTCTTCCCTTGGGGTCAAGGCCTGAAGCGGGCTCGTCCAGAACGAGGATGCCGGGTCTCATTACAAGGACGCCTGCCATTGCAGCTCTTCTCTTCTGTCCGCCTGAAAGCTCGAAAGGAGATGAACCGAGTTCTCTTTCTGTAAGTCCGACCTTCGAAGCAGCTTCCATGATCATGGCCTTCTGCTCATCTTTTCCGACGTTCATCTTCTTAAGACCGTAAGCTATGTCTTTATATACGGTCTCTTCGAAAAGCTGGTATTCAGGATACTGGAAAACAAGACCGACGTTCTGTCTGATCTTCATTGTGTCCTTCTTATTCCTGCATGATAAGTCGCCATCCTTTGTATGGATGATGACATCACCTTCAACAGGTCTTATGATCGCATTCATGTGTGAGATCAAAGTCGTCTTGCCGCATCCGCTCTCACCTACGATGCCTAATACTTCGCCTCTTCTGATATCGAGATTGATATCGTCGATTGCCTTGGTATCGCTTCCGCCATATGTATATGAGAGACCTTTGACGGACATTATGATGTCGTTCTCGTCAGGCTTTTTCCTGTCGACTATAACGTTACCGGGTTCCTTAAGTCCTGGCTTTGTAAGCATCTTAATAAGGCTTGCGACAAGAGTCTCATTGCTCTTTAAGTCTTCTTTTGTAAGCGTGCTTCCTGTAAGCTTTGCGATCTCAAAAGCGAAGTTGAACTTAACGGGTCTTTTAAGACCATATTTCCAGAGGTCTTCAGATAAGAAGATCTCCTCAGGAGTTCCCTCCAAAGCGACCTTACCCTTATGGACGATAATGAGCTTGTCGCATCTTAAAGCTTCGGTCATGTCATGCGTGATCGTGATGAGGGTAAGGCCTTTCTCGACTCTCATCTTCTCAACGAGCGTCAGGAAATCGTCCCTGCTCGAAGGGTCAAGCATCGCAGTTGCCTCATCAAGGATCAGGATATCAGGCTTCATTGCAAGAGCACCCGCAATTGCGAGCTTCTGCTTCTGGCCGCCTGACAAAGCCATGGTTTCCTTATGTCTGAACTCATAGAGTCCAACATCTTTGAGCGCCTGGTCTACGCGCTCCCTTAATTCAGGATTGGGGATACCGAGATTCTCAGGACCGAAGGCAACGTCTTCTTCGATCATGGTTCCAACGATCTGGTTATCGGGATTCTGGAATACGCAGCAGCAGTGCTCCCTTATCTCCCAGAACAGATCATCATTTGCTGTGTCCTTGCCGAAAATAACGACTTTGCCGCTGTCGGGGACTTCAAGAATGTCGATGATCTTAGCGAGTGTGGATTTGCCGGAACCGTTGCTTCCAAGGATTGCAGTATAAGAACCCTTTTCGATAGAGACGGAAATGCCGTCAAGGGCAAGCCTTGGCGCTTTTCCCGAAGTCTCATCCGATACATCGTATGAGAATCTTACGTCTTTTATCTCAATACTGTTGTTTTCTTCCGGCAACTTAAAACTCCACTAGATTAGTTTTGTAGCAACATTTTAAAGACAACGGGGAAAGATGTAAACCTTTCCCCGTAACTGATTGACAATTATTTTTACCGGTTATGTTTGTGTAATATTACACGAACTCCAAGATAGCCATCTCAGCACCGTCACCACGTCTTGCGCCCAAACGGATGATTCTTGTGTAACCACCGTTTCTGCCTGTATATCTGGGTGCGATCTCATCAAAGATCTTGTTAACGGGATTGATGATGTTACCCTCTGCATCGTGGCTCTTGTTAACCCACTTGATCATAGCTTTTCTAGCTGCGAGGCGTGAAGCGTTATCAACCTGAACTGTCTTTGTCTTAACTTCACGGTCAACTACTTCGTACTTCTTGCCTGCCTTAGAAGTCTTTGTCTTTAAGACCTTCTTGCCCTTACCGTCAAGCTTGGCAGCGGAAACAGTGATTTCCTTTGTTGTGTAGTTGTCCTGCTCCTTAACAGCAGAAGCAACGAGCTTTTCAACGATAGCGCTGATATCCTTTGCACGGGCAACAGTTGTCTCAAGCTTACCGTTTATAATCAATGTTGTGACCTGATTCTTCAGAATTGCAGCACGCTGATCTGAAGCACGGCCGAATTTTCTGTTAGGCATTTATATATCCTCCAATAACCTTAATCTTCTGCTTCTCTCAAGTGCAGACCCATGTCTTCAAGCTTCTCGATGATCTCCTCGAGGGACTTCTTACCAAGGTTTCTAACCTTGATCATCTCGTCCATAGAACGTGCAACAAGATCACCAACTGTGTTGATCTGTGCTCTCTTGAGACAATTGTAAGTACGTACTGAGAAATCCATGTCCTCAATTACACCGGAAAGCTTTGAATCGTGCTCGCCGCTCTCTTCGATGTTCTTGAAGCTCGGAGCTGAATCCGTATCAGCGAGAGCTGTGAAGAACTTGAGGTGCTCGATAAGGCAGTTAGCTGCTGAAGAGAGAGCCTCATCAACATCGATTGTGCCGTCTGTCCAAACCTCGAGTGTAAGGCTGTCATAGTCTGTTCTAGCGCCTACACGTGTGTTCTCAACCTTGTAGTTAGCCTTCTTAACAGGTGTGAAGATGGAATCGATCGGGATTACACCGATAACCTGCTTAGCGGGCTTATTCTGCTCTGCTGTGTTGTATCCTCTGCCCTTGCTGAGTGTGAATTCCATGAATACATCGTCGCTGCCGTTTAAGTGAGCGATAACGTGATCAGGATTCATGATCTCTACTTCGGGTCCGTGAACGATGTCACCAGCTGTGAGCTCGCCGGTTCTACCCTTAGCGACGCTGATGCTTACGATGTTGGACTCGTTGTGAAGCTTAGCGCGGATACCCTTGATATTAAGGATAATCTCTGTCATATCCTCGATAATACCCGGAACAGTGGAGAACTCATGCTTAATCTTCTCGATCTTGATAGATGTTACTGCCGCGCCGGAAAGTGAAGAAAGGAGTACTCTGCGGAGTGAGTTACCGAGAGTAGTACCAAATCCACGCTCGAGCGGGGCGATGGTATATTTGCCGTAGGACTTATCCTCGTTGGTCTCAACGCACTTAACGGTCGGCTGGCTGATTTCCATCATGTTTGTTCCTCCTAGATTATTCTAAATCTTGCGATCCGGATGTTATTACTTAGAATACAACTCGACGATTGCAACTTCGTTTACAGGTACTTCGATCTGATCTCTTGTAGGGATTGCAAGGATCTTGCCGCTGAGCTTATCGTTGTCAGCTTCTACCCATGCAGGTGTAGCTCTTGAACCTGTTACTTCGATGATGTCCTTGAATCTCTGAGAAGACTTAGCGCCTTCCTTGATCTCAATTACATCGCCAACCTTAACCGCAAAAGAAGGGATATTAACGATCTTGCCGTTAACCTTAACTCCTCTGTGGCTTACGATCTGTCTTGCTTCGTCTCTGGTACGAGCAAAACCCATTCTGAATAAAACGTTGTCAAGTCTTGTCTCAAGAAGGATCATGAGGTTTTCACCGGTTGTACCATACTTGAGCTTCTGAGCCTTTTCGAAATAGTTTCTGAAAGGCTTCTCGAGAACGCCGTAAATAAACTTTGCCTTCTGCTTTTCCTTAAGCTGCATGCCGTACTCGCTCATCTTACGAGGTCTGGATGCACCGTGCTTTTTAGATTCTTTCTTCTCTACTCCCAAGAAAGCAGGCTCAATACCGAGGGCTCTGCACTTCTTAAGGACAGGTGTCATATCTCTAGCCATTGCTATATTCCTCTTTTCTATCTAAGTATTCTGCCAAGCGAAGATTAAACTCTTCTTCTCTTAGGAGGGCGGCAACCATTGTGAGGTACCGGTGTTACGTCCTTGATCATTGTGACTCTGAGGCCTGCTGTCTCGAGGGCTCTTACTGCGGACTCACGTCCGGATCCGGGTCCCTTAACATAAACATCAACAGTCTTCATGCCATGATCGCAAGCTGCCTTAGCAGCCTTCTCGGAAGCAACCTGAGCTGCATAGCTCGTGCCCTTACGTGAACCCTTGGCGTCCATACCTGCAGAAGCCCAGGAAATTGTATTTCCCTGCTTATCGGTAATTGTAATGATTGTATTGTTGAATGTAGCATGAATATGAGCCTGACCGTCTACGACGTTCTTACGCTCACTTCTTCTGGGTCTTAAGCTTTTCTTCTGTGCCATTTTGACTCACCTCACCTTACTTCTTCTTACCAGCAACTGTATGCTTCGGACCCTTACGTGTACGAGCATTAGTCTTTGTACGCTGGCCTCTTACAGGGAGTCCCAGTCTGTGGCGACGTCCGCGAAGGCAACCGATATCAGTAAGTCTCTTAATGTTGGACTGTACTTCTCTCTTGAGGTCACCCTCAACCTTGTAATTGTTCTCGATCTGGTCACGGATCTTCGCAACCTCGTCCTCTGTCAAATCCTTGACGCGTGTATCGGGATTGATGCCTGTCTGGGCAATAATCTCGTCTGCACTTGTTCTTCCGATTCCGTAAATGTACGTAAGAGCGATTTCAATTCTCTTATCGTTAGGTAAATCTACGCCGGCTATACGAGCCATTTAATGTACCTCCGTATTGGATAAAGTGGTATTAATCTCTATTTGACACACGTAAGTCAAGGAACTCCGGGTTAGGGAGCAGCCGCCCTCTCGGTAACGGTGAGTAAATATGATTACTTCTTTTTTAATAATGCTTGTGCGGAATGGAGCTATTATTCCGCGGTCTTCTTCCTTACTGGCGTACGGGGCTAATTCCGCACATATGAAGACCCGTCAATTGTCTTAACCCTGTCTCTGCTTATGCTTAGGATCAGAACAAATGACCATTACCTTACCGTTGCGGCGAATGATCTTGCACTTTTCGCACATCGGCTTTACTGACGGTCGTACTTTCATATTAGTACCTCCTGTTGCTGATATTTTTCCACAACAAATACAGGCGCTCTTTGAGCGCATGCTGAACTATTATAGCAGAATCGATACAGTTTTCAACAAGAAATTTAAAGCACCCCGAAAATTTTCGAGGTGCCTGAAATTATCAGAAAATAAGGCTTATGCCTTCGGCTTCTTCTCGCCTCTCCAGGTGATTCTGCCGCGGGAAAGATCGTATGGCGAGATCTCCATTGTTACTTTGTCGCCCGGAAGAATCTTGATGTAATTCTGTCTAAGCTTTCCTGACAAATGAGCAAGAACAATGTGTCCGCTGTCGAGCTTTACCTTGAACATTGCATTGGGCAATGCTTCATCAACTACTCCCAGTACTTCAATAACATCTTCCTTCGCCATTAAAAACCCTCCTCATAGTCATAAGTTGTAAGGTACGGACCCTCATCCGTAATTAAAATCGTATTTTCATAGTGGCTGGCAGGCTTGCCATCCTGTGTAACTATAGTCCACTGATCGCCCAGAAGTTCGATCTCGCGTGTACCCAATGTTATCATCGGTTCGATGCAGATTGCCATACCCTTTTTGAGCTTGTAGCCGTGACCCGGTCTTCCGTAGTTGGGAACATCAGGATCCTGGTGCATCGTTGTTCCGATTCCGTGACCTGTAAGTTCTCTTACTACTCCGTAGCCGAAACCTTCGCAGTATTCCTGGATTGCATGGCCGATATCACCTGTTCTCATTCCGACCTTTGCATATTCAAGGCCGATCCAGAAAGACTTCTCGGTACGCTCGACAAGATCTTTGACTTCGGGAGCTACCTCGCCGACCATGTATGTTCTGCATGCATCTGACTGGTATCCTTCAAGGACGGCGCCGACATCAACAGAGATAATATCGCCTTCCTGAAGCACCCTGGATTTTCTGGGGATTCCGTGAACGACCTCATCGTTTACGGAAGCGCAGATCGTTCCGGGGAACGGCGGCTGGCCGTAATTAAGGAACGAAGGGATTGCATCGTAGCTTCTGATGATGTCATAGCAGAGCTTGTCCACGTCGTGTGTTGTTACACCGGGCTTGATGTAATCTCTGCAGGCCTTGAAGACATGCTGCAGGATCACTCCTGCTGCCTTCATCTTCTCAAATTCTTCGTTGGTAAGGATCTCTACCATTTATATACCTTTTTCTAATTAGAGTCCGAGGTTCTTAAGTCCTGCTTCAATGGATTCGATGCAGGTCTTTGAGTCAACGTTGTTATTTCCCTCAACGATGATTCCTCTCTCGTTGTAGAAATCAATAAGAGGCTGAGTGTTGACTCTGTATGTCTCAAGTCTCTTAGCTACTGTCTCAGGGTTGTCGTCAGATCTCTGGATTACCTTGCCGCCGCAAACGTCGCATACGCCCTCAACCTTTGTGGGCATGTACTTTACGTTGAAGCTTGCACCGCACTTCTCGCAGACACGTCTTGTTGTAACTCTGTCCATGATGATCTCGTCATCACACTTTACATAGACAACTGCGTCGATCTTTGAGCCCTTTGCTGCGAGCATCTTGTCGAGTGCTTCAGCCTGAGCGATGTTTCTCGGGAATCCGTCAAGGATATAGCCCTTCTCACAGTCAGGGTTGTTAAGACGGTCTTCAACCATTCTGATTGTAACGTCATCAGGAACGAGAGCGCCCTTGTCGATGTAAGACTTTGCTTCGATTCCGAGGGGAGTATTCTCTTTGATGTTGTATCTGAACAGATCGCCCGTAGAGATATGAGCAAGAGAATAGTTCTCTCTTAATACTGTTGCTGAGGTTCCCTTTCCGGAGCCGGGTGCACCTAAAATGATCAGATTCATATTATTTCCTCCCTTACTTTTTGTTGTAGTTCTTGCTGCGCTTCTTATCTTTGCCTGCCTGCTTGAGCTTATCCTCTTCAGCCTTGAGTGCATTGTCGAGGAGTGTCTTCATTTCGATGAAGCCGCCGCCGATAAGGACAAGACCGATACCTGCAAAAGCAATGCTTCTGAGGCCGGGAATGAAGCTTAATGCCAAAGGCAGAACGCATACGGCAATGAGATAGAAATTGTCAGCACTGTTGAGGTTGCTGTAAACATTCATAAGATACTGTGATGTCGGCTTACCGGGCTTGATACCCTGGATATAGCCGCTGTTCTGCTTGATCTGGTTCGAGATATCGTAAGGATTGAACTGCATCAATGCGAAAACGTATGTGAAGAAAACCAGGAAGATGATGAAGAAAGGAATGAAAGCGATGCTTGTGGGGAAGTCCCTTGCGCCGGCGAACCAGACATTGTCTGAACCGGGAGCGATCATTGTAAGGATCGAAGGAATGAACATGCATACTGTCATTGCATAGATAACAGGTGTGATGCCTGCCTGTGCAACCTTGAGCGGGATAACCTGGTTCTGCATTCCGTACTGCTTCATTCCGACTGTTCTCTTCTGGAAGATGATCCTGATCTTCTTCTCACCCATGTTGATGAGGAGTGAGAGGATAAGCATGCCGATTGCAAGAAGGATTCCCATGATCATGTAAACGAGTGCCCATACGATTCCGAGATCATATGCATTGAAGAAAGGCATAAGAAGATCGTGGGGAACATTGTGGATAATGCCTGCGAGAATGATGATCGTAAGACCGTTGCCGATACCCTTTGTGTTAAGGAGTTCTACACACCAGCCGCAGAAAGCGCTGCCGATGGCAACTGTAACACCGCAGATAACGATAGCGATCCAGAAGTTGATATTTGTAACGACCGTATCCTTCATGCCGAGGCAGTAAAGGACAGCGAAAACGCCTGAACCGATGAGTGCTGCGATCCTTGTGTACTTAGCTACGAGCTTTGAGCCCTCATCACCTGACTGAACAAGATTTCTGAGCTTCGGAACAGCGAGTGTTACGATCTGCATGATGATGGAAGCTACGAGGAAAGGGAAAATACCAAGGCTTGTGATCGAAGCGTTTGTAAGAGCTCCGCATGAAAGAATGTCGATAACGGTTCCGACGCTGCCCCACTCGTTAGTGATCTTTGCTGTTGCTGCAGCATGGCTAAGGCCGGGAATCGGGATGATAGTAAGAAGACAAAGGATGGAAACTATGAGGAAGGTAAAGAGTATCTTCTTCTTAATCTCCGGTGTCTTCCAGCTCTCGCGCAATGTATCCATTAATAGGCATTCTCCTTGGTATAAAAATAAAGCGTAAGTATTATAGCGCATCTCTGCGCTTATTTCACTAAATAATTATTTTTATAATATGGGAGAAAAAATCAGCCTCCGACGTACAGTCTTCTGACTCTTTTGCCAACGTCGCAGGTGATTTCGTAATTAATCGTGCCTAAAGCATCAGCGAGTTCATCTGCCGATCTCTCGCTTCCGAACACAGTAACCTTATCGCCTACCTTGGGTCTTGTCTCAAGATCTGTCGTGTCCACCATGCACATATCCATGCAGATATTGCCGATGATGGGGCACTTCTTTCCGCCGATAACGAGCTCGAAACCATTTGAGAGCCTTCTTGAAAGACCATCTGCATAACCGATTCCGACTGTGGTGACCTCCGTGGGACGAGAAGCTTCGAAATGTCTGCCGTAGCTTATTGTTGTTCCGGCAGGAACAGTCTTGACGTGGATAACCTTTGCATACCAGTTCATGACAGGCTTAAGGTCGATATCAGTAACGGGCTTGGGGCATCCGGGCGGCATAAGGCCGTAGAGGATGATGCCTGCTCTTACGAGATCCAGATGCATCCCGGGGAATCTCAAAATTCCAGCGCTGTTGCAGATATGTCTCTTGGTAAAGTGAATGCCTCTTTTCGCCAGCTCTTCAATCTGGTTCATGAAACGGGCGAACTGAGCCTTCGTATATTCATCGTCATCAGTGTCAGCCACTGCGAAATGTGAGAAGACACCATACGGTTCAATGCCGGGAAGCGTGCAGGACTTAACGATCTCTTCTGTCTCAGATCCGTCAGTCTTAAAGCCTATTCTTCCCATGCCTGTATCAAGCTTAATGTGGATCTTGCATGTCTTGCCCTGGGAAAGAGCCTCATCAGACAATGCCTTTGCGATCTCATAAGAATATACCGACTGCTCAACGTCATATTTGACGGCATCACTGAATCTGACCGGATCTGTAAATCCCAGAGTCATCATGGGGACATCAATACCGTGCTTTCTGAGCTCAACAGCCTCATCGATCGTGGCAAGACAGAGGCCAGCTGCACCTGAATCGATAAGAGTCTTAGCGATCTCGATAGCGCCATGGCCGTATGCATCGGCCTTAACAACAGCCAGTATTCCCGTACCTGGAGTCGTAGCTTTCTTGATCTCCTCGAAGTTATGCTTCAGCGCGTTAAGATCGATCTCAACGCATGAACGGTCGTAATTGCTGCTAAAATTTTCAGTCATCTTCACATCCCCATCCGGCATCCATATATGCACCGGGCAAGTAAACAATAAGATCTGCCGGAAGCATGGTTCTCGTGCCGACTTCGTCAGCTGCAGCTTTTCCAGCCTTTGAGTGGATAAACACGGCAGAGCAGGCTGCCTTGTAAGGCTCCATGCCCTGTGCAAGGAATCCTGTGATAAGTCCTGCAAGGACATCACCCGAACCGCCCTTTGCAAGTCCGCTGTTGGAAGCGTCATTAACATAGACAGAACCGTCAGGTACGGCGATCAGCGTTTTCGCGCTCTTAAGGACCACAACCACGTTGTTGTCCTTTGCAAACTCTATAGCGAGCTCTTCAGCTCGATCTTCCACTTCAGACTTGGAAAGTCTTAATAATCTTGCAAACTCACCTATGTGAGGAGTAATGACCGCAGGAGTTTTCCTTGCCTTGAGGCATTCTGCGATCCTTCCCCATTGATCGGGCTTGGATATAAGAGCTCCTGCGTCGAGAACCACATTATCAGCATTCTCGAGGAAACGGCAGATAAGAGCTTCAAGATCCTTCATATCCTGAGGGATTCCGGAGCCGATAAGAACAGCATTAGAAGAGCCGCAGAGCTCTTTTACCTTTCTTAAAAGCTCAGCTGTCTTTTGAGGTCTTAATGAGAGGAGAGCGCATGGCTCTGCAACTCTTATTGCATCTAGAGTCTTCTCTTCGGAGAAAACCTTAACGAGGCCTGCGCCTGAACGGAGAGCGGCACCTGTTGCCATTACGGCTGCGCCTGTCATGAATTCGGAGCCTGCACAGATAAGCGCGGTTCCGAAAGTGTTCTTATGTCCGTCCTCAGGCCTTTGGGGTTCAAATCCTGATATAAGCTCTTTTGTAAGATCTGTCATCTCAGCCATTCTTCTCCAAATCCCTGTTAGGTTCGAGGTCTTCGTTCCTGATGCTCCTGATGAGGTTGATATCGAACGGAGTCTCCTGATATACGTAGTAGTTAAGCCAGTTCGTATACATCAGTGTCGCAGAGGATCTCCATCTTAAGAGAGGTCCCAGTGAAGGATCGTCGTTGATATAGTAATTCTTCGGAACGTCAACATCCTCAAGTCCCGCAGCGAGGTCTCTCTTATACTCCCTGTCCAGTGTATCCCTGTCATATTCGGAGTGACCCGTGATAAAGAACTGTCTGCCGTGAAGGTCAGATACTGCGTATATGCCGCATTCTTCAGACTCAGAGAGGATCCTTAAGTCGGATCTCTTCTCGACGTCTTCTCTTCTTATTTCCGTATAACGGGAATGAGGAACGTAGAAGATATCGTCAAAGCCTCTGAAGAGCTTAACCGGTCTTGACCATGTCATCGAGTGCTCGAAAACTCCGAAGACCTTCTTGTCCAGAACGATCTTCGGAATACCGTAATGGTAGTAAAGGCCTGCAAACGCGCCCCAGCAGAGGTGGAGCGTGGAATAAACATGAGTCTTGCTCCATTCCATGATCTCGCAGAGCTCTGACCAGTAATCGACTTCCTCGAACGGAAGCTTTTCGATAGGTGCGCCTGTGATGATCATGCCGTCAAAATACTCTTCAGATACCTCATCGAAAGTCTTGTAGAACTTCATGAGATGCTCAACCGGAGTATTCTTCGACTGGTGTGTCTTGGTAAACAGGAACTCGACATCGACCTGGATAGGAGAATTTGAAAGCGCTCTTAAGAGCTGTGTCTCCGTAGTCGCCTTGTCGGGCATGAGATTAAGGATCAGGATCCTGATAGGACGGATGTCCTGGGTAAGGGCCCTGTTCTCCTCCATAACGAATATTCTTTCCTGTTCAAGTATGTGTCTTGCAGGAAGATTGTCTGCTATTCTGATAGGCATTTTATGCCTCCTTATCTGTTATTGCTTCAGGAACCGATGAATTCGTTAAGGATCGATTCAGCGGGTACCTGTTCGGGGCTGATCACAGGAATCTTTCCTAAGTGCCCCATCAGTTTATTCGCCTTTACAAGTGCGGCAGAAAGATCTGCAAAAGGCTTGCCCGTAGGAGACTTCTCCATAAAGACTGACGGTTCGATCGAACCATTAAGAGCCTTATCCAAAGCTTCGCTGATGTCGCCCATAGCCATGGGTGCGACGATCAGGCTCTCGTAAGCCAGGAATGAATTGACGTGATAGTCGGCACTTGTAAGGTATTCTTCGTAATATTTCTCTTCGGACTTCTGGATCATAGGCCAGTAATCGATCGTAGCAAGCGCATGAGCACTTCTGTGACGGTAGTCCCTGATTATTCTTCTTAAGAGTCTTATCTCGTTGCTGTCCATAAGCTTGGAATCACAGTAAACATTGCCGTAGGGCATGATGAATACCTTGGAACACTTCTCGGCGGGACATTCGCCGGAGATCCTGGGTGACAGTCCGTGAAGGCCTTCTACGACCAGAACGCCGTCATCGCCAAGACAGATGGCATTCGCGGGATCGCCTTCCATCTGCTTTCTGATGTTGAAATCAAAGAACGGGGGAACGACTGTCTCGCCGTCCAAAAGCGCCTTGATATCCCTCTGGATCCTCTCGACATCCAATGCGTCAATAGTCTCGAAGTCAGGCCTTCCCTCTTTGTCGCACTTAACATCCTTGATGTTGTAGTAGTCGTCGAGAGATAAATGAACGGCCTTTCTGCCTCTTTTATTGATCGTGTTGGAAAGTCTTAATGTGAAAGTCGTCTTGCCTGAGGATGTGGGGCCTGATACGAAGATAGCCCTCTTGTTTGTATCAGAGCAGATCTCATCGCAGATGGAATCGATCCTTCCCACGAAGCTTTTCTCTGATTCAGCGATAAAACGCGGAAGCCTTACGGCTCCGAGGGATTCCTCGAGCTCTTCAACTGTTATATCTATTCTGTCTCTAAGCTCTGCCATATAGCCTCCTTAAGACCTTATTATCTGCGCTGAGGGAAAAACCTCTTGATGATAAGCATATTAACGACCCAGTCCCATGCAAGCTGGACATACTTTACAACCAGGAAAATAACGCTGGGTATAACGATTGCTGCAAGTATGAGAAGCAGAACTGTTCCCACAACGTGAACACCTCCTGCGAGGACGCCTACGACTGTTGAGAAAGAACCTGCTGTCGCCATGAATTTCTCTGTATATTTCTCAAGCGTCTGGTTGAGATAACTGATAAGAAAATCCTGAAGATCGTCTATTCTTACGTTAAGCCTCGGAAGGAGCAGGCTGACCGTATAGCTGACGATCAGATAGGCTTTGAAAACCTTAACTGCTAATATCATTATCTTGCCCCACCAGGGCATTCGGTAGTACCTGAAGCAGATAAACGGATTTGCAAGGAAGAGCAGAACGAAAACGGCAATGTGGATAGGTCCGATGTTGCCGAATCCCAAAAGGCCTCTTCCGAGGATGTAGATATAAAGGACTATCGCGTCGACAAAAAGGCCATACCATACGAATAAACCGAAATGCTTACGGTTCTCGTAGTCCGTATCGCTCCATAATCTACCAAGTAACAATCCTTCCAGATAATCCAAAATATGACTCCTTAATATTCCGATAATCCCAAACCCGAGGCTCGGGCATATTAATGAATTTTATCACATCTAATCATTTGCGACTATATAAATAATAAAAGCAGGCCCCCATGCCTGCCCCTCATATCCAACTTGTAAAATAATCTTTATCTTAGCGCGAAGCTGCAACCTGCCGTCTGCTCGATCAAAGTCTTGAGATTCTTCCACTTTTTAGGGAAATGCTGCTCCGCTCCGCCTTTCATTGAAGTCTTGTCAGCGAACTCGACCTTGATGATCCACTCGCCCGGGATCGCGGTCTTATCACCGTACTCTTCGGTGAGGCCCATCTCATAGCCCTTCATCCATTCGAGCATGCCTGATTCCGGAAGCTTTTCCTTAAGCAGCGCAAGTTTGTCTTCACTTATGGATCTCGTGAAATTGTTGTTCCACATGTAATTGTCACGCCAGGAGATCACTTTACGGCCAAAGTCGTATTTAACGGCATAGCCCTCGTTCGCAAAGGTCCTTATCTCGACCTCTAAAACAGCTATGCTCTCGTAAGCCTTTTTAAAGTCCATTATTGCTCCTTACTCAATACCTATTCCGAATATGCTGCCTGACGTCGTTCCCACTACAAGCACGCCTTCGTAGACGATAGGAGAAGCTTCAATACAGATTCCCTTTGAGGTCTGATCGACCTGGCCAAGATTCCTCTTGGTCTGAATGTATGTGATTCTTCTCTCCTTGTCTTCGATGCCTGCTTCTGCCCTTATCATGTGGATCTGTCCAATTGAGTCACAGATGATGATATAAGCATTCCCCTCAGAATCGTAGAAATCGACAGGTGAGCTGTATGAATAGATGTTCATCTTATATTCCCAGACCTTGGTGCCCAGGTCCTTGTCAAATGCAATGATCTTATTGCCGCTGGCAAGACCGCTGGTCATGCTGAAAGAGAATATTACGAGATTAGAGATCTTACCCTTACCCATGATAGGGTTGCCAAAGCATCCGCCGCTCTGGTCGGAATCCGATGATTCGCCGTTAAATGTGTAGCACGGTTCTGAATTCTGCCATTCGATCTTACCTGTAAGACCGTTGATCTTATAGATATAAGCGGCACCGCAGGATTCACCTAAGCCGTTCTGGTTGTCCACCTCAGTTCCGATGTAGACATAAGGGATGCCGTTCTCCTCATTGATCATGGGAGTGATATCAGAATCGTCGCCAAGGACCTGAGTCCAGACCATCTTAAGTGTGTTGAGGTCAAGGCAGCAGAGGTTCTGGGTATTATCCATGAAGTAACCGTAGTTACCGTATACGGCAATAGAGCTCTCTACGCCCATACGTGAGCCTACGTTGTCATTGAACATGTACTTATAACCCGTTACCACAGGGCTCATTGAGATAGTAGCAGCGCCCGGTGTGTAGTTGGTATGAAGATCAAATGTGTAGATATAGCCGTTCTCGCAAGGCCAGATAAGAGTATCTGTATCGCCATTGACGATCGGTGATGAGTCGAACGCATTCCAGTTGGATCTGTAAGCACCGTCATCAGAACCATCATACATATAGAGCAATGAACCATCGAGGAGTGAATATACGTACATGCCGAAATTCGTTCCGCCGTTGTTGTCCGTCTGGCCTACATAGATGATAGGATAGCCTCTCGGATCCAATGCAGGTGTACCCTTTACGGAAGCACCGACATTGATCGGCTCTCTTGTCTGCTCACCATTCAAAAGATTGAAGAAATAGATCTTACCGTCAAGAGCGGCAATGATAACTTCTCTTAATTCCAGCTGGTTCTTGGCTGTATCGTTGAGATTCATGTTCTGGCGGATACTTGCAGGCCATACGGCAACCAGTGGCTGGCCGGTCCACTTTACACCGGACCATTCGAAGTTCTGTGTGGAAGCGAGCTTCTTGCCGATTCCCCTGAATTCCCATCTCTGGGTAAGAGCGCCTCTGTAGATATTCGTATAACCGAATGAAGCGCAGTTTCTGAAGTTATTTCCTCTGTATGTGAAAATGCCCGGGATCGATCCGTACATAACAGGATCGGGCATATAGATAGGATTCTCTCTGTTGTAATCGCCCTCAAGGAACTGTCTGTTTACCATGACAGTCTGGGTGATGCCGCGGGCAGCGGGATTGGCACTCTTATCGATCTCGAGTTCTTTATTGATCCTTACGGATGCGAGACCGGGATAAAGGATAGGATTCTGATAATCCGTGATAGGCGGAATAGGTGTAGGTGTTGGGGACGCGATCGAGATATAACCGGACTGGTCAGTTGTGTCGATATTGGCCAGGGTCTCCTTGGTAGTAGCCTTCTTGAAGTAAACTGCAGCAAGAACACCGGTCAGACAGACAAAGAGAAGAGTGATCACGACTACAAGAGTCATGGTACCTTCGTTAGGATCTCTAGACGGTCTGTAATAACTGTTATCAGGCTCGATGTACTGATCGCCGCGCTGCATATTACCCCTCGATCGTTCCTTTCATTAAAAAAGATAACGCATATTGTAACACGGCTGTTATTTTATCTCAAATTTTCGGGCTTCCGGAGAATCTAATAACACAAGAAAATCAATAGAATTGTCCCATTATTGTAAGCTATTTGCATATTCCGCTATCTTATCGAGGCGGTGTCTCATGCCGGATTTGCCGATCGGAGGATCCATCATGGCACCCAGTTCGGCAAGAGAAGCACCCGGATTTTCCATATGGGCCTTAGCAGCTTCACGCAGTTCAGGAGCAAGTTTGCTCGCAAGTCCTGATTCCATGACTTTGGTGATCAATTCATTTCTGTGGGCGGCAGCTTCCGCCTGGCGCTTGGTATTGCCCTCATCGCAGTTAACGGCTCTGGTAACCTTGCTGTTGACGTCTTTTCCGGCACGGATGTTCTCGAATTCCATCATTGCCGAAGGGCTTCCGATATAGCTCAAGAAATCGGAAACGTCATCGCCGTTCTTAAAATACAGTGCAAATGAACCCTTTCTCTCCGCCCTGACATGCTTTATCGACAGCACGTCCAGTGCCGCGGATATCAGTGTGGCATTCTCGGGTTCTTTAACGACAAATTCTATGCGGTAGCTTTTCGAAGGGTCAGTACAATAACCGCAGCCCCAGAAAGCGCCTCTCAAAAAGCGTCTGGCATCTTCGACGGTAAGAGTGCCGTTCGCGAACCCTGACAAGAGCTCCTCACAGCGCTCCCAAAGATTAGAAGTATATATATCTTCTAAAATAACCTTACCGTTTTTATAGCTGCACTTTATTTTCTCGGCCTCGAAAAGCTGGATGACGAGTTCTGCCATCCTCTCGGGCACCTTGATGACTTTTGCAGAACCCTTAACACTGCTCTGGCTTAAGAACAGGCCGCACAGCGCAGTCTGTCTCTGAACAGGCTTTTTAACGGCCTTGGTCGCCGTCTCGATCTTTACCCTGACAGAGAAGCTGTCTTCCATCAGTCCTCGTCCGCCTTCTTCGTGTATCTGTGGGGTTCTTTATCGATGTCCCTGTGTGAGATGATGCACTTGATGCCGTGCTCGGCGAGTTTTCTGGCGATCGTCTCGGAGCAGTAAACGGATCTGTGTCTTCCGCCCGTGCAGCCAATGCCGATGTGAACGCTTCCCTTGCCCTCCTTCTCATAGAAAGGAATAACAAATGAGAGAAGCTCAGATGTCATGTAGTTGAACTCGTCTGTCTCGCTGAAGCCTTCAAGATACTTGGCTACGGCTTCATCCTTACCCGTCAGGTTGCGCATCTGCGGGAAATAGAACG
Organism: Oscillospiraceae bacterium; assembly: GCA_902782235.1. GTDB lineage: Bacteria > Bacillota > Clostridia > Saccharofermentanales > Saccharofermentanaceae > Saccharofermentans. Next base: position 29,095 of record CACZML010000007.1, read on the forward strand.
GGTTCGGCAAAAATCTTACGTCGAATACATAATCGCAGTCAACAGGAAGTCCGTACTTGAATCCGAACGACTCAACAACGACAAGAATGCTCTGGCTGTCCGCGCTCTTGATGATCTCTCCGATCGCATTGCAGAGTTCGGTGTCGGTCATGAAAGAGGTATCAATTACGACGGTCGCTATCTCTCTTATGTCCTGGAGCATCTTACGCTCTTCGGAAAGAGCCTGTGTAAGGGAGCCCTTCTTTGTTGCGAGAGGATGCTTTCTTCTTGTCTGCTGGTATCTGCTGATAAGAACTGTATCAGATGCCTCAAGGAAGATTACCTTATAAGGGCATCCCACCTCTTCATCGATCAGGGCAAGCGCTTCATCGAAGCCATCCAGGTATTCCTGCGACCTGATATCGACAACGAACGCGAGTTTGGGCGTCGAGAAACCTTCGCCGTTTCTGCCCCTGAAGAAGCTCTTTACGAGGTCCGGCAAAACATAGGGCGGGACATTGTCCATGCAGAAATATCCGCAGTCCTCCAGATACCTAACCGCGGCACTCTTACCTGCGCCGCTCATTCCGGTAAGAAATAACAGTTCCATTTTTAGCCTCCGAAGTTACCTACCAGTCTCACTTCTTTCTCAAGCCTTACGCCTGAGTTCTCGAAAACTTTTTCCACCACAAAATCTATAAGTCTCATGACATCGGAAGCGCTGGCAGTGCCTCCGTTATTAACGATAAATCCCGCATGCTTGGGCGATACCTGTGCTCCTGAATCGTCCAGAGCAAAGCCCTTTAAGCCTGCTTCTTCGATAAGCCTTGCGGCAAAATGCCCCTCAGGTCTTTTAAATGTTGAACCTGCTGAAGGGACATCAAGAGGCTGGCTCGTTGTCCTTCTGTTTCGAAGATCATCAACGAGCGCTGTTATCTCATCCTTGTTGCCCTTTGAAAGAACGGCTTCAAATTCAAGGATCACAGCCTTCTTGCCTTCGCTGTTAAGCTTCTCGAAAAGGCTCGTCCTGTAGCCGAATGCGCATTCCTCACCGGAAATGGTGCGGATACCCTCTCCGTCCCAGTAACTTACCTTTGTTATAAAGTCCTTCGTCTCTCCGCCGTATGCTCCGGCGTTCATGAAAACAGCGCCGCCGCATGAACCGGGAATACCGCATGCGAACTCGGCGCCTGTAAGTGATAACTCTGTACAGTAATTTCCGAATCTGGCAAAGGGCAGGCCTGCACCGCAGGTGATCTTTACCCTGCCGTCCTCTAATTCTTCGGAAGTAAGACCGCTCATGTTCTTAGCGATCCTTATGACAAGACCGTCAAAGCCTTCATCTGATATAAGGCAGTTGGAACCGTTGCCTAAGACAAATACTTCAATGCCTTTGTCTTCAGCCCACTTAAAGAGCTCAGCTACCTCATCACCTGTCGAAGGCTCTGCAAAATACTTCGCAGGTCCTCCGCATCTGAAGGTTGAATATCCCGCAAGCGGGACATTTTCGGAGATATTAAGATCAGCCATCCAAAGACTTTCCGGGGAATACTCTGGATACGAGATCCTGAGCAGCATTGTAGCCCATCTTCTTGACTCTGTAGTTGATAGCTGCGGCCTCGACGATGATCGCGAGGTTACGTCCGGGTCCAACAGGAATGGTTACTGAAGGAACCTTGATTCCGAGGATATCCGTCGTCTCTTCCGTAAGACCTAATCTGTCGTATGTCTTCTTCTCGTCCCAGAGCTCTAAGTTGATAACGAAGTCGATGTTCTCCTGCTGCTTGACAGCGGATACACCGTAGAGCTCCTTAACGTCTAAGATACCGATGCCGCGGATCTCGATAAGGTGCTTGATAACGTCAGGAGCTCTTCCCAGAAGCGTTGTTTCAGACACCTTTCTGATCTCGATCTGGTCGTCGGCAATAAGTCTGTGACCTCTTTTTACGATCTCGAGCGCAGTCTCTGATTTACCTACGCCTGACTCGCCAAGGATAAGGATACCTTCACCGTTTACCTCGACAAGAACGCCGTGCATCGATACACGGGGAGCGAGCTCCATCTTGAGGTATTTTACGAGCTCTGAAGAGAAATCAGAGGTTGCCTGTGATGTTCTTAATACAGGAGTCTGATACTTTCTTGCAGCATCAAGTATCTCCTTGTGGACCTTGTGGTCACGGGTAACGATAAGCGCAGGAATATTCTTTTCGAAAAGAGCGGAAACAGACTTGGCCCTCTCTTCGGGAGAGAGGTTGTCCAAGTATGCATGCTCCATGTTGCCGATCATCTGGATTCGGTCAGGACCGAAGTGATCGTAGTATCCGGCGAGCTGCAGGCCGGGTCTTGTGACGTCGGCTACGCAGATCCTCCTGGATTCAATATCGCCTGAATCGTAAACAACCTCAAGGTTATAGGCTTTTACGATCTCTGATAAAAAGACGCTCGAAAAAGGCATTTTCCCCATTACCTCCGATTAAATCTCTGGATCAGAATGATATCTCAACCTGATGTGTCTTGCCGTCTGTTGCAACAGGAAGGAGTGTGCCCTCTACTGCAGCACCGTCAAGAGATACCTTTATGCCGTCCTGTGCACGGATAAAGCCCTCAGGCTTTGTGATATGGATATCGTAAGTTGTTCCGCAGACGGAGACCTTAACATCAAGCTTTCTGTCGGTCTGTCTGAGGATAGGTTCAACTCTTAAGCCCTCGCTTGTGAACTCAACGCCGAAGCACTGGAAAAGTGAGAGCAGGAGCCATGTGGAAGTACCGGACAATGTAGGTCCGATGTTCTCACCTGTCTGGCTGTTGTTGTACTGTGTGCACCATCTCGGGTTGCCGCATGTGACGAAGGGAGACTTCATCGTGTTGAACGGTAAGATCTTGTCGATGATCCAGTAAGCCGTATCAGCAAGTCTGGAAGCTAATGCCTCATCCTTAACTGTCTTGGCTGCGCCGAGCATAGCGGAGCATGCCATCATGTTTGCGTGCTTGAATACGCCGCCGTTCTCACGGTCGCCCGGATAGTAGAGTGCTACGTCGATCTTAGGAGCGATCCTCGGATAATCAACTGTGGAGCAAAGTCTGAAGCCGTAAGGTGTCTTCAGGTACTTGTCGAGTGAATCGAGCATCGTGTTGATCTCTTCCTCGGAAGCAACGCCGGCCAGGAGTGACCATGAGAAGCTGTTGAGGAAGTATGTGCCGGGATGGCCCTCTTCAACTGCAAGACCGTCGCCCTTGGCGCCGAGATAGGAGATGTCTGTCCTGTCTTTTCTGTTGAAGAGAACTCTGCAGTAGAAGTCATCCTTCCAGCAGTACTGTCTGAGGTTAGCAGCGAGCTTGTCAGAAAGTGCCTTCATATCGTCAGCAGCGGAATCGCCGATCTTTCTGAACATAGTCTCTGCAGCATCAAGAGCAACCTTAAGAAGGAAGCCGTTCATTACGGATTCAGAGAACTCTGAATCGTAAGGAACTTCGCCGTAAGCCTTGCCTGCGGCTGCGATCTGCTCCTTATATTCAGCTACCTTATCCTTACCGGAGATACAGTCAGGATCGACTCTCAAGCAGTCGTTCCAGTCAGCACGGTCGATAAGCGGGATGCCGTGCTTGCCCAAAGAGATCCTGCCGCTGTACATGAGGATAGCCTTGATCGTATCCTTGAGCTTTCTCTTAACGCCTGCGTCAGTCTTCTTCTCCTTTGTGCCTGCCATTACGAACTCCTCTTCGAGGAATGCATAATCGTCTGTAAGGCCAAGATATCTGTCTAATGCCTGTAAGAGCCAGAGGCCGTCATCTGACCACCAGCCGGGTTCTTTTCCGATCCAGTAGAAGTTGTGGTTTGTGTAACCGTCTTCGTAAACGTTCTCGATCCATCCTGCGAGCATCTTCTTTACGAATTCCGTATTGCCCATGCCTGCGAAATAATACATGGAAGCGAAGATGTCCTGGATCTCTCTGAATCCGATCTCACGGTAACCCTTCTGTGTCCAGTCCAGAGATCTGGATACGAATGTCTGGTAGAAGACCTGGAAAGGAAGGTTGTTATTTACATAAGCTTCGAAGTCCTGATCCTCGTGCTCGATCTTCATGTAGCCCGAATACTTTCCTGTGAAGTCGATAACATCCTGGAGGTCCTTAGCGAGGTTTGCGGGATCCTTGATGTAGTTTGCAACAGCCTCTGCTTCTTCTGCGGGTGTCTTGTCGACAACGAAGTTCTCGTTTACGCAGTCGGAAGAAAGGCATGTGATGTTGTCAACTCTTACAGCGCCGTTTGCCTTGATCGTGAAAGGTGTTGATGTTGCGAAGAATCCCGGTCCCTTTCTGGACGGTCTGGATGCCAGAGGGAAAATGAATTCAGGATTTGAAAGGCTTCCTGAACCAACGAAATCAGCATATCTTACGCTGTACTGGTCAGGGAAGAAATCTCCGTCATCAGCATGTACGACAGTCTCGTTGAATCTGATGTCGCCCTTTGTCCACTTGGGGTTCGGGTCAGCCGATACCGCACGGATATCGTTATTCTCGTCAAAGAATACCTGTGACTCGCGAGTCTGCTTTGTACCGAACATACCCGTGCAGACGATCCTCAAATCCTTATTCTCGGATGTTGTGTTCTCGATATCGATGAGCTGTGCTTCGCATGCAACAGGAAGTCCCTTTCTCTGGGGAACGATGAAGATCGTTCTCTTGATCTTAAGACCGCAGGAAAGCTCATAGTAGATGATAGTTCTGTTCTGTGAGTGAACTGTGCGGATCTTCTCGAGACCTTCAGCAATGGCATCGCCTGACCAGAAGATCTTCTTGCCGTTCTCGACAAGGTAGAACTGTCTGTTTGCAGGGAAGCCGTTCTCTTCAGGGAGATAGTCCCATCTGGTTGCGAGAACCTGTGTATCTGCATGTGATCTGAATGAACCGCCGCCTAAGCTGTCTACAGTGCTCTTAGGAGTTGACTGCAGAGGGAAGTCGAAGTCGATACGGTTGCCGATGAGCATATTCGTGTAGTAGTGAGGTCCGGGTGAAGGTGTGGAAGGATCAAAAGTAAGCTCGCCGTTTGTTGCAAGCTTTCCGCCCCATACATCTGTACTCTTGATAAGCTCTGCGCATCTGTCCAGAACTGCCACACTGAATCTGGCTTCTGCGAGATTGCCATCCTTCTCCGTAAATGCTCTGAAATCGTCTTCGTTTCTAACGATAAGGATACTGTATCCTTCGTTGATAAGGCCTGTGAACTGCTCGAAAATTACGTCGTCGGAAGCCAGGATACTGACAGCCATGCTGTCAAATTTGAGACCTGAGACTCCGATAACGACGGGAGATTTTCCAAAACGAACGTACTGGGCAGAAACGCCGCCTGCTACGATCGTATCACCGAACTTGTCCAAAAGAAGTTCCTTTGCGGGAAGTCTTTCTCCTCTTGCCTTTTCGCCAATGTAACCCATGTTGATCCTCCATGAGAATGTATTTGTTTTTTCTTGTATTTTCAGCAAGGAACCCCACGGTCAATAAACCACGGGGTCTTGCTTAAACTGACAATAAATTACCGACTTGATTATCGATATTAGCCAAGCACTACCTCGACCTTGTGAGTCTTGCCGTCACCTGCTACAGGAACGATGCAGCCGTCAACTGCAGCGCCGTCAACAGTAAGAGACTTAACGCCCTTGTTTACGTGGTCAGGATTCTTGATCGTGATCTCGTATGTGTCGCCTCTGAACTGACGTGTAGCTGTAAATCCGTCCCAAGCTGCAGGGATGGAAGGATCTACTCTTAATCCGTCGAACTCAGGCTTAACGCCGAGGATGTACTGGGAGATAGCAACCATGTTCCAAGCTGCTGTGCCTGTGAGCCAGGAGTTCTTGCCCTGACCGAAGTTCTTGGCATCCTTACCGCCGATCATCTGGCCGTAAACATAAGGTTCTGTCTTATGGATATCAGATGTCTCTTCAGTGAATGCAGGAGCGATCTTTGAATAGTACTCGAAAGCCTTGTCTCCTCTGCCGGCATAAGCCTCTGCGCAGATGATCCATGCATTGTTGTGTGTGAAGATACCGGCGTTCTCCTTGTATCCGCCCGGATATGTGGAGATCTCACCGTACTGGATGTAGTACTTTGTGTATGCAGGGTTGTTGAGAACGAGACCGAACTCGCAGTTGAGATACTTGTCGATGGAGTTCAGAGTCTTGATGTCAGCGCCGACATCCTTACCGATCTCAGACATAACAGCGAAGCCCTGGGGTTCGATGAAGATCTTACCCTCTTCGCATTCCTTGGAGCCCATCTTTTCGCCGTTTGCGTCATAAGCTCTGATGAACCAGTCGCCATCGAAAGCAGATTCCATAGTATTCTTCTTCATCTTGTCGATCTCAGCCTGAGCCTTTGCAGCCTCATCAGCCTTGCCCAAGTGCTCCAGGATACCGACGTAAGCAGGACCTGTGTATGTGAAGAGCGCTGCAACGAATGCAGACTCAGCAACCTTGGAGTAACCGCCCTCTGCCTTGAACTTGGGGTTGGTGTATGTCTGGAAAGACTCACCGGGTGTGTCAGAGAAGCAGGAAAGGTTGATACAGTCGTTCCAGTCAGCACGCATTGCGAGAGGAAGTCCGTGAGGTCCTAAGTTGTTAACGATGTGATAGAAGGAAACGTCCAGGTGCTCGAGCATTGTGTGCTTTCCGTCCGGATCGTCATCGAAAGGAACGTTAGCATCGAGGATGCCCCAGTCGCCTGTCTCCTTAATATAAGCTGCAACGGAAAGGATCATCCAGAGCGGGTCATCAGAGAAGTCGCCGCCGATATCAGCATTACCCTTCTTTGTGAGAGGCTGGTACTGGTGATAGCATCCGCCGTCAGAGAGCTGTGTGGAAGCGATGTCGATAAGTCTTTCTCTTGCACGCTCAGGGATCTGGTGAACAAATCCGAGGATGTCCTGGTTGGAATCTCTGAAGCCCATGCCTCTGCCGATTCCGGATTCGAAGTAGGAAGCAGAACGTGAGAGGTTGAATGTAACCATGCACTGATACTGGTTCCAGATGTTTACCATACGGTTGACCTTGTCATCAGGTGTGTCAACCTTGAAGATCGAGAGGAGGTTATTCCATGTTGTCTTGAGTTCTTCAAGACCTGCAGCAACCTTCTCAGGTGTGTTGTACTTGTCGATCATGGCATAAGCCTTCTCCTTGTTGAGGACCCATGTCTCTCTTGTAAGGAGGCCCTCAGGCTTCTCTGCTGCGAACTTCTTATCCTGAGGATTCTCAGCATAGCCTAAGATGTAGATCAATGTCTTGGATTCGCCGGGTGCGAGAGTAACCTTCTTGTAGTGTGAAGCTACAGGTGACCAGCCGTCAGCGAAAGAATTGGAAGGCTTGTCTGCCTTAACTGTCTCCGGGTTGTCCCAGCCGTTGTAGATACTTCCGAGGAATGCATCACGGTCTGTGTCATAACCGTCGATCTCGTCATTTACTGTGTAGAAAGCGTAGTGATTACGTCTGTCTCTGTACTCTGTTACGTGATAGATAGTAGAGCCTTCGATCTCAACACGGCCTGTGGAGAAGTTTCTCTGGAAGTTTGTGCAGTCATCCTGTGCATCCCAGAGGCACCACTCAGCGATTGAGAAAATGGAGAAGCTCTTAGCTTCTGTGCCTTCGTTTGTAAGTACTACCTGTTGAACTTCACCGTCGTAGTTCTGGGGAACGAAGAATGTAACTTCAGCCTTAAGGCCGTTCTTCTTACCCTTGATGATGGTGTAGCCCATACCATGGCGGCACTCATACTCGTCAAGTTCGGTCTTTACCGGAGACCAGCCGGGATTCCAGACTGTGCCGTTGTCGTTGATGTAGAAATAACGGCCGCCCATGTCCAAAGGTACGTTGTTGTAGCGGTAACGTGTGATTCTTCTGAGTCTCGCATCCTTGTAGAAGCTGTAGCCGCCTGCAGTGTTGGAGATCAGTGAGAAAAATCCCTGATTACCCAGATAGTTGATCCAGGGATAAGGTGTTCTTGGAGTGTTAATGACGTATTCTTTTCTTAAGTCATCGAAATGCCCGAATTTCATGTTTAAATGCCTCCGCGTATTTATTAATAAGACTTAACCATTTTACACTATCCAAAATGCGTTTTAAACAAAGCAAATATAAACATTCTATGTCTTATGTCACATTTTTGTGGTTCTTTGTCCGCCAACTCCCCGAACAACAAAAAAGCTGCCCCGGAGTTTTCCGGGACAGCCTGTAAAACCTATCTTTCCGGTATGTGGAAATTACTTGATCAGGCCCTTCTCCTTGAGCTGTTTGTCCATGGCCGCCTTGGCTTCCTTCAGATCCTTGAAAGAACCTGACGCATAGGTGCCGACGACAGCCTTGAAGACCTGCTTGTAGTCGTCATCACCCGGCTCCATATAGGACGCATCGGCGTTCATGGCGCTGCTTAAAAGAACGGGATAAGGGTTCTGGCCGCCGAGCCACTCAAGCGCGAACTTATCGTCTGCCGCAGCCTGTGTAATGAGCTTGACGTTGTTTACGAACTCACCGTTGTTAAGCATATCCTTGAGGTTGTCCTCATTGATGCATACAGCTCTCATGATGTCTGCTGAAGTTGCCTTCTTGTCGCAGTACTTTGAAGCCATTACCCAAGAGCCGCCGTTGAAGTAGTTAACGGGCGCAGTCGTAAGACCCCAGTCGCCTGAAGTCGGATTGACAGTCGTGCCTTCGCCGGGATTCAAAGCGAGCTGGTATTTAGCAAACTGGAGAGAACCCCAGTAAGAGACTACAGTCCTGTCGGACATCTTTGAAGTCCACTGCTTGGACCACTGCTCAGCCTTGAAAGTAAGGTTCTCCTGGTAGAGAGTCTTTGCGTAATCGAAAAAGTTTTCGAGGCTTGTATCGTAGTTCACGGTACCGTCCATGATCCACTTTGAGCCCCTGGTGTCGACATAAGGATCGAACACTTCGGTGAAGCCGCCGATGAGCTTGACCTTGCCGTTTGAAGCGGTATTTACCTTTCTGGCAGACTCGAGAACAGCATCCCATGTAGCGAAAGACTTTGCGAGCTCATTGGGATCAGATGTTCCCAGATACTGCTCTGCAACAGATCTCTCATAGAAAACGCCGCAGGGTGTTGCCTTCCAGGAAAGGCCCTTGATGACGTTGTTCTCATCGCTGGCAAATCTTAAGGTATAGCCAAACATGTTCTTGCACTCGGCATAGTCGATTCCGAGATCGTTTACTGCGATCGTGTTGTCGGAAGCCAGATACTTTCTGGCATAAGCGGCATCGCATGTGAAAATGTCAGGTGCGTTGTTTCCGTCTGAAAGAACAGCATCAAGCTTTTCCTGATAAGCCTTGTTGTTGTTCGATAATTCGACCAGATCGTAATCGTCAGACTTGATGCCTGCATATTTCTCGGCAAGTCCGATGAACTCTGAATTGTGGGCATAGATCGTGATCTTGCCGTCATCCTGGTCGGCGACATCGGCTACAGTAAGTTCCTTGTAGCCCTCGAGATCCGGCGGGACCTCGGTTGTCTCTGATGCTGTGGGCTTGGTATCTGTGGAAGAAGCCGTTGTAGGATCCGAGCTGGCGCTGGGATCTACAAGAGGCATGTCACAGGAGGCTACGCTCAATACCATGACCGAAGACAGCAACAAAGCGAGCAGCTTGTTTTTCTTCATCCTATTATCCTCACTAATATTTTTTTGATAATTTTCAAAAGGCATTTTATAACACATTGCATAGAACTGCAATCCAGCTCTATGCAAGTGTTCAATGTTTATAAGTTGTTTTTATGCAATCCGATGATCTTTCCGGAATGATCAGGAGAAGAAGATCGACTGGCCGTAACGGTTAAGGAAGTCCTTGTAAGCGTTCATGTCGATGACTGCGCTGTAGACCTTGCCGTCGATTACGCCGTAGAGAGTTGCGAAATTATTGTTTGCAGGCTCTGATGTGGCAGGACCAGGTGCAAGATAGATAGCGTCAAAGTCCTTAGCCTCAATGGTCTTTGCAGTTAATGTTGTCTCTGATGTTGCTGCCGTAGTCTCTGCAGTAAATCCTTCAGTAGCATTTGTTACATCAACAGAAGGCTTGGGCTGGATCTTCAGAGAGTTTGCAAGACCTGCTCTCAAAGCATTCTCGAGGCCTGCGGGATCCTTGCAGATAGAATTGAATGTGATGTACTGGCCGGAGATCATGTCGAAGCTTGCGAAGTCGATGACCGTCTTATTCTCAGGGCCGGTGATCTCATAGACCATGAGCACGGATAAAACTCTGCCGTTTACCGTGTACTGGAAATCGCAAAGGACTGTATAAGGCTCCTCGATCGAACCCTTAAGTGCGTACTCTGCCTTGGCCTTGCCATAGACTCTGTCGTGTGCGCCCTCTGCTTCTTTGTAGAAACCGTCAACGATCAGATTGATGGAATTCATAACTGTCTCATTGGCAGCCTTGGTTACAACAAATCTGTTTCCTTCAAACTTAGTCAGGATAAAATCCTTACCTTCAACATAACCGACCTCAGCGAAGGACTCTAATGATACCGTGAAAGTATCGCTGAGATTGATCTCGGTATAGTTTGAATAATCCACACGCTGCGGGGGCAATGTGGGAGTAGGTGTAGCCGTCGGAGCGGGTGTTGACTCTGTTGTTGTAGTCTCCTCTATAACGGTCGTCTCTGTTGCAGTCTCCGAAGGTGCACTGTTAATAGTCTGCTCCGTTTCAGTCTCATTGATGAAAGCATTTCCCAGATCGCTTATTCCCTGCCCCAATTTATCGGTATTGATCGAACAAGCGGCAAGAAACGTAGTTGTCATGCCTGCCGAGATGATCAAAGCCACAAGCTTGTTGCCTTCAAGTTTTTTCATCTTTTTCTTACCTCCAAACCTTATTCATTGTCTTTATGTTTAGCCGGTTAAATGCTGTCTTAGGACGGTTAATTGCCCGTCATCTTTCATTATAAACCACTTTGCTCTCATTCAGGCAAAATAATGCTGCTCCTGCTTACTGCCACGGAGAATACAAGGCCCTGCGCAGAAGACGATCTTCTGATGAGGATCGTGCCCGTCTGGCTTGCAAGGAGCGCCAATGCCGTAGCCGAATCGTTCTTCTTTTCCGGTGAGAACGTCATCTCCATCGGAACCTTGGTCTTAGCTATCTTCTCGGAATCAAAGGATTCGACCTCTGCACCGAGCTCTTCCGCGATGCCCTTTACGATCTCGCTCTCCCTTGCAGAATAAGCGCAGGAGACCTTTGCGACCGCCTGAGGATTTAGCAGGTGGTTGATAAGGGATTTTCTGATCGCGGGACGGCAGTAACCGGGATCGGTCTTAGTCTTGATCTCGATTCCGAGGCTTAATATCTTAGGCACCAGAATGAGGTTGTCCTTGTCATCCTCACCGCCCAGATATGTGCATGTGATAAAGACGCCGGGCTCAACTTTTCCATCCCTGGAAGCCTTATATTGCTTGATAAAATCCTCCCTCATGTCGTAGGGATATGTGTGGAGCGAATATGCCATCGGATCGATGACAGGATCAGCAAAAACGATCGGAAGATCCGTAAAGACATTGACCTTCTCGCCCGCTCTGATCTTTGCATTCACCTTCTCGAAAACTTCATCGTCATTGACTGTCATGCCGTAACGCGTAACGAGACTTGTCAGATCTCCCGTGATCCCTGCCTTGCCTTCAAAGCTCGAAAAACAGAATGATCCCAATGACTTAACGATAGCTGCATAGACATCGTCACAACCTTTGTCGTAAGGCTTGTTTCCGCGTCTTATTACCGCTGCATACCTGCCCTCTGGAGATACCGCGATAACAGGCAGATCACGGGTCTTGGCCGTGCTCGTCTCTTCCATCGACTTGATGGCAACCTCCAGAGGAAGCACCATTACGATAGCGCAGGAAGTCTCTCCGCTGGCAACAACGAAGCTTCCCGTCATGAGCTCGGTACCGGTGACATACCTGCCTCCGATATCGTCAATAAGCTTCTTTCCCGTCTCCAGCGCCTTCGGTGATTTGCCGTAACAGATTACATACATAAGGTTAAGTCATCCTTTTCGCGTTTCTGATATAACATTACCACTCTTACGCGTGATTTTACTGCTACAATTAGTGCAAATTAGCGTGGAGGAAATCAGTATGAAGATAGTCATTCTTGACGGCTCGGCAGCAAACCCGGGCGATATTACATGGGGCGCATTGGAAAGCCTTGGTGAAGTCACAGCTTACGACATCACCTCAAAGGACCAGCTCATCGAAAGGATGCAGGGCGC
>CACZML010000008.1 GCA_902782235.1 Oscillospiraceae bacterium
GTGGTGTCTTACTGTCTCCGGCTTAAGCGTTGCCATATCGTCATTGAGCTCGCCTGCGTGTGATTCGCAGAAGCCCCAGAATGCGTATGTTCTGCCGTCATCATCGACAAGGATGCCGGGATCGAATCCGAGCTCTGTCTTGACGGGATTTTCGAATGGTCCCCAGGGGCACTTGGAAGTAACGAGCATGATCGAAGAACCGCGGTTCTCTGCTGCATACATATAGAAAGTGTCGCCCTTCTGGACTACGTCAGGTGCATAGAGATCGCCGCCGTCAGATGCCGTGTAGCAGACGCCGTGGCATGTCCAGTTTGTGGGGTCGTCAACGGGTGCAGACCATACGACATAATCAGGACCGCAGTAGTCGGTCTTCTTGGTGTCGTGCGAACCGTAAAGATAGATGCGTGTCTCACCATTATATGTGAATACTCTTGGCTCTCCGTCCGGAACGTGTTCCCATAAAGGCATATAAGGATTAGCGCCGGTTACGATCTTTTTTGCTTCCATTTCCGTTACCTCACTTTAAATATTTATGAAAGAATTGCTTCCGAAACATACATCATCAGGATGCTCGCGACCTGAACAAGGAAGAGGATCAGCGCGACTCTTGCATGTGTCTTCTTCTCATTTACGATGGTTGCTATGAACTCTCTGACAAAAGCGTTGACCCAGAAATAAACCTTCGTCTTGCTGCCTATTCCTTCGGCCTTAAGACCGTTTTGCTCAGCGAGCATTCCGGTCCTGAAGACGTGGTAATTCGTTGTTGCAAACGCTGCTTTATATTCAGCAGATCCGGAGTGCTCCTCCATCTTATTCTTTGCGAACTTGATGACCATGGTCATTAGTATATCCCTAAATAATTTAATTAGATAGGAGACAAACTATAGTATATTGACAAGTTAGCAACTGCTAACTATAATGCTGGTGACCTGTTAGCGATTGCTAACTGAACATGTGCGCGAAAAGAGGAAATTCACGTGAGCGAAGCTAAGGAAACAGGCATGAATTTGGGCCAGCTCAAGGCAGGGGAGAGCTGCATAGTAAGCACCGTCGGCGGCGAGGGCGCTCTGCGCCAGCATTTTCTCGACATGGGCATTATCCCGGGTGCCGAGATAACTATCGTAAAGTTCGCTCCTATGGGCGATCCCGTTGAAGTCAGTATCCACGGCTATGAACTCACCTTAAGACTTGATGACGCACATAAGATCGCCGTTTCCAAGCTCGATAAGAAGACCGCTGAGGAAATTGCAGAGTCAGATGAGTCAGATTCCAAAAAGCGCAAATCAAAGGTCGCGCACCCTAATCTCGGTGAGCCAGGTGTCCACCACGACAAGAAGACCGAGAATCCTTTGCCGGATGACCACGTCTTATCTTTCGCGCTCGTCGGAAACCAGAACAGCGGAAAGACCACGTTATTCAACCGTCTGACGGGTTCCAACCAGCACGTCGGAAACTTCCCGGGCGTTACTGTGGACCGCAAGGACGGTGCCATAATCGGACACCCTAATACAGTAATTACGGACCTTCCGGGTATTTATTCGATGTCTCCTTATTCCAAGGAGGAGATCGTTTCCCGTGACTTCGTCCTCGACAACAAGCCCGATGCCATTATCAATATCGTCGACTCCACAAACATAGAGCGCAATCTATATCTCACGATGCAGCTTCTTGAGACCGGACGCCCTGTCGTCGTCGCCCTTAACATGATGGACGAACTTACCGGAAACGGCGGTTCTGTCGATATCAACTTGATGGAGCACATCCTGGGCGTTCCTGTCGTTCCGATCTCTGCAGCAAAGAACCAGGGTATCGGCGAGCTTATAACCCACGCACTTCATATCGCGAAATATTGCGAAAAGCCTCTCGAGCAGGACTTCTGCCCCGACGGAAGCCCCGTCCACGCTTCGATCCACGCAGTCGAGCATATTGTTGACGACAATGCCGAGAGATGCGGTCTGCCGTTAAGATTTGCAGCGTGCAAAGCTCTTGAAGGCGACCCCCTGATCCTCGAGAAATTAAAGCTCGACGACAACGAGAAAGATCTTCTTGAACACATCAGAGTAAAGCTTGAGCAGCAGTCAGGCCTTGATCCTTCCGCAGCAGTCGCAGACATGAGATTTTCCTATATCATGTCGCTTTGCAAGCAGGCGGTAATTAAGCCGAAGGAATCCAAAGAACGTGCAAGATCCGAGAGGATCGACCGCATCCTGACAGGCAGATTTACAGCAATTCCGATCTTCATTCTCATAATGGGACTGGTATTCTTCCTTACGTTTAACGTAATCGGCGCAGGCCTCCAGTGGCTTCTGGAGCAGGGCATTGATATCCTGACAAACCTCACCGAGAAAGCACTCACAAAAGCGGGCGTAAATGATGTAATCCACAGCCTGATAATAGATGGTATTTTCGAGGGCGTCGGAAGCGTATTGAGCTTCCTGCCGATCGTCGTCGTAATGTTCTTCTTCCTCTCGCTTCTTGAGGACAGCGGATACATCGCGCGAATCGCATTCTTCATGGACAAACTTCTCCGTAAGATAGGCCTTTCCGGCCGTTCGATCGTGCCGCTCCTTATCGGCTTCGGATGCACGGTTCCGGCAGTCATGTCGACAAGAACACTGCCTTCCGACAGAGACCGTAAAATGACGGTCATCTTAACGCCTTTCATGAGCTGCACCGCAAAGCTCCCGATCTACGCATTCTTCGTAAGTTCGTTCTTCCCCGGCAAGGGCGGTCTCATAATGACAGGACTTTACTTGCTCAGCATCGTGATCGGAATCCTCATTGCATTCTTCTACAAGAAAGTCCTCTTCAAGGGCGAAGCAGCGCCCTTTGTAATGGAGCTTCCTAACTACAGGCTTCCTTCACTCAGGAGCACGATCCAGCTTATGTGGGAAAAGGCAAAAGACTTCCTCCAGAAGGCCTTCTCCGTAATCCTCATCGCAACGGTTGTCGTCTGGTTCCTCCAGAGCTTCGACACCAGATTCAATCTCGTAACTGATTCGCATCAGAGCATAATGGCCCTGATCGCAGGAATTATCGCGCCCATAATGCAGCCTCTTGGCCTTGGCGACTGGCGTATCGTAACTTCACTTATCAGCGGCTTCATGGCCAAGGAAAGCGTCGTATCAGTGCTTGAAGTCCTCTTCGGTGCTGAAGGCGGAATCACAGCAGTCTTAGGCGTCCTCGAAGCAGGCACGCTCCTTATATTCAGCCTTCTTTACACGCCCTGCGTCGCAGCGATCGCATCGATCAAGCGTGAACTCGGCTGGAAATGGGCTGCTGCTGTTGTCATCTGGCAGTGCATCCTCGCCTGGATCGTCTGCTTCCTGTTCAGGATCATCATTCTCTTGTGCACGGGAGGCCTTTTATGATCACCTTCGCAGCACTCACATGGAGACCTGTTGATATCATTCTTGTCGCAGTAATTGCGGCTGTTATCGCCGGTGCCATTATCCTTGCTGTCCGCCGCAAAAAGAAGGGTTCATCCTGCTGCGGCGACTGCGCCAAGTGCAGGAGCAGGTGCCCGTCGTAAGTAACTTTTCGAGACAGGACCATGTTGGATCACGCTGATTCTTAACACACAAGTAACATGGTGTTTCAAAATATATAAAGATAACGCTTCTGTCTTTCTGTATAATGAATTATGAGAAGGTCAAGAAGGATTGACAGAGCAAATACCATTTTGAGCATGATGATTTAGTTCATCATGTGTTCTTAATTTTTCAACGGACAAAGAATATTACCCGGAAACTGAGGCATAGCAAAAGACTAATTAAGTAACCAACGAGAAATTACCATAACAGATAGATTCAAAGACAGCGAACTCCAATAGGACAAGGGAGGAACGGCATATGGCAAAATTCTGTCGGTATTGTGGAAATCCAATCAATGATAATGCAAGGTTCTGCAAATCCTGCGGTAATTCTCTTGCGAAGCCTCCCGTATTCTGTGGTTATTGCGGTAAGCCTGTCAGCGGAACTGCAAAGTTCTGTAATTCCTGTGGCAGATCTCTTGCACAGCCTCCAGTTCAGCCCCAAAAACAACCCGAGATACAAAAGACTGTACAACCTCCGGTTCAGACACCGATAGTACAAACTGCTCAGCCTCAGAAACAACCGGCAGCACAACAGCCTGTACAGCCTCAGGTGCAGGCGAAGGTTCAGCAAACTGTCAACAATCCGGTGGTTAAAAATGCAGTCCAGCTCTCCGGTGTTATAGATGCACCTGCCGGCAAAGGCCTGTTCTCTTACGATATGGACAGCATAAACCGGGTAATGAGCTTTTTCCCGAGAGTGATCTCCGGCTTTAAGAACGTCGGTAAAAACCCGCTTTCATTGATATCGTTGATCTTAATTCCGCTTATATGGATAGTCCTTTTGATCCTCAGGCGCAGCGGAAATGATGACAATATAGTTGTTAAGATCCTTTCCTGGCTGACCTATGGTGGAGACACGGGAAACAGATCTCTTGCAGGCGTGTTAGGTTCGTCTTTTGGAAAGGGAACCGTTGCACTTGCCTATTCCTCACTTTTTACAGGCGGTTTTGGAAGATTGAAGTCAGGAGTTAAGACTTTGTTCTCCAAACCGGCAGGCCAGTCAGCCGTTTCCGGAAAGGGCCTGTCAGTAGCTTGGCTCCTTACGGGAGCCGGAGCAGGACTGATATTAAACCGTTTTATCGCCGGTGTTCCGTCCTGGTCAGGAGTCATGGTTGTTATTTCAGCTGCATTTGTGTCACTGCAGGCTTGTGGTAACAGCGGCGGATATCTGTATTCCGTAGCAAGATCTTTTACTTCAAGAGCGGTTACATCAGGCGGCGGAAAAACTGAAGATAAAAACTCGATAAGAATGTTCCTGATGGGCCTTATTGCAGGCTTTGTCTGTATGATCCCTTATTCAGCGGGAAATTCGCTTATTTCATTAATTACTCAAGGCGTGGGTGAAGGTGTTTTATCAGCCATTCCTTTAGTAGCAGGATTTGTTTTATTGATAGTTGGCATGATCATGGTTATTGCCGGAAAAAAGAAAGCCGTTAAGCAGGCAGGACAGTGATTTTCGGGTGCAGGGAGAAGATGATTATGAATTGTTCAGGTAAGAAAAACAGAACCCTCCGTAAACTCATGGCAGCAATGATCATTGCAGTCATTATAAGCATGCTGTTCAGTGTGATCTTTGAATCCCGCAAAGTTAATGCGGATGGGCATAGCGGTTATTGGAAATATAAAGGTACTGAAGTCGTTGGACCGAGCAAGAATTTTGAAAATTCAACAATGTCGGGCGGCAACGGTCATTATGCCTGCACTGCATCCTGTCTGGATGATGCTTATCTGGATAATCATAAAGGTTCATGCAAGGGTGAATATGTATCCATAAAAATAGATGTAGATGAACCGCCAATGACTACGCTCAAACCCGGGCAGGAGGTAAGGATGACGGTTAATGCATCCTTCTCGGCTTCTAATCCTCATGATTATGTGCTTTTTTATTCATGTAGGATATATTGCAACATGGGTAAAAATGAGTACCATAACACGGAGATTAGGTTTAAAACAGCTGATGATAAAACTTCCCTCGGCTTAGACAGAACTTCGGAACCAAATGACTATTATGGTTACGGAGGACATTTTTTCGTTATTGATGGAGATCAAACTTTTAGAGCAACGATTCCAGATGGAAATGTCGGGGAAACATTATGGATACGTCACACTTTTTCATATGGAAGAGGCGAAGACTGTATTGACACTTATTACTATTATGATTGGGTAGATACAACGCCTTCTGCCACTCCTGCATATGTAGTGGGAAACGATCAAAAAGAAACAGACCCAACGGAGGATGATGACAAGAAGGTAGATATCGTTGTTGATTCCGATGCCGAAGAGGATCCCGGTGATCAGGACGGAGGTTTTATTCCTGCAGGGATCGTAGAGGGCTGGAAAGTCGCAAAGGATATAGCAGGTGCTGCAGGAGGAATTGCGGCTGCTACCGCGTTGATTGCGCTGGGACTTTCAGCGAAGAGTACCAAATATCGTATGGTCATATATAAAGATTTCGGAGACACGATACACCGTGGTGAAGAGGTTTTTGTTTATGCATGCATAATGGAACGCGACGAGAAAGGAAATGAAAAAGTAAATTATGATCTCACGCGGCAGATAAACATCTTCTCCCATGACGGAACTTTTGATGTTTATGAACAAGGGCCACTTGCAGGTGATTATAAGGCTGCCCGTGTGTCGATCAGTGGTGATGTCACTAACCGCGAAGAAGGCATTGTCAGCTTCAGGTTCACAGGAAAAGGCGGCACATACACCAACCGGATGAAGTTTAAGATCGAAGAGCCGATGATCATATTCTATCAGGATAATCTTGCACTTCCTTCCTGCTACGAAAAGCATGAACCCCTTCCGTTTACGTTAAAGGGTTTTAATCTCGATAAAGTAAAGATAAAAGTTGAAACGTCCTATGGATCGAGTTACGAAGCGGAACTTGCACCTAGTGAAAATGTGCCTGGCACTTATTTTGCTGTGCTGACTGACGTTGACAAATCCAGACAAGAGGCGGGAACTGTATCTACATCTTATCTTATTGTTACAGCAGATGATGGAAAATCTACACGTACGGAGAGTATTAAACTATTGCGTGTTAATGATGGCTTAAATGTGGCTCTGCCCGCATTGAATTGCTATCGTGCAAATTTGCCGTCTGCTGCCGGCAAGAGAGTTGATCAACTTACCAAAGAAGATTTTGTGATTGCCACATCGACTGCAAAAGTTATCCTTATTCTTTATAACGAAGAAACACATACTATAGATCAGCTGCCTGTATTGCCTGAATTTGAGCTTGTTCCTGTTGATACGGATCCTGTAGTAAAGCAGAGAGTGGATGAACTGGGCATTGAAGCCAAGCTTACAAAGGTCGAGAAGGGATATGCGGAAGTGACATTCTTCTGCACCAAGACCTATCTTGAACCGCCTTGCCGTTTCCGTATAAAACTCAAAGCAAGATGCACATATGAAGGAAAGGTCTATACCTGTGAGAAGGAAGTCCTTATGAGAAGCCAGCCTGTAAGGATCTTCAAGACAAGTGAGGAGGAAGCTGCTGGAGCAGCAACCGATAAAGAAGTTCAGCGTAAGCTCCTCATGATGTTAAAGATTATTTCAGATCACAACTGGGAAAGTGAACTTTCCGGACCTGTCATGATCGCACGTCTTCTCTTAGATTATTACGAATGGACTTATGGCTATGATGCTTTGCTGACTTATGAGGTTTTGGATAGTTTCTACAACTTCCTTGATGAAAAGAACAGGATTTATTATTTCGAACAGGCGCAGGCACACCGAGAGGCTGATATTGAGAGGGATGATTTCTTCCACGATCTTGAATATCGAACCAGATTCCTTGACAGTTGGTATGGTATTGCTGCAAGGATTGGTCTTGCATTAGGAACGGGAGGTTGGTCGGAAGGCGCATTCCTTGCTCTGGATGTAAACAGAGCTGTCATCCGTTACAATGATGCAACACCCAAAGAGAACAGGACTACGTGGGAGCAGGTAAAGGCAGGCTCCATTCCCGTGCTGATATGGGCGGCTTTTGCTGGCGGAGGTAAATTAGCAGCAAAGGTTGCACCGAAGTTGGGAGCATGGGCATCAAAACAGGTAGCAGGCTCTAAATTCATGCCGCAGAAAGTAAAGAATATGGCTGAAAAAGTCGGCAAATACTTTTCTGAGACGGCGGAGAATGTTAAAAATTGCGAACCTCAGAAATTGGCACAGCGTGCAGCTAATGCAGAGCGAGCTATGAATGCGGCTTCTGCTCAAGGCGAGGCCGAGGCAAGTGCGATGCTTAAAAGCATGTCTGG
The DNA here is from genome assembly GCA_902782235.1 of Oscillospiraceae bacterium. Lineage (GTDB taxonomy): Bacteria > Bacillota > Clostridia > Saccharofermentanales > Saccharofermentanaceae > Saccharofermentans. The sequence continues at coordinate 7,858 of CACZML010000008.1, forward strand.
TGATCTGAACGCACTTGAAAAACTTATGGTTGCAGCACAAAAGGCTGGTGACAAGGAGGGTGCTGCACTTCTTAAAGAATTAAAGATTGCCGTTGATACATACAGGCTCTCGGGAAAAGCAGCCATAACTGAAGCAACCCTTAAGAAGAACATCATAAAACTATGTCAGAATAAATTTGCTATAGAGCAACTTATTAAGGAAAGTCCCGGTCAGGCAAACATATATAGAAAACTGATTACAAGCTACAGAAATAAATTCCTGTACGATCCAATTAAAAAGGATTCATGCAAATACATAGCTGATATGCTGAACTGTGATCCGAAAACGATTACAATCAAAAGCGTTTCTGGAAATTCTGCGGAGGCGCTTGAAAAAGGTATTGCCTTTGGACACGATCTGGATGTAACTTTTGTGTATAGAAATGGCAATACGGTTATTGAAATACCTCAGTCTATAGCTGAAGAAGCACTGTATAAGACAACTTGTAGGCATGCTGGAATAGAATTCAAGAGTTTGGCTGAAGCCAGAGCCGCAGCAGAAAAACTTCAGATTCATGCCTGTCAGCCAAGGGATGCGGAAAGACTCCCTGAAGTACAGAAATTCCTCGAAAAAAGCCTTAGAACGGAAGCTGTTAAAACAGAGTCCGTAGGCAAGTTTATAAATGCTGAAACATATAAGTCGGTTACTCCTTTCAAAAACGGAATGAATCAGATTGTTAAGACCTGCCCTGATGAGAAGACGATGGAATATCTTACAAAACAGCTGAATCTTTATCAGACAGGAAAGACTACGATGAGCTCGAGTATGTCAAATGTTGTGCAAGGTGTAGGAGAACTTAAAGATGGTTTCCGCTTTGTTGGAAAAGGCTGTAATCTTTTAAAGAATAAGTGTATAGGAGCCACCATAGTGGGTGGCAATCCAGGGATTTCCCAGCAATTTCATGTCATGGTTGGTATAGCAAAGCAGGTGTCGAGCGGCAATGCTTCTGTTGCAAACGGATTCAAGCTAGTAAACTCGCTTGGCGGCTTTGAGAACTATTCAGTTTCCTGCTTCAGTCAGATGGGTTCGGTAAACGTTATATTACAAAATGGTGCACAAGCCGGTATGGGAAATGTAGTGCCAGCGTTATCAGGTGCGGTTGGAAGCAGCGTATTCAAGAATCCACCCAATTCATAACAAAGACATATTGAGAAAGAGGTACACATATGACTGACAATCAAATCAAAACATCAAAAGTCCTCTGCAGCCTTTCAACCGTTTTCATGGTTGTCAGCTGTTTGGTATCTCCCGTCGGAATGTTTATGTGGTTTGGAGCCGCAACGGAATATCCGCAGGATGTACCCCTGATGGATAAAGCGGTAATTGTTGTAATTGCAGGCGGAGTGGCGATAGTTGCCGGCTTGATCCTGGCCATTATAGCTAAGATAAAGAACCGTCAGAGCAAATGGGCTGTTGTCTGCATTGTTTTGACAGCCATATTCCTTTTTATTGGATTGTTATCTGCATTGTTTTTCGTGTGGGCGGCAAGCCAGTACCATTTCCACTAAGGAAACACCGGAATTACCCTCAGTCTGATATGACCACATCCGCCGGCAGCTTGCTCTGATTAGTGCCGTCACATGAATAGATGATGATAAGCGCCTTCTGTCCGGCGCTGGCTTTCTTGTAGGTAAAGCCGGAAACTACATGCGAGGCCGCTTCATTGTTCGGGTTTATAACGCTTACTTTGTATTTGGTGTGATATTTTGTGCGGGTGCAGGAACGGTCGGTTATCTTGCAAGCCATAACAGTGTATTTGCTGTCACGTATAAGCTTATATCTGTCCATATCCGACACGGCGCACCCTAAAGCGATTATAAGGAACAGAATTGCCGCTACAATAAATCCGGCAGCATATGGAAACTTGTCGGTTATTGCATAAATCCCGATGGCCAGCAGTCCGCAGCCGATAATTGCAAAGATGATGCACATTAATATATCTTTGCGTCTGAAGTGTTTAATATATTTAAGCACTGCATCGTGTTCTTGAGGTGTCGGCTTTGTCCCAAATGAGTATTTGTCCATAAATCCACCCGATCATGAATGATACAAACTGCAACGGCAAAAACGAACGATCTATATAGTTAAACAATAACTTCAATCGATATATACGTCAACAAATAAAAAACGCGACTCCCTACGGCGCCGCGTTTTTCGTATATCATGAAATCTTCCTGCTCGTTTCTCGTTGTGCGAATTCAGCACTGAGAGAAGATGTGGTGGCTTTGTGCTGAATCGGTTTCCAACCGGGGTTTACAAAGAGGGCCGCAAAAGCGATCGGTATATAAGTGAGCATAAAGAGCGGGAAGGAGAATACTGAGAAGATCTTCCTTGCTGTTCCTGCATGGATGTTTTTCCACTCTGTAATGAGTGTGATCGTGCCGAGGACAAAGAGCATTGCGCATCCGTTGAAGACTGTCTCGCCCATTGACCAGATAGCGATCATGATGTCGTCGCCTCTTACTGCACCGATGATGCCGTAGAGGAGGTTGCATACGATAGATGTCGCAGTAAGGAAGAATGCCGGCATGATGTTCATTGCCATGTCGAATGCTGCGAAGTTACCGTGGAACATACCGTAGATAAGGTCTTTTCCATACTTCTGGAAAACCTGGAGATAGCCTCTTGCCCAGCGCATACGCTGAGTTACTGACTGCTTCAGGGATGTAGGCTGCTCGTCGTAGAAAACTGCTGTTCTGCAGAACGCGATCTTCTTACCCTTGCAGACCTGGTTGATAGTGAACTCAATATCCTCTGTAAGGAGATGGAACGGCCATCCGCCGATATCCTTAAGGACCTTATCGGAGAAGAAGAAGCCTGTGCCGGAAATAGCGGCGGAAGAACCAAGTCTGTAACGTGAATAGTTAAGATACATGGATTCACGGAGGAACCAGAGGCCGTAGCCTGAGCTGATCCAGTTATCGCCGTAATTCTTTGTTGCGCGGTAAGAAGTGATAGCCTCATTACCTGCGAGGTGGCACTTGTGCATCTCTTCGATGTATGTGGGTGAAAGGATGTTATCGGCATCGAAAACGAAGTAACCGTCGAATCCCATCGGGTAATCGTACTTGATGTGCTTCAAGAGCATCTCGATAGCATAACCCTTGCCGATGTACTTGGCAGACTTTCTTGTGTATGCGACTGCGCCGTGGTCGACAGCAACACCGTATGTGTTATCGGTGCAATTGTCCGCCATAACGAAGACTGTGATATCACCCTTATAAGTCTGATTGTTGATACTGTCGATGAGCTGGCCGATTACGTTCTCCTCGTTACGTGCGCTGATGAGAACAGCGTAGCGCTTAAGGTGTCTCTCGCAAAGCTCGTTGTCAGCGTCTGCCTTTGCATTCTTTAACCTTCTCTTGTCCCTTTGCTGGAACCAAAGAGAGATCGGCACATACAGGAACTGGTATGAGTAGCAAACAGCAAAAATCGCTGTGATGATGAAGTTAATGATTCTAATAGTTTCCATAAATTCTCTTTTCTCCCCGCGACACATTATGGCACAGACTTTCTTAAATTGAAGTGTCGAAAACCTTAAGATTTCCTTAATATTGAGGCAAATTTTCGTGCAGAATGAGGCGTAACGCTCACTTTCCATGCTTAAAAATGCCCGAAAAGCCTGATTTTATTGCGTTTACAAGTCTCCTTTCTTCCCCGTTTGGCAATAGTATAGATTTGGTAAAGATTTGCCTCCATTCATTCTTCTTACGCATTTCTTACATCTTTGTCACTTTTGATCTTCCGCGCGCGTTTTGAATGTCTTCTCTCACGCGGATATAATATAAGGGTCACTGGAAAACATCAGCAATTTTTTACGGAATAAGGTGAACTATGGCATTTCAGATCGTACGTAACGACATAACGAAGGTAAAAGCAGACGCGATCGTCAACACGGCAAATCCCGAGCCTACATACATGGCTGGCACTGATGCTGCGATCTACGAAGCAGCTGGCGCGGAAGAGCTCCTTAAAGAGCGTAAGAAAGCAGGCATAATCAATGCCGGCGAAGTCTTAGTAACTCCCGCATTTAATCTTGATGCAAAATACATTTTCCACACGGTTGGTCCTATTTGGGAAGGTGGCAATAACGGCGAGAAAGAGACCGTCAGAAAATGCTATGAGAACTGCCTTAAAAAGGCTGTTGAATTAGGCATCGGAAGCATCGCTTTCCCGCTTATTTCCACAGGTGTTTACGGCTTCCCCAAAACCGACGTGCTCCTTATCGCAACAGGCGTTTTCAGTGAGTTCCTGGCTGAACATGAACTTGATATCACGCTGGCAGTTTTCGACAACGAATCATTCGAATTATCGGGAAAGATCTTCGCCGGCGTCGACGAATATATCGACGAACATTATGTGGAAGAGAAGACCGTTGAAGAATACGGTTTTGCAGATGCCCTGGAAGATGTTGAACCCGAGAGAGATTCAGGCATAAGACATCGCTTAAAAGGCATCCGCGGCAAGCGCAGCTATATGCGTGAGGACGCCGCCGCAAGTGCTGCTCCTATATTCGAAGATGCTGAAGCTGCACCGGTTCCGCCGCCTGCATCAGCTACTGCCTGTGCTGCAAAAATACCGGCACCTGATAAGAATTTACCGCTGTCCGCTTCCAATGCATTTATGGGCGGTGCGGGCATGGCTGTGTCTGCTTCCCAAACGCCCAAGCAGAGATCTCTTGATGACGTTGTTAAGAATCTCACGGAGACATGGTCTGAGAGCCTTCTTCGCATGATCGATGAGAAAGGCTACACCGACGTTGAAGTATATAAGCGCGCAAACGTCGACAGAAAGCACTTCTCGAAGATCAGGACGGACAAAAATTATCTTCCGAAGAAGAAAACTGCACTTGCATTTGCTCTGGCATTAAAGCTCAATATCGACGAAGCAAAAGACTTCCTTGGCCGCGCGGGATATGCATTCTCGCCGTCGAGCAAAACAGATCTTATCGTGCAGTATTTCATCGAGAATGAAGTATACGAGATCATGACGATCAACCTGGCTCTATGCCAGCACAACGAACCACTTCTGGGCTGACCTTAAAATGTCGCTTCCAAAGCGACCCCTGACCTCCTCAAACCACCTATACTGAAGCCACAAAGGAACAGAAGCCGACGGAATAACGGCAGGCTGGCAACAAAAAAGTGTGCCGCAGTAAAGGCGGCGGAAAGCGAGGAAACGGAAATGAAAAAGGGATTGACAGAAATCGTATTTATCCTTGACCGAAGCGGTTCAATGGGTGGTCTCGAAAATGACACGATCGGCGGATACAACTCCATGATCGAGAAGCAGAAAAATGAAGAGGGTGAGGCGATAATCTCGACAGTCCTTTTCGACCACGAGTCAGAGATCCTGCACGACAGAGTTCCGCTTGCCAAGATCGAACCCATCACTGAAAAGGAATACTTCGTAAGAGGTTCGACAGCGCTCCTTGATGCAGTCGGCGGCGCGATCCACCACATCGGAAACATCCACAAATATGCGAGAGATGAGGATGTTCCGGAGAAGACTCTGTTCATCATAACAACTGACGGCATGGAAAACTGCAGCAGGGAATACTCATACAACAAAGTCAAAAAGATGGTCGAAAGGCAGAAGGAAAAGTATCATTGGGAGTTCATTTTCCTCGGTGCGAACATCGATGCGGTAAACGTTGCAAACCAGTTCGGCGTCGACAAGAGCAGAGCCGTCAGATTCGAGTGTGATGGCGCCGGAACAGCACTCAACTATCAGGTCATGTCCAAGATGGTCTCCTGTGCAAGAGCCTGCAAATCATCTGCGGAAATGAATGCAGCATTCGACTCCGACGAGATGCTTGCCGAGATCAGGGACGACTACAAAAACAGACACAAGAAGTAAGCGGAAAAGTTGATAAAAAACCGCCCGGGAGTTTTCCGGGCGTTTTTTATGTCAATTCGGTTTTTAGGACAGAGTTTTAACTTATTGGTCAAGGACCTGTTTGTTGTCCCATTAAGTTAATGCTTTGAGCAAGTATATCAACTATGATTTTTACGAGGTGTTACCTCCAACGGAAGGCGGTTGCCCTCCATTACCCCTTTCGAGGAGAATGGAGGTGATTGTATGACAGATTATGAGCTCTTGAATATTGTTATCAATATCGGACTTATGATAGTTGCGATCATTGCTCTGTGTGTGAAAACCAGGCATTAAAAAACCGCCCGTAGCCTTGAAAACTTAGGCGGTTAAAACCTAAACTTGAGGGCAGCCGTCGACCGGTAACACCTCATCTGTAAGTTCATTATATCGTCATGGAAAATAGGCGTCAACAAGCTGAAGCAGGTTGACGCACTGCTGTCCAAAAATGGCCGCAAAACCGAAGATATAATGATGATAAGTCCGTTTATTGTCCGTCTAAAAGGAGCCGGATTGTATATAATAAATCCATAAAGTTGAACAGGGAGGATTATCAGTATGCATGAGATCAAGTGCCCGAAGTGCGGAGAGGTTTTCCAGGTTGACGAGTCCGGTTATGCCGAGCTTTTGAGCCAGGTAAGGAATGAAGCTTTTGAAGAGGAGCTTCATAAGCGCGCCAAGGAATTGGAGGATAAGAACAAGAGCGATATCAAGATGGCACAGATGCAGCAGGAGAAGACCTTTGCTCAAGTCATCAGCGATAAGGACCGTGAGCTCGCGAACAAGGAGATGGAGATCCAGAAGCTCAAGAACCAGATTTCCATGGGCGATTCCGAGAAGAAGCTTGCCGTCAGCGAAGCGATCCGCGATAAGGACAAGGAGATTGCTGATATCAATGCGGCTGTCATCGATCTTAAGAGCCAGCTCGCTAATCAGAAGAATGAGAGTGCGCTTAAGGAGAAGAGTCTTGAAGAGACCTACAAGACCCAGCTTAAGCTTAAGGATGAGCAGATCGAGCAGTATAAGGATTTTAAGGCCCGCCAGTCCACGAAGATGGTCGGCGAGAGCCTCGAGCAGCACTGCCAGAACCAGTTTAACGCCATCCGCATGACAGCTTTTCCGGCTGCGTATTTCGAGAAGGACAACAAGGTCAGCGAGACTAACAGTAAGGGCGATTTTATCTTCAGGGATTTTGATGAAGGCCAGGAATTCATCTCGATCATGTTCGAGATGAAGAATGAGATGGATACTACTGCGACCAAGCACAAGAATGAGGATTTCTTCAAAGAACTCGATAAGGACAGGAATGAGAAGGGCTGTGAATATGCAGTTCTCGTATCGCTCCTCGAAGCAGACAATGAGCTCTACAACAACGGCATCGTCGACGTCTCTTACAAGTATCCGAAGATGTATGTCATAAGACCGCAGTTCTTTATTCCCATGATCACTCTCCTGAGGAATGCCGCACTCAATTCCCTGCAGTACCAGAAGGAACTTGCAGTTGTCAGGAACCAGCAGCTTGACCTCGTTAATTTCGAGAGCAATATGCAGGAATTTAAGGATGCTTTCGGCCGTAATTACAGGATCGCATCAGAGAAGTTCCAGACAGCTATCGAAGAAATCGATAAGACTATCGATCACCTTGAGAAGGTCAAGAAGGCGCTCCAGTCTTCCGAGAACAATCTGCGTCTTGCCAATGACAAGGCTGATGATCTTTCCATCAAGAAGCTCACTAAGAATGCACCTTCGGTAAAGAAGATGTTCGATGAGCTGAATAGTGACATAGAGTAATCATCACCAAACAAGCAACTACAGACGGCGGGAATTCCCGCCGTTTTTTGTTGTGTGCAAAAAATATTAACTGTGATGTAGAGTGACACGTTCAATGGGTCAAATCGTGTCACTATTTAGCAATTTCCCGAAAATTGCCGCCAGGTGACACAAACAGATACCTGAAACGTGTCACTTCTCATCACTCACCCAAGCCGAACGCTGTTAGAGGTCCTTGCCTAATAATAATGCGCACAAGAAATCTATAGAGTATAATTAACGGCATGAAGAAGATCAGAGTCTCAAAAAACAGATTGGCAGTCACGATACTGGCGGGCATAGTGCTCGTTCTTTTTTTCGCGACGGTCGCAGGACTTGTTTTCTACAGGGACATGATCAGGCGCCTAGGCGAGGTCCAGGAAGAAGTCTATACGGAATACCCTAGACTCTACGCTTATATTGCGGAAGACCCTGACAGCCAGCTCTCCAAACGCATCTATAAAGAGATCACGGAGTATGCACAGCAGAACGGCTGCTATGTCGAGATGACCGGCCAGAACCTGACCAAGAACTATTCAAAAGCTGACCGTATAAATATTGCGATAAGCTCGAAAGTGGACGGAATCATCCTTGAGGGTGATAATTCCGCAGAGACTAGCGCACTGTGCAAAAAAGCGATAGAAAACAATATTCCGGTTGTTACTGTTCTGTCCGACTGTGAAGAATCTTCGAGAACGAGTTTCGTTAACCTTAACAACGTTGATCTTGGTAAAGAATACGGACGTCAATTGGCGAAGCTGAGAGGCGAGAAACCGACGGCATCTACGCTTAACGCCGTTATACTGCTTGATACCGATACGAGAAACTCCGATGATACGATCTACAGAAGCATCATGGCATTTATGGCGGGAGGCACGGTCTCGCTCTCAAGCTATACGGTAGACACGTCCACTCCGTTTGCGACGCAGGAAAAGATCATGAAGAAGCTTGATGAGCTCGATAAGCAGAATAACATTCCTGATGTCATCGTCTGCCTGAACGACCGTACGACGGAAAGTACGATCCAGTGTATCGTCGAGAAGAACCTGGTAGGAAAGACCAAGATCCTCGGATACTACGATTCGGAGACTATCTTAAAAGCTATCGAGAAAGGCTCTGTCTCTGTAACTTTTACTGTCGAGGCGGACACCATAGCGAAGCAGTGCATCAACCTGCTTAACGAATATAACGACACAGGCTTGCCAAGCAATTATGCGACTGCAGGATATATAAAGATCGACAGGACAAATGTCGCGAAATACTATCCGGAGGAAGATAAGAATGAAGGCTAATTTCTTTGCCAACATGAAGATCTCCCGTAAGCTTGTCGCGGTATTCCTGGCAACATCCGTCATTGCGATGGGTGTCAATATTTTCATCTACTTCAACCTGAACCAGGCACTTAATAAGATCAACTCGGTATTCGCGAGCAACATCAGTCTTAATGAGCTGTCTGACGGTCTGAACAAGACGCATCAGGGTCTTACGGGCTATCTGGAGACAAAGGGCACTGATGATCTTGAGCTTTATTTCGCTTCATACCAGAACGTGAAGGTAATGATGAGACAGCTCAACAGCAACATTACCGACAGCAACGTTAAGCTCTCGGAGCGCGATATCAGAAATATGCTCGACACTTACCTTAAGACCGCTGACGAAGCTGTCCAGGCAAAGCGAGGCAGGAACATCGATGAATACACGGCAAAATATAATGAGTGCACCAAGATAAAGGACTACCTCAACACGTATATCTACTCGGTCAATAACGAGCAGTTCAGAACGAATTCCGAGAACTACATGGCACTCGTTAATTCACTGAGATACACGGAGATCATGAGCGTGCTTATCTTTGCGGTTGCATCCGTCATGAACATTTTGCTTATCATCATCCTCACGAGTACGATCACAAGACCTCTTACAAGGCTTTCTGCAAAGGCCGACGAGATCTCGCAAGGCTCACCTGAGAACGTTGAGCCTCTGGAAGTTTATTCCGAAGATGAAGTCGGTAAGGTGACGAGGGCATTTAACGAGATGCTCGCGTCTATCAAGGATTATATTGCGCGTATCAGGACGCAGCTCATCACGCAGAGTGAGATGAAGGAGAAGAACCTTCTCATGGAGACTCACCTTAAGGATGCGCAGCTTAAATATCTGCAGTCACAGATCAACCCGCACTTCCTTTTCAACACGCTCAACGCAGGCGCGCAGCTCGCCATGATGGAGGGCGCAGACAGGACCGTCGAGTACATCAGGAACATGGCAGACTTCTTCAGATATAATGTTAAAAAGAGTTCCGAGACCGTAAAGCTCTCGGAGGAGATCGAGCTCGTTGATTCCTATATGTACATCCTGAACGTAAGATATGCAGGGGAGATACTTTTCGAGAAGGACATCGACGAGAGTCTTTTGAATGTTATGGTTCCGTCAATGATCATCCAGCCTCTGGTCGAGAACTCAATCAAGTACGGCATCAAGGATCTGGAGCCCGGCGAAGGAAAAGTAACGCTTTCCGTTTACCGCGAGGACAAGATGTGCTGTATCCGCGTAAGCGATAACGGAATCGGCACTGACGAAGAGATCATCGAGAAGATAATGAACCATGAGAAGCGCCCGTCTGAGACGAGAGGCGTCGGAATTACGAATGTAATGGCAAGGCTCGACCTTTACTACAACAACAAAGAAGTCTTCGAGATGAAGAGCCGCAAGAATGAAGGAACACACGTAACGATAAAGATACCGCTGGAGGGTGAAAATGTATAAGCTAATGCTCGCAGATGACGAGGGCATCGTAAGAGAGTCGCTTAAGTTCATAGTAGATAAGGAATTTCCGGGATCGTTCGAGACATTCGAAGCCAAGACCGGAAGACACGTTATAGAGCTCGCCGATGAGGTGCGCCCTGACATCGCATTCATGGACATCAGAATGCCAGGAATCAATGGTATCGACGCGATGAAAGAGATACGCCGCACGAACCCGAATATCGTGTTCGTAGTCATCTCCGCATACGATAAATTCGACTATGCAAAACAGGCCTTGAATCTCGGCGTTATCGACTACATAAACAAGCCTTTTGACAAGGCCCAGATCGTTGCAGTTCTTAAGAAGGCAATGGTTGAAGTCGACCGCGTAAGAGAGCAGAGAACAAGGGAACTCGAGATCAAGGAAAAGCTCGATTCAATAGTGCCCATCATCGAGAACGGCCTTATCCAGGACCTTTTGTCGCATGAGCATTTTAAAGAGAATATCGAAGAATATAAGAAGATCCTTGAGATCGATGAGAAATACGGTCTCATGCTTGCCATCGTCGGCGGCGACAGGGAACCCGGCGGATACATGCGCGGCGCGGTTCCTGCGAGCATTAAGACACAGAAAAATTATGAGACAGTCCTTCTTGTTATTTCCGACAATTTCAAGTGCATCACGGGCTCTGTCATGGGCAACAAGATCCCTGTCCTGATCCCCTGTGCAAAGAGCTCTCTGACGCCTGAGGAATACCAGAAGATCGTTGATTCAGCGAGCAACGCTCAGAAGGAATTGTCCGAAGCGCTGGGTATCGATTTCAGGATCGGAATCGGTCCCGTTAAACCGCTCGAAAATATGGCGGATTCATACAGCGAAGCCCTTTCCGTACTTGTTAAGACGAAGCAGACGGTTGCAGAATCCGTTGACCTTCCGGAGGGCTGCGAATACGATACAGATTATCCTTTGAAGACTGAGAAGGATCTTTTCGATGCCATCGCGCAGGGCGATGTAACAAGAGCACAGGAGCAGGCAAATCTGTTCTTCGACTGGATGGAAAGATCCTCTGGCGGTGCCATGTCCGATATCTGCCTGAAGGTGCTTGAATTCGTACTCTGGGGCGAGCGTCTGGCATACGGCAACGGCGGCCACGTTTACCACTTCATGTCCAGAAGCGAATACCTTCCCGAGATCAATTCCATGAAGAGCTACGACGAGCTCCGTCTGTGGTTCTTAAGCCATATCGAGCGTGCGGTCAACATGATCAATGCTGCCAATGCGGCAAAGACCGAAGACGTCGCCGAGAAGGCAAAGAAATATATCGATCAGAACTTTAGGGAGGACATCTCTCTTGATGATATTTCCGGCAAGTACGATATCAGCCCGTTCTATTTCAGTAAGGTCTTCAAGACACAGACGGGCGTTACGTTTACCGACTATCTGACCGGTGTGAGAGTTGCAAGGGCAAGGGAACTTCTTGAGGGAACAAATAAGTCCATGAAGGAGATCTGTTCGGAGGTCGGTTATTCTGATCCGAACTATTTCTCCCGTATCTTCAAGAAACACACGGGCGTTACTCCCACCGAATACAAGGAGGGCAAAAGATAATGCGCAGGACCTTAGTCAAGATATTAGCTTTAATAATGTGCCTTTCTCTTGGTCTTTGCGCCGGCTGCAAAGCTCCTGAGAAGAATGAAGTCACACCGACGACTGAGGCTGCAGGACCTGTTATTGGTCTGTCTTTTGACTCTTTCGTTATCGAGAGATGGACGAGGGACCGTGATGTCTTCGTATCTGCCGCAAACGAACTTGGCGCTGAAGTAAATGTCCAGTCCGCAGGCGGTGATGTCGATGTCCAGATCTCACATATTAAGCACTTTATCGACATCGGCGTCGACGCGATCGTCATAATTACTGCAGATGCGGTACGTCTTGCCGATATCCTCAAAGAGGCTAAGAACAAAGGCATTCCGGTCATTTGCTACGACCGTCTTGTTATGAACTGCAATGCCGATCTTTACATCTCTTTCAACAACGAGACCGTAGGAAAAGAGATGGCAAATGCCATTTGCAGCAAGGTTCCTGACGGCGGCACGATCGTTGAGATCATGGGACCTGAATCAGACAACAACGTTCCCCAGGTCATGGCCGGCTTTGACAGTGTCTGCCAGGAACACAACATGAAGATATCTCTGAAATACAATTGCGAGAACTGGAGACCTGAGCTTGCTTATGAATTCGTAAATGAGCACTTTGACGAGATATCCAAAGCCGATGCGATCATGTGCGGCAACGATGCTCTTGCAGGTGAGGCGATCCACGCGCTTGCCGAGAGAGGCTACGCAGGCAAGATCTTTGTTACAGGCCAGGACGGTGACCTTGAGGCATGCCAGAGACTTGTCGAGGGCACGCAGCTTGTTACCGTTTACAAGCCCGTTGATGTGCTTGCCAGAAAGGCTGCAAGATATGCTGTCCAGCTCGCAAATGGCGAAAATATCGATGCCACAGAGACATTCTTTGACGGCAGCCAGCAGATCCCTTATGTAGCGATCGAACCTTCAGGCGTAACCGTCGACAATCTGGACAAGATCATTATCGACAGCGGCTTCCATCTGAGAGACGACGTTTATAAGTAATCGCTTATATATACGCACATATGCGCGCGAAAATTTAAAAATCTCTTCCATACAACTATCGCGTTTGCGGCATTTTTGTTGTATTTAGCACAATTCTGCATTTTTTAGCACATCGACCACATAATTGTGCTAAAAATGTGCGGAACCTTATGTCAACTTACCAAAAATTTCAAGAATCTCGATATGCAACTCCTATATACCCAGTGTTAATTTGTATGTGGCAAGAATTGCCGATACTACTTAATAGGAGGAAATTTTCCAATGTTAAAGAAAATTCTTGGAACAATTCTTTGCGCTGCAATCGCATGTGCTGCATTGACAGGATGCGCTGGTTCCGGAAAGAAGAAGGTTGGCATCTCAATGCCTACAAAGGATCTCCAGAGATGGAATCAGGACGGCGACTACATGAAGCAGAAGTTCGAAGCTGCTGGCTACGAAGTAGACCTTCAGTACGCTGGTAACAAGTCCGACACACAGCTCTCTCAGATTGAGAACATGATCAACTCCGGTTGTAAGGTTCTCGTTATCGCTGCAGTTGAGGCTTCTTCCCTCGGTACAGCTCTTGATAAGGCTGCTGCTAAGAAGATCCCCGTTATTGCTTATGACCGTCTTATCATGGGCAATGAGAACGTAAGCTACTATGCTACATTCGACAACTTCAAGGTTGGTCAGATCCAGGGCCAGTTCGTTAAGGATAAGCTCGATCTCGACAACGCTGATGGTCCTTTCAACATCGAGTTCACAGCAGGCGATCCTGGTGACAACAACGCTACATTCTTCTTCAACGGCGCTATGGATATCCTTAAGCCTTACATCGACTCCGGCAAGCTCGTAGTAGTTTCCGGCCAGAAGGATTTCGATTCCGTTGCTACACCTGAATGGTCAACAGCTACAGCTCAGGCTAGAGCAGAGAACATCATCGGCTCCAACTATGCTGATAAGCAGATCGACGCTTGGCTTTGCTCCAATGACTCTACAGCTCAGGGTGTTGTAAACGCTCTCGACTCACGTTACACATTGAAGGATAAGTGGCCTATCGTTACAGGTCAGGACTGCGACATCGTTTCTGTAAAGAACATGATCGCTGGTAAGCAGTCTATGTCCGTATTCAAGGATACACGTACTCTTGCTGAGAGAACAGTTACAATGGTTAACCAGATTCTCGACGGTAAGGAAGTAGAGACAAACAACACATACGACAACAACAAGAAGCAGGTTGCTTCTTACCTCTGCGATCCTGTATTCGCTGATAAGGACTCCATCCAGAAGATCCTCATCGATTCCGGCTACTACAAGGCAGCAGACCTCGGCTTATAATATTTTAGTATTTAGCCTTTTACAGGCGGGGGAAACCCCGCCTGTATATTGAGGCTAGGCGTATTCCTAGTCTTTTACTTTGTTAACAAACGCATCTCTACAAACAAACTTAAACTTAAAACTCGTCAGCAAAAAACAAAAAACTATTTAACTAACGAAAGAGGCGACACATGGCAAAAGTTTTGCTTGAAATGAATAGCATCACCAAAACTTTTCCGGGCGTTAAGGCTCTCGACAATGTCAACCTGAAGGTTGAAGAGGGGGAGATTCACGCGCTGGTCGGTGAGAACGGTGCCGGTAAATCGACGTTGATGAACGTTCTCAGTGGTATTTACCCGTATGGATCCTATGAAGGAGACATCATCTACGACGGCGAAGTATGCAATTTTCATAACATCAAGGATTCCGAGAAAAAAGGAATCGTTATTATCCATCAGGAACTCGCGCTGATCCCTTACATGACGATCGGTGAGAACATGTTCCTTGGTAATGAACAGGGAAGCAAATGGTGTATCGACTGGAATAAGACTTATGCAGAGGCAGACAAGTACCTCGAGATGGTAGGTCTTTCAGATTCTTCGAAAACACTTATTAAAGATATTGGTACAGGTAAGCAGCAGCTCGTTGAGATCGCTAAGGCTTTGGCTAAGCATGCAAAGCTCCTCATCCTGGACGAGCCTACTTCCTCACTTAACGAGACAGACTCAAGAGCACTTCTCGACCTCATGAAGAAGCTTAAGAGCGAGGGCATGACGATGATCATCATCTCCCACAAGCTCAACGAAGTTTCTTATGTAGCAGACAAGATCACGGTCATAAGAGACGGTTCCACGATCGAGACACTCGATGCTACAACTGATGATATCTCCGAGACGAGGATCATCAAGGGCATGGTAGGCCGTGAGATCACAGACCGATTCCCGAAGCGTCACGACGTTGAGATCGGTGATGTCATGATGGAAGTTAAGAACTGGACAGTTTACCATCCTGAGTTCTCCGAGCGTAAAGTATGTGACGACGTTTCCATTAACGTCAAAGCAGGCGAAGTCGTAGGTATCTACGGACTCATGGGTGCAGGCAGAACAGAGCTTGCAATGAGTATTTTCGGAAGATCCTACGGTATCGGTATTTCCGGTACGCTGCTCCTCAAAGGAAGACCTGTTACTCTTAAGAGCCCCAAGCAGGCTATTGAAGCTGGTCTGGCTTATGTAACGGAAGACCGTAAGGGCAACGGACTTGTCCTTTCAAATTCTATTTTGAGAAATACAACACTCGCTAACCTTAAGGGTGTCAGCAACGGTACCTTTATTGATAACGATAAGGAATATGCGGTAGCACAGGAATATGTTGAAAAGCTCAGGACAAAGACTCCTTCCGTCGAGCAGCTCGTGGGCAATCTTTCCGGTGGTAACCAGCAGAAAGTACTCCTTGCCAAGTGGATGTTTGCGAATCCGGATGTACTCATTCTTGACGAACCTACAAGAGGTATCGACGTAGGTGCCAAGTACGAGATCTACTGCATCATCAACGATCTCGCCAAGGCAGGAAAGTCTGTCATCATGATCTCATCCGAGCTTCCTGAAGTAATCGGAATGAGTGACAGGATCTACATCATGAACCAGGCAAAGATCGTAGGAGAGATGAAGGCTTCCGAGGCAACTCAGGAGAATATCATGGCTTGCATCGTTGGCGTTGAAGGTGATACGACCGGCGCTGACGGCGAAGGAAGTGAGGCATAAGATGGGCGGAAATAAAGTAATGAATTTTCTAAGAAAATACATGATGCTTATCGCTACGGTTGTAGTAGTTATTGCATTCTACTTAATAACCTTCGGTAAGACTCTGTATCCGATGAACATCGACAGCTTGATCTCCCAGAACGCATATGTATTCGTATTGGGAACAGGTATGCTCCTCTGTATCCTGACCGGTGGTAATATCGATCTTTCAGTAGGATCCGTTGTTTGCCTTGCCGGCGGTGTCGGTGCGATGATCCTTAAATACATCCCTAACGAGATGTGGCCCCTTGCATTTGTCGCAATGATCGCTATGGGTCTTTTGGTAGGTCTGTGGCATGGTTACTGGATCGCATACCGCAACGTTCCTCCGTTCATTGCAACCCTCGTCGGAATGTTGGCATTCAGAGGTCTCGCAAATATCATCATGCAGGGTAAAGCTATCGACATCGATAACAAGATCTTCCTGAATATCTTCGGCGGCGGCGACAGCTGCTACATCCCCGGTCCTACGATCGTGGATAAGCTTGCGCCTTACAAAGCAGGTTTCATCAATTACAGGGAAATGGGTACTTTTACTACTGACCCTGCTCAGATTCAGAAAACCATAAATGCTTTCCAGCAGAATATCGATGACGGTGTCTGGGAAGGCAGAAAGTTGGAATCAGCAAAGGCTACAGTAACTGAGCTCAGCATGCTCTTAAAGCAGCAGTGCAACGTTGTCTGCCTTGTAGTATTTGCTCTTCTTGCAATCGGACTTGTAATCTTCACTTTTGTTAACCGCAAGAGACTCATCTCCAAGGGTTACAAGGTTGAAGCTCTTTCTTCAGTAGTTATTAAGACAGCTTTGATCGCGATCGTAATCATCTGGTTCGGTTATAAGCTTTCCTGCTACAAGGGAATTCCTACAGCTCTTATCTGGATCGCTCTTGTTCTCGGAATATTCGCTTATATCACAACGAAGACCACTCTCGGCCGTAACCTGTACGCTGTCGGCGGCAACGCAAAGGCAACAAGACTTTCCGGTATCGACACCAAGAAGGTTATGTTCAGTGCATATACTCTTATGGGTATCCTCTCCGGTTTTGCAGGCGTTCTTAACATTGCAAGACTTCAGGGCTCCACTCCTACATACGGTGTCGGCTATGAGATGGACGCTATCGCAGCATGCTTCATCGGCGGCGCTTCCGCATACGGCGGAACAGGTTCCATCGGTGGTGTAATCATCGGTGCTGCCCTCATGGGTATCATCAACCAGGGCATGTCCATCGCAGATACACCTGTTAACTATCAGAAGGTTGTTAAGGGTATCGTTCTTATCCTCGCAGTTCTCTTCGACGTTATCATGCAGATGAGAAGAAAAGGAGCTAAGAAAAAGGCCTCAAATGTTGAAGCTGCTCAGAAAGGAGGTGCTAAGGCATGAATAACTTCAGTATGAAAGATGTTCTTAAAAAGAACGTAATGACCATAGCACTCTTCGGAATTTATGTTTTGTTCGTAATTCTGGCATTTGTGATCAAGGGTACGAACATGCTCGATCCGTCAGTCGTAACTTCACTCATCGAGCAGAACGCATACGTATTTATCTTAGGTGCCGGCATGCTCATGTGTATGCTCACCGGTGGTAATATCGACCTTTCAGTTGGTTCATTCGTTTGTTTCGCAGGCGCAGTCGTCGGTCTCTTCTCCGTCGAAAATGACCTCCTTAACAAGTGGTTCGGCGTTTGGGAACAGCAGCTCGTAGACGGTGAGATGCAGACCGTATTGGTCAAAGCAGCTGATCCTCTCAGCACACCCGTAGTACTCCTTATCGCTATCGGTATCGGTCTGTTATACGGTGCGGTTTTAGGATTCCTCATCGCTTACGTAAGAATACCTCCGTGGATCGCAACACTTGCAGGTTATCTCGCATTCCGTGGTCTCGGAACACAGGTTCTTACAAAGGCATCTACAACTAATGCTATTTCCAACTTCCCGAGCAGCCTTTCCTCTATCTTCACAGGAAAGCTTTTCGAGACACCCTGGGGTCAGCTCAATATACCTTGTCTCTGTTTAGGAATTCTTGGTGCGGCAGCAGTTGTATTTATCAACCTCAACACCAGAAGAAACAAGATCAAGAAGGGCTATCACGCAGATCCTCTGTGGTTCGTTATCCTTAAGAGTGCGCTCATCGTCGCAGTAATCATGTTCCTCACGGTCGAGTTCGCTCTGGACGGTGGTATCCCGGTAGTAGTTCTCTGGATCCTCGCAGTTCTCATCATCTACGGAATCATCACAGAGAAGACAACGATCGGACGTCACTTCATGACAGTCGGCGGCAATGCCGAGGCATCACGTCTCTCCGGTATCAACAACAAGCTCATCATGTTCGTTGCATACCTCAATATGGCAATGCTTACAGTTATCGCTGCTCTGGTTGTTACAGCAAGAACAGGTGCTGCTAACTCCTTCGCAGGTCAGGAATTCGAGCTCGACGCAATCGCAGCTTGTATCGTCGGCGGCGTTTCCGCTTACGGCGGTGCCGGTACGATCGTAGGAATGGTTGTCGGTGCTACACTCATCGGCGTCATGAACCAGGGCATGTCCCTTGTCGGCGTTGACCAGGACTGGATCAAGATCGCAAAGGGTCTGGTTCTCCTCGCAGCAGTTGTTTTCGAGATCTCTTCCAAGGCTTCCAGAGAGAAGGCTTCCAAGATGGCAATGAAGAAGGACAAGGTTGCTGAAGCTGAAGAACAGCTCAAGGAGGCTGAAGAGGCACTCAAAGAAGCTGAAACAGAGGCTCAGGAAGCATTTGAGAAAGCGAAAGAGGCAACCGACGCACAGTAAAAACGCTCTGTAACTACCCGTTTTTCATAAATAATGTTTTCCGGTCACCCGAATATCCGGAATGCACTTTACCTCCAGCCGCCGCAAACACCCATTGCGGCGGTTTTTTTGTCCGGTGCAACATTTTTATTTCTTTATCTGTATTTATGGCAAGACCGCAAATAAGGGGAGGCTTACTATGCTTAGAAATAAGATCGTATCAGGACTGATGGCAGCAGCAATGGCTATGGGAATTACCGCATGCGGCGGAGATGGGGTGCTGTTTACTGAACCGCCGCTGGACTCTGTAGAGCAGGAGACCGGCAACAAAGCAGGAGATGAGACGGAAAAGATCTATGGGGGCGCTGATGTTCCTGAAGACACCACGGAAGAACAGACTGAACCCCAGGTCACCGGAGATAAGGTTTCCGGTGGTCTTATTACCGACAAAGCTGCAGAAGATTACGTCGTCTTCCTGTACGAATACGGCAACATGGCGTGGGGATACCAGGGATATAAGATATTATTCTTAAATAACGGCGATGTTTATTATTTCAAAAACGAAATCGGTACAGCTTCAGATCAGGCCGGCCGTGACCTCGCAGTCAAGTATCTGAAGGAATACTCGGAGCCTTCTTTTACTCTTGATATTGATGGATTAAGAGATCTCTATGAGGCCTGCAAAATGATTGCCCCTGATGTAAAGACCACATTAGAAAATACCGCAAATGACATGGGTTCATATGAGTTTAAGTTCCTGGATCCTGAGACCTCGGAGGAGGTCCTGATCTCCAAAGACGGTGACTGGACCATGAAGACTGATGATCCGGCATTGATAAAGGCCCAGGATAAGGCAGCAAAGATCCTTACGAAGCAGTTAAATACGATAAAAGCGAGGTCTCTTTCTTTAAATACAGCTATTGTTAACGTTCCTTATGGCGGCAAGGATCTGATCGGCAAGAATATGTCTTTTGACAGCTACGACAAGTTTAAAGAGTTCTGCCAAAAGAACGGGATCGATGCTGAGAGCTGCATGACGGAAGCACTCAAGAAGTCTTACCAGCAGGCCAAGTACATCATTGTCCAGGTCTACGATACCAACCGGAGGGTCGGCGGATACATGACATATGACAACAAGGAGCTCAGGTTCCTGCCGTCTCTTGAAGAATATGAGCCCGATCCGGCTTTTGAGGGCAAGGTCACTGTCGCCATCATGAGGTGCGATATGCTCGAAAAATACGACTACGTCAACGAGAACGGAAACTCCTGGAAATAACGCCTTCCAGGTCCTCCGGCCCCTGTAAATATGTAGTAAAAGTGAAGCATTCATACAAAATTAATAGAAAAACGCCGTTTAGATAGTATAATAAGCGAGTCAAATTATTTTTACGGTATCGTGCGTAAGGGACACTAAATGCCGGTAAAAGCTGCAAACCGCGAGGCCCGCGGCTGTGCATTCAGGTTCCTCCGTACATAGAAAACGTACAGAAAATGAGAGGTTTTTATGGCTGAACAACTCGTAATGAACATCAATGTTGATGAGCTTGCCAGATCAGGTGCCATCATCAACAAAATCAGGACTTACTACAATTCCAAGATCGTAGGTCAGTCACAGCTCGGAGTATCACTCCTTGTCTCCATGATCGCCAATGGTCACGTCCTTCTGGAATCCGTGCCGGGTCTTGCGAAGACCACTGCTGCCAAGGTCATGACTGAGGCTGTGGGCGGATCTTTTTCGAGAGTTCAGTGTACTCCGGACCTTTTGCCTTCCGACATCATCGGTACGCAGACATTCAACATGACAAATAATACGTTCGAGACAAAGATCGGTCCTGTCTATGCGAACTTCCTTCTCCTGGACGAGATCAACCGTTCGTCCGCAAAGACACAGTCCGCAATGCTCGAAGCGATGCAGGAGAGATCCGTAAGTATCGGCGGCCAGACATATAAGCTCCCTCCGGTATTCATCGTTATCGCTACACAGAACCCTATCGAGCAGGAAGGTACCTACGAGCTTTCAGAGGCTCAGCAGGACAGATTCCTTCTTAAGGAAATAATCACATATCCTAATGCTAACGAGGAAGTCGAGATCCTGAACAGGATCGAGGGTGATGTTTTTACAGGTTCTTCTTCTGTTGCAACCATCGAAGACATCGAGTTCTTACAGGACCTCTGCAAGAGAGTTTACATCTCACCTGCGATCAAGAAGTACATCGTTGATATCGTTCAGGCTACAAGAGATCCTAAGAGATATATCCCTGCAAACCTTGCAGATTACGTTGCTATGGGTTCTTCCACACGTGCAGCCATCGCGTTCATGGAAGTATCCAAGGCAGTTGCTCTTATCCAGGGCAGAGCTTATGTTACACCTGATGACGTTAAGGCTATGCGCCACGAAGTAATGCGTCACAGGATCATGCTTAATTTCGCGGCAATCGCTGACGGAATTAAGGAAGAGCAGATCGTTGATGCTATTGTCGGAGCTATCGTTACTCCATGAATCTAGACTACGTCTCGAAAATCAAGTTCGGGCTGAAGCGTTATAAGACCATCGCTACGGACAAAGCTACGAGCAGAGTTCTCGACGGTTCATACAACTCCATTTATAAGGGAAGAAGTATGAATTTCGATGAGCTCCGTGAGTACGTGCCCGGCGACGATATCAAGGATATCGACTGGAAGGCGACATCACGTTCCCAGAAGGTCCTTATAAGGCAGTATATCGCCGAGAAGAGACACAACATCATGCTGGTCATGGATGCGAACAGAAGAATGCTCGCTTCCACCAAGACCGGTGAGGACAAGGGCGAAGTAGCACTCATGGCAGGCGGCACACTGGGTTACATGGTCACTGACAACGGCGACTATGTATCAGGCCTCTACTATCACGACGATAAGATGGAGAGATCACCTTTTAAGACCGGATTCCTCAATCTGGAGTTCCTGCTTGAAGGCTATGCGAAGTGTCTGACGCCAACAAACAAGTCCAACTTAAACGGGATCCTGAAGCACATCATGCACAACATCAAGAGGCGCATGATCGTGGTCATCGTTACCGACCTGGAGGGCATCATCGGCCTTCAGGACAACTATCTGGGACAGATCACGACGGTCCACGATGTGCTCCTTATAAAGGTCAGCGATTGTGACATCTTCGGTAAGAAGGTCTACAATGTCGACGGTTCGGATTACTTCCCGCCGTTCATTTCGACGAGCAAGAGCATAAAAAGGCAGCAGCAGAAGATAGTCGAAGGACTTGAGAAGGAAGCTGTCACGAAGCTCAACAGGTATGGTATACCGTGGGTCGAAGTTGATACAGCCGAGAGAGTCGACAGCAAGATCGCTGAATTATTAGAAAAGAATAAGCTGGTGAACTGATAAATGCCTACGACGATTAACTTGAGAAGACCATTTGATTTCTCTGTTACACCGATTGCGATAGTCGGCGGTATATTTGCGGCTCTCACAGTCATAGTACTTCTCATGGTCCTTTACAGCCTTATCAAGGATATGGAAAAGAAGGAGAAGGTTGTTGAAGTTGTGGAGCAGCAGGCTGTCTTCGTTAAGCCTGACCTCGCAAAGCTCAAGGCCGTATATATCGCAAAGCTCAATGAGATCGAAGAGAAATACAATCAGGATAAGACCAGGATCAGGCCTGCTTACGAGGGCATGAGTAAGGTCGTAAGAGAATTTGTATATAAAGCAACTGGAACCGAAGTTGATAAGTTTACATTAGCCGAGATCAGCAACACGGAGTTTGCAGGGCTCACAAAGCTCGTCGGCGAATACTATCAGCCGGAGTTCGACAAGATATCAGAAGGTGACGTTAAGGCATCTCTGGAGAAATCAAGGAGACTGGTAGCTGAATGGAATTAAAGACACCGTTAGTTTTATACATTAGTGTGGCTGTTGCGGTGGCCTTTGGCATTGCAGCATTCATCTATATAAGACGCAAGAAAAAGTATTCAGGCGGCAAGAAGGCCTATCTTCCTGAGTACCTCAGCAAAGAGTCCATATATAAGACAAGGATGGCATGGTACGTAGTCTTGAAGTACGTCCTTATCGCGCTCATCATCACAAGCATCATCCTGTCCGGATACCTCATGGCGCGTCCTTACAAGGCTGAGACAAAGCAGCTCGCAAACTACAACAGGGACATCATCCTCTGCCTCGACATTTCGAGCTCTGTAGATAACCTCAATGCGACACTCATCGACAAGCTCAAGGAGATCGTTGAAGAGCTTAACGGCGAGCGCTTCGGAATCGTTATCTTCAATACATCACCGGTACTTCTGTGCCCTTTGACTAACGACTATCAGTACATCATCAGGCAGCTCGATTCGCTCAAAGAGGGCCTGCAGATGAGACTCGATTATACGAATAAACAGATCCTCCCGAGTGCCAAGTACAGCCAGGTCGAAGCATTCCTGGAGAATGGTACTCTCGTAGGCTTCCCTGACAGAGGTTCTTCTATCATCGGCGAAGGTCTTGCAGGCGCCGTCCTCGACTTCTACGACATTGAAGAGAAGCCTGACCGTACGAGGATCATCATCTTTACGAGCGATAACGAGAATGCCGTAATCGGCGATGAGATCGTAACGCTTCCTGAAGCAGGCCAGTGGGCAAAGGAAAGAGGCATCACGGTATTCGGTATCGGCACCGAGATGATGAAGGATGCGGACCGTAGGATGATGCAGGACACCGTCGAAATGACCGGCGGATCCTTCTGGAACGGTGAAGACGATGAAGTTGTAGCTGAGATCGTTTCCAACCTCAGAAGAGAGATGGCATCATTGGATGATACACAATATGAGATCGTAGAGAACGAATTGCCGGAGACGCCTTTCAGGCTCTTGCTGCTGTCAATTTCATTGATGCTGCTCTGTGCATTCGTTTTGAAAGTGTGACCGTATGGGCAATATTACGTTTCATCCGATAATCCCTATATGGTTGATGGTCATAATCTGCGTTGCACTTCTTGCGATCAAGAGGAAGGGCATCGCGCCTTACATCCGTCAGGTACTTATGGTGCTGATCCTTTTCGCGATCAACTTAAGACCTATGTACATCTCGAGCGAAGTTAAGGTATTAAGACAGAAGCTTAACTGCTACTGCATCATCGTTGTCGACGACACACTCTCCATGATGGCAGAGGACTACGACGGCGACGACGACGACAAGGTCACACGTATGGACGGCGCTAAGGCCGACATCGAATACATCACGAAGAAAATGACCGGTGCTAAGTTCTGCATCATCGACTTCAACAATGACGTTAATCTCTTAACGCCGTTTACAGACGATCCTTCGTACGTTAAGTCTGTCGTTGACGCGATGCAGCCGCTGGTCGACTATCACGCAACAGGTACGAACATCAACGTCTGCAAGCCGCTTCTTGCCACCATGATCAATGATGCCAAGCTGCTTAACGATGGCCACCTCGTCGTATTCTTCATCTCAGACGGCGAAAATACCGACGACCACAAACTCGATTCTTTCGCAGACATCGCAGAGGGAATCGAAGGCGGCGCAGTCATGGGCTACGGCACGACAAAGGGCGGCCAGATGCACTACTACGACGAGCTCCATGACGAGACAGTCCTCGTTGAGGATAAGAGATCTTACCCTTACAAGGCCGCTGTCTCCAAGATCGACGAGAAGAACTTAAAGCAGATAGCAAGCGACCTTAATATCGAATATATCCACATGGATCAGCCGGAGGATCTTGATGACACCATAGATAATGTCATGAAGCTCCTCGATAAACAGCAGGAAGAGTCAACAGAATACGGATATGCAGATGTCTACTATTGGTTCGTCATCCCGCTCGCAGCTTTGCTCGCTTATGAATTCATAAGCGTAAAGAGGAGGACGTGACGGTATGCTGAAGAAGATAACTATCGCAATCTGGTTCGTAACCGCACTCCTGCTGGCTATATTGCTCGTAAATTACTACAGCAACAGACAGTTCATCAAGAACTACGACAGCGGCGTATATCAGGAGAATGAGCTTGGTTTCTTAGGCTTCACACAGCCTTATATCGACCACTTCAACAAGGGCAATCTCTACTTCAGGCTCAGGAACCACACCAAGGCCAAGCAGCAGTACCAGCAGGCTCTGAATCTCAAGCCCGAAGATCCCTACGACTGCAAGATCAGAGTTAACTATGCTCTTGCTTATGTTGAACCCATCAACGTAAAGAAGATCACAAAGGATAACTATCAGGATACTATCAAGATCTGCGAGACTGCCAAGAGCATCCTCGCCGAGAATAAATGTGCGACTGAGGACAACAAGGGTCATTACTATGCTGCACAGAAGCTCTACAACGAGATCAACGCGTTTATCGAGGAGCTGAGGAACCAGTTCGAGAATCCTACTCCCACGCCTACACCTCCTGAAGACCAGCCCCAGCCTACAAGAGATCCTAACGATCCTACACCTTCGCCCACACCGACATCCAAGCCGGACGGCGATGAGACACCTACGCCTACACCTTCGGCAACTCCGACGAGCAATCCCGGACAGGATCAGGCAACACCTACGCCTACTCCGAATGGCGGTCAGGCAACTCCTACACCTACCCCGGGTGACGGTCAGGATACACCTACACCTACTCCGGGCGGTGATTCAGGAACGCCTTCTCCTACACCCGGCGGTGATTCAGGCACACCTTCGCCTACACCGGGCGGAGATAACGGTACAGGCACTCCTACACCTACCCCTGGCGGTGACAACGGCACCGGTACGCCTACACCTACTTCCGGCGGAACAGGCAACGGTACACCGACACCTACACCGGGAGACGACGGAGGCAATGATCCGGATGGCGGTGAAGACGGCAACGGACCTCAGAAGCCGATGACGCCTGAAGAGAAGATCAAGGACATTCAGAACAGAGCCAATAAGGTCCGTGGCGGCGATGGCGGCAACTCAGGCAAAAAGACCGATTACAACTACGGTGACAGCGCAAGCTGGTAATTGCCTCTAACCACAGCGCTCTTGTGCTGATACAATAGGAATAGCAATTTACGGCTGCCGGCGAATTCCGCCGGCAGTTAAGATTATTAAAGAAGGTGATTCTTAAGTGTTTAAAGAAAAACCGGCTATAAAAGTTCTCGACGGCATCTTCGTTACGGCGTCATGCC
Source organism: Oscillospiraceae bacterium (assembly GCA_902782235.1). Lineage (GTDB taxonomy): Bacteria > Bacillota > Clostridia > Saccharofermentanales > Saccharofermentanaceae > Saccharofermentans. Next base: position 33,964 of record CACZML010000008.1, read on the forward strand.
TCTCGACTTTTCTTTATCAGTTCAGCTACTGGTTCATTGCACTGACAGTAGTGCTTGCCATTCTGGCATTCATATTTCCCGGGTTTTATGCATCGGGCATCGCAGGCTTCAGGCTTAAGACATGTTCATACGGCAACACCATCCTGTCCGTATTCCCGTATACGCTTCTCGTGGTCGTTCCGGCATTCATCGTGTCACTGTTCTTCCACGAACAGCTTGGGTGGCCCGCGATCATCACATATGCCTGCGTAACGTTCGGTCTGTTGAACCTTTATTTCTGGGTAGGCATCATCCTCGTTTACTTAACATCAAAGCAGATAGGCATCAGAATGAGGCTTCTTGGCATCTTCTGCGGCATGATCCCCATTGCTAATCTTTTCGTGCTCTCGATAATAGTTAAGATCGCAGGACGCGAAGTCCGCGAAGAGAGCCAGAGATACTGGCGCAACGAAGAGCGTAAGCCCCTGCAGGTCTGCAAGACAAAATACCCGATACTTATGGTCCACGGCGTATTCTTCCGTGACTCTGAGCACCTGAATTACTGGGGCCGCGTTCCCGCCGAGCTCATAAAGAACGGCGCGACGATCTACTACGGCGGCCAGGAATCCGCAGGTGACGTCCACACATGCGCTTTGCAGATCAAGAAAGCCATCGTTAAGTGTCTGGAAGAGACAGGCGCCGAGAAGGTCAACATCATCGCTCACAGCAAGGGCGGTTTGGACAGCAGATACTGCGTCTCCATGCTCGGCATGGCACCTTATGTTGCATCTCTTACGACCATCAATACACCGCACCACGGCTGCGAATTTGCGGAGTACCTTATGAACAAGGCACCCGAGAATCTCAGAAATACCGTCGCTGCGGCATATAACAAAGGCGCAAAGCTCGCAGGTGACACCAACCCTGACTTTATCAAGGCAGTTACCGATCTGACAAAAGCAGGCGTCGAGCAGCTCAACAAAGAGATGGAACCGATGGCATACCAGTTCGACGGCATCTACACCCAGAGCTTCGGCTCCAAGCTCAACCACGCCGTAAACGGCAGGTTTCCTTTGAACATGAGCTATCACTTCGTAAAGCATTTTGACGGCTACAACGACGGCCTTGTCGGCGAGGAATCCTTCAAGTGGGGTTCTGATTACCACTTCCTCACCAACCGCGGTCTCCGCGGAATCTCCCATGCCGACATGATCGACTTGAACCGCGAGAACATCGACGGCTTCGACATCAGAGAATTCTACGTAAGTCTCGTTCAGGGATTGAAGGAGAGAGGACTGTAAAGGGGCTGTTTTCGAAAACCGGGCAATAAAAATGGCGCTTATCAATTAAGCGCCTTTTTCATATCTATTATGACCGGGTAATGTTTATTCTTCTTTCTCTGCCAG
>CACZML010000009.1 GCA_902782235.1 Oscillospiraceae bacterium
TATACCATGAATGTCGCGCCGTTGACGGCGTTAACCTTTGCAGCAACCGCAAAACCCTCATGGAGAAGCGGAAGGACTCTGGATTCTGTATCTGAAGTCTCGATTACTCGGCCGACCAGGTTCATCTCTACGTCAAGAACCGGGTAGGAATTACCCTCCTCAAGAACGATACCGTCTGCTTTTCCCGCATTAAGCCTGATCGTTGAGAACCATTCATCCGATTCTCTGGAAAGGATCGAAGCACCGTAAATAACGTAGTTACTGAACATATCCTTGATATGAAGCGCTTCTTTAAGCTCTTCATACCGGAGTGCAGCCTCTTCGTTCTGCGTGAGGTGATATCTTAAATCCGCGATCTGCTCCTTAAGTGCTCTGTTCTCTTCCCTGATCGCAACGCCGTCAGTAATAGCCGACCAGAAGTCGGTTATGGTATCGCCGGCTCTCTTAACGATCGACTGTGAAGGAGATCCTACAAGCTGAACGGGCTTAAGGAGATTCTTTACAGGACTTCCGGGAATCAGGCTCAATACAGCACCTGCCGCCAGCAAAAGCAGAACGATAAGTGTTATGAACCATTTGGACTTTAAAAGCTTTTTCAAGACTATTCCCCTGACTTAAAACAGATCAGCCCTTCTTGCCGCAGCAGTTCTTGTACTTCTTACCTGAACCGCACGGACAAGGATCGTTACGTCCGATATGCTCGGAATGAGCCATGTTGCTCTCGCGATATTCCTTTGTGATCTCGTTTCTCTTCTCTTCAGAGAGGATATCCTTCCATGCCTTGATGTTGTAAAGCCAGTCAGCCTTTGCATCACGCATGTTGTAGTAAAGCTTCTCGTAATCGATGGAAAGATTGATCTGATAGTCATCGTCGATTGCTTCCATATCAAGCTCGTCACCGTTGGTAAGGCTGGACTTGATACCATCGATGAATCCTACGAATACATCCATGGAATCCTTAGGGAATTCGAGCTTTCTTGCAAGCTCAGCTGCAGTGCCGCTCAGGAATTCAGCGTTGTCAGGATATGCACCAAGGATCTTCTCATATGCAACCTTCTCGAGTGCATAGTAACGGTTGATGTATTCCATATATTCCTGTCTGTTGGAAGCGTCCTCTGACTTATCCATCCATGTCTTGTAATAACCCATTTTCAAAATTCCTCCAAATTATTAAAGCTTAGAAGCTACAGCCTTAAGGAATTCCTCGGTTGTAACCGTCTTCTTATTATCGTTCTCGATGAGATTGTTGAGGTCGCCTGTGATAATGCCCTCCTCAATTGTCTCGATAGAAGCCTTCTCGATCTTGTCAGCGAAAGCCTCAAGCTCAGGAAGCTCATCGAGCTGAGCTCTCTTTCTCAATGCTCCGGACCATGCGAAAAGTGTAGCCATAGGGTTAGTAGATGTCTGCTCACCCTTAAGGTGTCTGTAGTAATGTCTTGTAACAGTACCGTGAGCTGCCTCATACTCGTAAACGCCCTTAGGTGAAACGAGAACGGATGTCATCATGGCAAGAGAACCGCAGGCAGAAGCAAGCATGTCGCTCATAACATCGCCGTCATAGTTCTTGAGAGCCCAGACAAATCCGCCGGAAGAACGCATAACTCTTGCTACAGCGTCATCGATAAGCGTGTAGAAATATGTGATTCCTGCAGCTTCGAACTTGTCCTTGTACTGTGTGTCATAGATATTCTGGAAGATCTCCTTGAAACGTCCGTCGTACTTCTTGGAGATAGTATCCTTGGTAGCGAACCAGAGATCCTGCTTTGTATCCAATGCATACTCAAAGCAGGATGTTGCAAATGCGGAAATGGACTTATCAGTGTTGTACAGACCCTGGACAACGCCTGCGTCCTTATATTCAAAGATCGTCTGGCTCTCCTGTCTTCCATCGGGATATGTGAGAACAAGGTCAGCTCTGCAAGGACCGTCTACAAGGAACTCTGTGTCTCTGTAAACGTCACCATATGCATGTCTTGCAATAGTGATAGGCTTTTCCCAGCATGAGACGAAGGGCTTGATACCTTTAACAAGGATCGGAGCTCTGAACACAGTACCATCGAGGATAGCTCTGATAGTTCCGTTAGGACTCTTCCACATTGTGTGGAGGTTATACTCGGTCATTCTCTGAGCATTAGGTGTGATCGTAGCGCACTTAACTGCAACGCCGAGCTCATTAGTCCTGTTAGCTGCATCGATAGTAACCTGGTCAGCTGTCTCGTCTCTGTGCTTGAGTCCCAAGTCAAAATACTCAGTCTTCAAATCAACATAAGGTAAAATGACGATGTCCTTTATCTGCTTCCAGATAATTCTTGTCATCTCGTCCCCGTCCATCTCTACAAGCGGGGTTTTCATCTGAATCTTAGCCATAAGATCTCCATTCTTATAAATAATACTAGAAGATTTTAAGACATAAGCCCCCTAACGTCAAATAGGATAATGGGGAAAAAACTCATGAATTCGGACTAATTAAGTGTTGGTTTTTGCAGATGCTTTTACCAAAATTATCTCGAGAGAATAGCGTTCATCGATAAGACCGTGTTTAAACTCGCTGTCAGAATCTGAAGCTGCCAGATAAAGCGAGATAAGGCTCTTCATGTTGAAATTCTGGGCCTGGCCGCAAAGTTTCCTTGCCCTGAAGTCATTCATACCGGTCCGGTCTACCAGAACACCCGCATTCCCTGCTTCCTTGGCCATTATCAAAGCCTTTATGTGATTTACGATTGAAACCCTGATCCTGGGCAAAGGCTCCTTGTTGGCAATAAGCTTATCAAGGGTTCCAAGAGCAGTCTTGGCATTGCCTGAGCCGCATGCGTCCATGATGTCGAAGATCTTGCCGCTTAGGTCAGGAGGACAGCAAAGTTCAACGATATCAGGTGTTACTTCCGAATAACCCTTACCCTGACAGTAAAGAGTCAGCTTGTTGATCTCGTTAACCAGCTCCATCATATTGTTCGCACATCTGGAAGACATGGAAGTTGCTGCTTCATAGCCGATCTTAATGTTCTCTTTAGCAAATCTTTTTGTGATCCATCCGGTAAGCTCGTCTTCTTCAAAACCGCTCATCGAAGCAACGGTCCCATACTGCTGGAACGCCTTAAATGCCTTCTTCCTGCTGTCTACGGTCTCCTCGAAAAAGACTACTACCGCAGTTGACGGGATATCCTTTAATATCTCAATATCCTTATCGGATAATTCCCTGTTGGGAAGTCCTGACTGCTTGATTACAACAAGCCTTTTAGGTGACATCCACGGAGGCATGGAAACGAGTTCTTCAAGCTTGCCCATGTCGAACTTATCGCCTGTTCTGGTGTCGATCACGGCATAATCCATGTCCTCAGCGCCTTCGCCAAGGCAGGACTTCTTAAGCATGGAGATAGCACCGTCAAGCATATAGTTCTCAGTGCCATATAAAAGCACAAGGCCTAAAGAATCAGACTCTTTGCTGATTTTCGCAAGCATCTGACGGGAATTCAAAACTCCCTTGGGCAATGCCTTTGGCTTAGCCAACAGAACCGCCTTCGCCGGATTCTGCTGCCTGGATGCCTCCGCTCACGGAGCCGCTGCCGAATACCTCCGGATACTTGCTCTTAAAGAGAATATCTGTATCAACGTCTTCAGAACATCCGTCGATCCTTCCGATCGAACCTGTCTGCCAGATGGTATATTCACCCTCATAAGTGGTCTGCTTAACATAATGAGCGAGCCATACATCGTAACCTGCAGGTTCCCAGATGATCTCAAGATAGTACTTGCTTGCATAAAGAATGGTCTTATAGCCGTTCTGAGTCATGATATCCGCAAACTCATAGAAAAGGTTGTTGATATCAACAATGCTCATGTTATATTTCTGGAAATTCCACCAGCTCTCCCAGTCAAAAGCTACGGGCAGGTCGATCTGCTTGCCGTCCAGGACCTTAAGGAGCTCACCGCAGTGCTCATGGAGCATATCGAGTGTGCTGTCTGTGGAATAGTAATAGACACCAATCTTAAGACCGGCAGCCTTTGCATCCTTGTAATATTCTTCGAATTTGCGGTCTTCGCCGAGTTCGCCGTTGTTGTAGATCATGGCTCTGAGGTAAACGAATTCGCATCCTGCAGCCTTGACCTTATTGAAATCGATATCGCCCTGATATCTGGATACGTCGATGCCATACGCGATATCGCTGTCAGGATATCTTGCCATGAAGTCGCTGTATGCCAATGTCTTGTGCGTATCGGTGCCGCCTCCGCCACCGCCGCCACTATTGCTGGGCTTATAAACCTTGACCGTCATCTTGCCTGTCTTAGTATTACCGGCATCGTCAGTCAAAGTAATCGTTATCGGATAACTTCCCACAGTGGAAGTATCTACTTCGCCGTCAACCTTGATATCTACTTCAGCATCACAGTTATCGATATAACCGATATGCTTCTGGATATTGAATTCACTTCCGACCTTAACGCTTACCGTCTCAGGAAGGCTTAAGAACATAGGAGCCTTCGTATCCTCTTCCGGCATATCCATATGTGGCTTTGCCGGAGTTGGACTTGGTGTAGGTGTCGGTGTATCTGTCGGCGTGGGACTGGGAGTAGTCTCAGTCGGTTCAGTAGTGGTAACGGTCGGTGCGTCTGTCTCTCCGCCAATGTCTCCGCCCGGGATCTTGCAGGCAGTCAAAGACGACATGGAAACAGCTGCCGCGATAGACACGGCTGCCAAAAACCTCAATGTTTTACGTATATTTGTGCTCATAATCTCCATTCCCCGGACTTAATGTCCGGATGCTCTCCTAATTATCCTAACGTTCCGATTATAACAAATAACCTCTTTTTTCCAGTGGGGTTTATGGGACAAAATATGGCAAAGGAAAACTGTAATATTTAATACTCCAGTATAACTGCCCCCTCCTGATCGGTCCTGAAGACCTTACAGCCGGCAAGTTCCAGGCGTTCGAGAGCAGCGGGAGAAGGATGCCCGTAGAAGTTATGGGCTCCGACTGAGATCACGGCTATATGAGGTGAGGCTTTATCCAGGAAATCCTGGCTTGAGGAGTATTTCGAGCCGTGATGGGCGACTTTTAAGATGTCACAGTCAATAGAGGCTCCGTCTGCAACAAGGCGGTCTTCTGTAAGTTTTCCGATATCTCCGGTAAAAAGGACCGAAGTTTTTTCTTTCCCTGCTACATTAAGCATAAGCACCAGGCTTTCCTCATTACCACCGCCGCTGCAATTATAAGGATATAAAACATCGATATTTACAGTATCAGACAAAGCTATACTGTCACCCGCCGATAAGGAATCCAGTTGCTCCAGGAAAACGCTTTTTTCGCGTTCTTTAAGACCGGTCGCCTTGAAAAAATCAGCAACATCCCTGTCGTGGTCATCTTCGCCAGGCACATAGGAGGTCAAAATGCTCTTTGTTCTGCCTTGAACGCTTAAAGCCGCTATCCCTCCGGCATGGTCAACATCCCAGTGGCTCATGATACAAACATCAACCTGATAAATGCCGTAATAATCCAGAAGATCACTTACCGTAGATGCCCCTTCCTCATAGGTCCCTGCATCTATAAGGCATGTCACTGATGGGGTCATTATAAGGCAGCAGTCTCCCTGCCCTACATCTGCGAAAACGATCCTGCAGTCTGGCTTTTTTAATATTGAGACTGCATTTAATCCCACCATTACAGCCAGCAAAAGGCATGCAGGCTTCAACAGAAGCCTCCTTATAAGGCTTGGAGGCAGGAAGAACAGGAAAACACCAGCTCCGAGCAGAATCAGAAAGCCGCCAGAAAGATGCACGGGCGCGCCTCCCCTCTCGCTTAAGTCCGTTCCTAATTCAACGATGCCTTGCAGGCACTTAAGGCATACAAGCAATGGTGCCGACAGATACTGCGATAGTGGCGGCAGCATAACACAGAGGAAGACACATGGAACAAAACAGGTGCATGTTAAGCCTGCCGCAAACGAACCTGCCATTTGGATCAGAAGATGCTCTATATCAGGCCTCATAGCAATATCTGTCCAGAATGGGATCATGCCAAGGCTGGCGCTTAAAGCTGCAGCCAGCAAAGTCGACAGATTCTCCCCAAAATGTATTCGTGTCAGCAGTTCTGAGATCTTCGGACTGTATACCTTTATTCCCAAGACCGCACAAAAACTCATCTGGAAGCCTGAAGACAACGGGCAAAACGGGTCTGCCAGAGTCATAACGAGTGAAGCAAGGCTAAGAGCCGACAGCCAGTCCCTCCCGGCAAATACGCAAACACTCATAATGGCCGCCCTTGTGACCGAATCACTCCACCCTGTCATACAGCCTATAAGGATACAGAACAGGAAATGAACGAGAAAGGCGCTCTTACGCTTTAACTTAAGGCTGTTCAGGATCACGGGAAGGCATACGAGGAAGCCCGCGAAATGGGTGCCCGACACAGCCAGAAGATGTGAACAGCAGGACATTTTAAATTCACGTCTTATGTCTTCTGAGATAAGTGATTTATCACCTAAGCAAACCGCTGCCGCCAATGCCCTTGAAGACCTGTCAAAGCCTTTGGTTACGGCATTTATCGTGTTTTTTCTTAAGTCGGAAAACAGGTTCTGGATAACCCCTGAAACATTAGCCGGAAAACCTGCCCTTGCAGCTATCTCAAAACTGTCACATTTAACGACATAAAGCATCCCCCGTTTTCTTAAATATCCACGGTAATCGAATTCGCCTGGATTGCCTGCTTTCTCCGGATCTTTGATACTCCCGCTCACGATAATGACATCACCTGTATTAAGAGACTTATACCGGCTGTCATTCCCGTAATATTTCAGCACTGCATATGAACCTCCGTCGAGCTTAACTACAATATCAGTATCGCCCGACAGATCACGCGAAAGACCGGTGATACGGCAGTAAAATTCGTCCTGGCCGGGCAACTGATAAGCACTCAACCGTGATGAGATAACAAAACCGCTGTAGATCAGTATTGAACAGAGCATTATTCCCGTTAAGACCACATTAAAAGGCCGGGTTCTTTTGGCATGGAAAAAGCTAACAATAACGACCAAAATACACAGGCAAACAGACGGGATCCCGGTTACCGTAAGATAACTGAGAAAACAACAACTCAGGAGCAAGAATGCCGGAAGAAGCAGAGGTCTTTTTTTGAAGACCTCACCAAGGAGTCCGAGCTCATTAAAAAGCGTGACTGCCCGGTTAAGAAGAAGCTCTTTCAGGCGGAAACGCCTTATCTTTCCTGTTGTTTTGCCATAAAAGTCGTTCATGTTAAAATTCTAATGCGGACCCTTGTCGGTTTTAGTCTCAACTTTTGCAAAAAACCGACAGGAAAGCCGACAAAAACGACAACTTCAACAATATGGACAGAGTTATATACAATGGCAATTAATTACGGAAAGATCAAGCACCTTAAGACCTGCGGTTCTATCAAGGACCTTCCTGACGAGACGCTTCCGGAGATCGTTCTGGCAGGACGTTCCAATGTCGGCAAGTCTTCCCTTGTTAACGCTCTTGGAGGAAACAGAAAGCTTGCAAGAGTATCCCAGACACCCGGCAAGACCCAGCAGATCATCTATTTTGACATGGACAGCCAGGCAATACTTGCAGACCTTCCGGGTTATGGCTATTCAAAAGCTTCGAAAGATAAATCCAGAGGTTTTTCCGAGCTTTGCGACAACTATTTCAGAGTCAGAAAAGGCATCGACCTTGTGCTTTTGCTGATCGACATAAGACACGAACCCTCAAATGATGACATCGGAATGCTTAATTTCCTTAACAGTGCAGGTCTTCCCTACTTTCTGGTCTTCACGAAGTGTGACAAGCTTTCTGCACAACAGGTCAGGAAACAGCTCCAGATGATGTCAAACAGTCTTGATTTTGCCGAAGATGCCCGTGTTTTCGCGGTTTCTTCGAGTGAGACCAATCCTCAGAAATCAGGAATAAATGATTTAAAGCAGGCCCTCTCTGATGAGGTATGCAAATAATGAACAATCTTTTCATCACTTTTCGTGCAATTTTTTGTATTACCGTGCTTTGAAATATTTTGTTACTTAGATATCATTTAAATAGCTTCATTTTTCAGCTTCGTCAGGGGGATTTTTGTTGCCATGAGTGACTTGGAAGTCAGTAAAGACTATAAGCCGATAACATTGGCACCATTCGGCCCTATCGGCATTATTGCGCACACTTCCAACCAAGAATTAGTTAAAGCGGTTTCAGACGATCTTTCCGTCAGAAGAAAGCGCCGTGCAAAGAGACCCGAGAATATCTATGCCAACGACCCCGGCTACGCACGTGACAATTATATTTTCGACACTGAACTCACTAGATTCCAGACCGGTGAGGGTAAATTCTCCATCGGCGAGAGTGTCAGAGGTCACGATATCTTCGTAATTACCGACGTCCTTTCCCACAATATGGACCTTGATCTCATTGAAGGAACACACGTTATCTCCCCTGATGACCAGTACATGGATCTTCTGAGAATACTTTCCGTACTTAAGGGCAAGGCTAAGAGAATAAACGTCATCATGCCTTTTGTTTACGAAGGCAGACGTGAGAAGCTTGATTCCCACAGGGAATCCTATGACTGTGCAGATATGCTTAAGAAGCTTTACAAGCTTGGCGTATCCAACCTCATTGTTTTCGATCCTCATGATGCGAGAATCGAGAATGCGGTACCTCTCATGTCGATCGAAATGCCGCGATGCCAGTTTAAGATGACTTCTACCCTCTTGAACTACTTCGATTCTATCAAGCTTGATAAGGATCACACGCTCGTGGTAAGCCCTGATGAGACAGGTGTATCGCGGGCTATTTTTTACGCATCACACTTAAACCTTCCTTTGAGCCTGTTCTACAGGAAATACACCGGCAAGCCCGGACAGAACGGCAAGATCTTCGAATATCTGGGCGAAAATGTCGAAGGAATGGACATTCTTCTTATCGATGACATGATCAATTCAGGCAATACAATGTTCAGGACCGCAGAGCAGCTTAAGGCTGCCGGCGCAAAGGACATCTACTGCCTCGCACCGTTTGCCCTTTTCACAAACGGACTGGAAGAATTTGATAAAAAATACCAGGAAGGGATCTTCAAGTGCGTATGTACGACAAATCTTATTTACGCACCGGAAGAGCTTAAGACCCGTGAATGGTATCTGCAGGCAAACATGGTTCCCTATATCGGACGAATCATCGATGCGCTCAACACAGACGAATCTATTTACGATCTGATCCACTCCACTTCGAGATTACAGGATCTCGCAAGCCAGATGAAGATCAGTGACCTCATAGATGAAGACGACACAGAAACAATATAAAGGCATGAAAGGCAGGCTGCAATTATGACATCAGCATCTGACGAAAGAGCTTATTCCCGCTACGACCAATACGGCGACAACCCGATGGCGCCCGTAGGACCTATTGGACTTATTGCTCTTAGAGGAAGCGAAGACTTCACACAGAAGGTAAACTTCTACCTCAACAAGAGACGTAACGAGTACCAGAAAGAGCAGATCGTTAATACCTACCCCGGATTCTTCAGAGAGGATTATACGATTCCCGTTGAGAATGCGAGATTCTCCTCCGGTGAAGGTAAGGCTGTCGTAAAGAACACAGTCAGAGGCCATGACCTCTACCTCATAAGCGACGTCATGAACTGCTCCTGCACCTATAAGATGTTCGGCCAGGACAACAGAATGAGCCCTGACGATCACTATCAGGATCTTAAGCGTGTTATCCTCGCTTGCTCCGGCAAATCAAGAAGAATCAACGTAATCATGCCTTTCCTTTATGAGAGCCGTCAGCACAAGAGAAACGCAAGAGAGTCTCTGGACTGCGCTTTCGCACTCGAAGAACTCTACGATCTTGGTGTTGCAAATATCATCACTTTCGACGCACACGACGAGAGAGTTGCCAACGCTATCCCTCTTGCCGGCTTCGAGAGCCTTCCTACCACATATCAGATCATCAAGGAAATGTACCGTCAGATCCCTGACCTGCAGTTCTCAAACGGCAAGTTCATGATCATCTCCCCTGATGAAGGCGGTATCGGCAGAGCAATGTACTATGCTTCCATCCTTGGTGTTCCTCTCGGAACTTTCTACAAGAGAAGAGACTATACAAGGATCGTTGACGGTAAGAACCCCATCATCGCTCACGAGTTCTTAGGTGACTCTGTTGAGGGCATGGACATTCTCATCGTAGACGACATGATCTCCTCCGGTGACTCCATGATCGATATCGCTCAGAAGATGAAGGAAAAGGGCGCGCGCAACGTTTACTGCGCTGTTACTTTCGGTCTCTTCACAGAAGGTATCGACCACTTCAACGAAGCTTACGAAAAGGGCATCATCAATAAGGTATTCGCTACAAACCTCATCTACAGAAGACCTGAGCTCTTACAGGCTCCCTGGTTTGCAGATGTTAACCTCTGCAAGTTCGTAGCGCTCCTTATCGACGCTATCAACCACGATGCTTCCCTTTCAAGCCTTATCAATCCTACTGAGAAGATCAAGAAGCTCCTCAAAGAGAAAGAGAACATCGGCTGATAATGGCTACTTCAGGCAGATCCGGTTCTTCAAAGAACTCAAGAAGCACATCGAAAAAGACTACGAGAAGCACGTCTTCCCGCAGTTCTTCTTCGCGCGGTAATTCCAGAAAGAATGCACCCGTTAAGGAAGATACCGGTTTTGCAGGAGTTGTTAAGAAGTTTGCCTCATCAAAGGCCGCTTCCCCCATTATCTTTATCGCTGCAGTATTGCTGATCGTCGGAATCGACCTTCTTGTCAGCTGGAATAAATACGATCTTTTCTTTAAGATCCTGGGCATTGAGGTCCTCATTGCAGTTGTAGTATGGGTAATTCTTACGCTTGTATTCTCGCGCAAGAATACTGCCGGTTCAGAAGACGAATACGAAGACGAGGTATAAACCTTGACCTTAGACGGCATTACCTGTCAGCTTCTTTCAAACGAGCTGAATACCGAACTCGAAGGAAAACGTGTAGATAAGATCTACATGCCTGATAAGCATACGGTAATTCTCCATATCAGATTCACGGGCGGATATAAGAAGCTCCTTATCTCGATCGATCCAGGTGCTCCGAGGATCTGCTTCTCTGAAAACACTATCGAAAATCCTTCAATGCCGCCGTCATTCTGCATGCTGCTTAGAAAGTATCTCGCAGGATCGCGCATCGAAAGCGTTACAAATCCCGGCTATGAGAGAATAATCGAGATCACGGTCAGCAAGTTCGACGAGCTTAAAGACCGCAAGACTTATACCCTTACAGTTGAGTTAATGGGAAGGTTCTCGAACCTTATCCTCATTAACGAGAACGGTAAGATCCTGGATTCCGCCGTGCATGTTGATTTCTCGGTATCCCGCGTCAGGGAAGTCATGCCTGCCAGAGTCTATATCTATCCGCCGGCACAGGATAAGCTCTTGCCTGACGATGCTCTTAAAATGGCAAAGGAAGGCATTCTTCCGGTCATGGAATCCGAGCTCTCAAGACCGATCGAAAAGGCTCTTGTCGGATCCATTAAGGGGCTGTCCCCTATCCTCGCTGCTTACATAACGGACAAGGCAGATTTAGACGACAGGAAGACTGTTTCCATGTTATCAGGCGAAGAGCTCCAGAGGCTTAATTCTGCTGTAAAAGACTTCCTTACTTCTATTGTCGAAGGCACATACAAGGCCCGCGTCTACTACGACGAGAGCGGCGAACCTTCTGACTGCTCAATAGTCGAGCTTAAAAGCTACGACAAATCCAAGGAGCTGTCCTCCATCTCCGAAGCTATCAACTTAAGCTATGTAGCAAGAGATTCCAGGCTCGTTCTTGATATGGGCAGTGACAGATTAAGGCAGATAATCAGCTCCGCACTTGCAAGAGTAATAAAGAAACGCGAGCTTCATGAGCAGGATCTCGAGGAAGGCAGGAAAGCTGATTTCTATAAGCATTCCGGTGACATGATCCTCACCTACAAGTACATGATAGGTCAGGGCCAGACAAGCGTTACCCTCACCGATTACACCGATGAAGGCCAGAAGGATCTGGTAATAAGCCTTGACCCTACCCTCGATGCTTCCGGAAATGCCCAGGATTACTACAAGAGATTCCATAAGGCCAAGCGTAAGATGGAACTTGCAGAAAAGTATCTTAAGGAAGATGAGCTTGCAGCCCAGTACTTAAGATCTCTTATGGCTGCCGTTAATGCTGCATCAAGCCTTGAAGATCTCGATGCGATAAATGAAGAGATCAGAGCCGAGATCGCCGGTGATTCAGGATTCAAAAAAGGTTCTGCTTCCGGCAAAAATGCAAACAATAACAAAGGCGATCCGAATAAAATGGTCGGTGTCGCTAAATCCGGAAAGGCCTCTTCCAGAGCATTAAGAGAAGCCGCAAAGAGAGCAAACCAGGGCAAATCAGGCAAGAACCAGACCAAGGAAAAGCCTCTTGCCTTAAGAAGATACATGACTTCAGACGGCTATGAGATACTTGCCGGAAGAAACAACATCCAGAACGACCAGCTCACTTTCCATGTGGCATCCAGGCGCGACTGGTGGTTCCATGTTAAGGGGCTTCCGGGAACACATGTAATCCTCAAGACCAAGCCCAACGAGGAAATGCCTTCCGATAATGCAGTGTTGGAAGCTGCCAGCCTTGCCGCATTCTTCTCGAAAGCAATAATCCTTGAAGAACACATGACTTCGGGAGATTCCAAGCCCGGCCAGCTCAAGGCAGAAGTCGACTACTGCCCTGTTTCCCATGTAAAAAAGATTCCGGGAGCTAAGCCCGGAATGGTAATCTACGAAGGTTATTATTCAGTTCTTGTTGAAGCGAAAGAGCCTCATTCAAAAGATTTATAAATCTTATCCCTGAACTTGGATTCCTCTAAAGAGAATATGCAGCCGCAGAATTTCTGCCTGTAAAGACCGATCTCTCTTGCCATATCCTGACCCTGCCTGAATCCGGGCCTGAAATCCATGTATTCAAACTTTACTCCATACTGTGAAGCCTTCTTATCACTTATCTCAGCGATCTTATCGTGCTGCTGGTAAGGGCTTACCAAAAGCGTTGTGCAGAAAGACTCATAGCCGTTCTCTGAAGCGAACTTCGCGACCTGGTCCATGCGGATGTCATAGCACATCTCACACCTTGAAGCGAATTCCTCCAGATAAGTCTTGGACTCCCAATATTCCTGCATGCATTCGGTACCGACAGATATGAGCTTAACGCCATAATGGTCACAAGCTTTCTGGAGATTTTCGTGACGTCTGTCGAATTCGAACTGGGGCTGGATATTAGGGTTGTACCAGAAACAATCAAGATCCTTCGCATTTGTAAGCAAAAGATCCAGAGGATACATGGCGCAAGGCCCGCAGCAACAATGAAGGAGCATCTTCCCCATCAGTTGTTATCACCGTTCCTTTCGGAATTCTGCCAGTCCTCGATAGAGATATTCTCATAACGCGGCGGGACTGTCTCAGCATTCTTCATGCCGGTAATAAATGACGGCGGAGGAGTAAGCCCCAAGTGCTCGAAAGCTCTTAAAGTAAGCATTCTTCCTCTTGGTGTCTTATGAAGGAAGCCGTTCTGCAGCAAGAAAGGCTCATATACATCTTCTATCGTTATAGGATCCTCACCCGTGCAGGCAGCTAATGTCTCAAGTCCTACAGGGCCGCCCTTAAAGATATCAGCGATAGATGTGAGCAGTCTTCTGTCAACTGCATCAAGACCCAATTCATCGATATCAAGAGCCTTAAGTCCATAGTCGGAGACTTCCTTGTCGATCGTCTCCTTCTCGAGATATGAAGCAAAATCTCTCATACGCTTAAGCAGTCTTATGGCAATTCTCGGCGTGCCACGTGATCTCGAAGCAATATTCCTGAGACCTTCGTCATTTATTGCTATACCGAGAAGAGCCGCATCGCGCTTTAAGATCTCCATCAGGTCTTCGGTCTCATATAATTCAAGACGGTGGATCATGCCGAAACGGTCTCTTAAAGGAGCAGACAGCATACCTGCCCTGGTCGTAGCACCAACCAGCGTAAAGTGCGGCAGATCAAGTCTTACGGACCTTGCCGCAGGGCCTTTGCCGATCATTAAGTCAAGGCAGTAATCCTCCATCGCAGGATAAAGGACTTCCTCAACATTTTTATTCAGTCTGTGGATCTCATCGATAAAGAGAACCTCATTCTCGTTAAGGTTAGTAAGGAGAGCTGCGAGATCACCTGCCTTCTCAATGGAAGGGCCTGTAGTGATATGCATTGCAACACCCATCTCGGATGCGATGATGCCTGCAAGAGTAGTCTTACCAAGTCCCGGAGGACCATATAAAAGAACGTGATCGAGAGCTTCGCCGCGCTTCTTTGCAGCATCTATAAAGATCTTGAGGTTCGTCTTGACCTTGGTCTGGCCTGAGTACTCTTCAAAGGTTACCGGCCTTAACGCCTTCTCCTCATTGTCACCCGGCTGTCTGAGCCTGCCCAGTACGCGCTCTTCCTCATTCTCATGTTCGTTAAAATTCATCATCGACAGTTAATTCCTTAAGAGAATTTCTTACCTGAAGCGAGCTTCAATGCCTTACGGATAAGGTCTTCAAGACCTATTCCCTCTTCGTAGCCTGCAGCTACGGCTTCTGCCGCTTCCTGATCTTTATATCCTAACACAACGAGTGCGCCGACAGCATCCTGCATGACGCCGGTGTCTCCGCCTGCGGAAACAGCCATAGCTACAGGTGTGGCGCTTACTGAAGCAGAACCTCCGAGCTGCGCCTTTAGCTTATCCTTAAGCTCCAATATGATCCTCTCTGCTGTCTTCTTGCCAAGTCCCTTAACGCCTGTAAGGAGAGCCACATTATTGCTCATGACCGCTGCAGCGATCTGCTCTGCGGACAATGCAGCACAGATAGAGTGTGCAACCTTGGGACCAATGCCGCTTACCGTAATGAGCTTCAAGAACATCTCCTTCTGGTCTCTGGAATTAAAACCATAAAGTGAGATATCGTCTTCCTTTACGCTCTGGTAAAGATAAACGGTTGCCTCATCACCAATGCCTCCGATCTCTGCAGAGATCCCCAGAGGGCAGTTAATGAGATATCCGATACCGTTATTCTCGACTACGATCTGCTGGTCATTACGTTCTGTTATAACACCTTTGATATATGCGTACATTCAAGTTCTCCTTAAGACATATAGAAACATTCTATCAATAAATCAGACAAATCCCTGATTGCGTCCCGAGTATCCGTATCTTCCGTACTGGTAGCCGGAGACTGCCTTGCCTGCATAAGCAGTTCCTGTATTAGCAAGAGTAATGGCAAGAGCCAGAGCATCTGCTGCATCATCGGGCTTGGGCACTTCCTTAAGACCAAGGATAGACTTGGTCATTAACTGTACCTGCTTCTTCTCGGCTTTACCATAGCCTGTAATAGCGAGCTTTACCTGTCCCGGTGTAAATTCAAATACTTCGACACCTGCTCTTCCGGCCTCAACGAGAACTGCGCCTCTGGCCTGTGCTGTACCGATAACAGTCGTATGGTTATGTCCCATGAAAAGCTCTTCGATAGACATAAAGTCAGGCTTATACTGCTCAAGAAGGAATCTCATCTTGTCATTTATCGCAAGAAGTCTTAACGGGAAATCCACGCCCGCCTTAGTCTCTATTACTCCATAGTCGATAACTTCGAACTTGGAGCCTGTCTTATCGATAATGCCGTAACCCGTAATCGCATAACCCGGGTCGATGCCGATTATTCTCTTCTTAACGGGCTCTTTGGTCATAGTACTCCTGCTTTATATAAACATTTGTTCGTATTATACATTAACGGTATAACAAATCAAGTTATGACATCTAATATGGCAGGTTTCTTATCAGGCTTCTCAGGACCTATCTCGTAAGCCTCTAAAATGAGGTCCATGGCGTCGAAAAGCCTTTCTTCGGGCAAGTTACTGTTCTCTCCCTGGTAAAGCGCACAGAGTGAATCTCCGCGTTCTACGCGGTCACCAATCTTTACAAAGAATCCTATTCCGGCACCGTAATCTATAGTATCGGTTTTCGCAAGGCGTCCTGCACCAAGAAGAACAGATGCCTGGCCTATCAGATCGGCTCTCATGCCCTGTACGTAGCCTGCATCGGGAGAATTGACATGCATACAGTCAAAAGGCTTATCGACGTATACAGGCAAGCCTGAGGGGCTTAATTCGCCTCCCTGGGACCTGATAAGTGATTTAAACTTCTCGAAGCAGCTCCCGTCCTTAAGTCTCGCACGGATCTCTTCCCTTAATACTTCAGGACTCATGCCTGAATCTTTGCCTGCAAGAGTAATAAGATGGAAAGCAAGCTCGGTAACTACTTCTATAACATCTTCCTCGCCCTTGCCGGTAACTGTATCGAACACTTCCTGCATCTCTAAGATATTTCCGCAGAATCTTCCAAGGGGCTGGTCCATATCCGTAATAACGGCAACGGTCTTCCTGCCTGCAAGATTACCAATCTTGATCATGGCCTCAGCAAGCTCTTTTGCCATCTTGTAATCCTTCATGAAAGCGCCTGAACCACATGTAACATCAAGAACGATCACCTTGGCGCCTCCTGCGATCTTCTTGCTCATGATCGAAGATGCGATAAGCGGGATGGAATCAACAGTGCCCGTAACGTCTCTTAATGAATAAAGGATCTTATCTGCAGGAGCAAGGTCAGGTGTCTGGCCGGAGATTACCATGCCGGTCTCTTTTACAAGTCTTGGAAATTCCTTGGAATCGACCTCTACATTAAAGCCCTTAATAGATTCGAACTTATCTACCGTACCGCCCGTAAAACCAAGGCCTCTGCCGCTGAGCTTGACTGTCTCAACGCCAAATGTCGCAATTAACGGCAAAAGGATAGGCGTGATCTTATCACCAACACCTCCGGTGCTGTGCTTGTCGACAGGAACGCTCTCGAGATATGAGAGATCCATCTGGCTTCCTGATGCAGCCATCTCAAGTGTGAGAGTTGTCATCTCGCGCTCATCCATGCCGTTTAAGACGATAGCCATCAGAAGAGCTGATATCTGATAATCAGGGATGCTGCCATCCGTCACGCCTTTTACAAAGAACTTTATCTGTTCGTCTGTAAGGCTCTGCTTATCTCTCTTGGCGATAATGATATCTCTCATATTCATGGAAGATCACCTCCGGTACAAGGTCCTATAAAAGATATTATAATCATTATTGCGTGATAAATATCCTTATTGTGCTAAACTAATTCAAGCAAAACACCTTATGGAGGCTATAAATGGCCGATAATTCTAACAGAGCATCTTTTTCCACACCGCTTTCCGTAGTCCTTATAGGATGCGGCAGAGTCGCCGAAAAGCACTTAAAGGCAATTTCCAAACTCAAGAACCTTGAGCTTAAAGCCGTTGTAGATGTAAATCCCGAGTCCTGCAAAAGACTCCTGGGATCTGTTAAGGGTTTTGCAAACGTTAAGAGCTACAGCGATTACAAGCAGGCTATTGACGAGATAAAGCCTGCCATCGTATCAGTTACAGTTCCTTCAGGCCTTCATTTTCAGATCGCCAAATATGCTATGGAGCACGGTTCCAATCTTCTTCTGGAAAAGCCCATGACTATGTCAGTATCTGAGGCACGCGAGATCTATGAGCTCTCTCAGAAGACCGGTCTTAAGATCGCTATGGGACACATCTACCGTTATCTCCCTATCGTTGGCCTCGTAAGACAGGATATCGCTGAAGGCAAATACGGAAAGGTCACACACGGAACGATCTATGTCCGCTGGGGCCACGGCGAGGATTACTATCAGAGTGCAGCATGGCGCGGAACATGGAAGAGTGACGGCGGTGCCCTCATGAACCAGACGATCCATGCTATAGATCTTCTTGTATGGCTTATGGGTTCAGAACCTGAGGAAGCTTCCGCAATGATCGCACAGCGTTTAAGAAATATCGAAGCTGAAGATCTCGGAATGGCTGTCTTAAGACTTGAGAACGGCGCGCTGGCACAGATCGAAGGCACAACGGCTACAATTCCTTCAAAGCACACGGCTGAATTCTCTGTTTTCTGCGAGAACGGACAGCTGTCGATGGGTCTTGATTCCGGCAAGCCCCATATTTCCGTCTACGGAGTTAAGACTGACGGCAAGACAAAGAAGATGAACGGCTATTATATCCGTAAGCAGTTTAAAGAGGGCGGCTTATTCTCCTATAAGTGCGCGCTTAATCCGCACCTTGGGATCTATAAGGATCTTGCAGAATCAATAATTGAGGATAAGAACCCGATTGCCGATGCTTATGCGGGTTTTTCCTCTGTAGATACGCTCTTAGGTATATATAAATCAGCCAAAGAAGGACGTCCTGTTAAGCTTCCTTTGGAAGAAAATTTCAATTCAATTGATATGACAGGATTCTTTGATGAAAAAACCTGTTGACTTTAAAATACCTAATGGCTATAATAACTCACGTTGCTTGACGCACCTCTAGCTCAGATGGTAGAGCAACTGACTCTTAATCAGTGGGCCCAGGGTTCGAGTCCCTGGAGGTGCACCAGAACAAACGAAGGCGGTGTCTGATAAAGACACCGTCTTTTTTTATTTTTATCTATGCAGTAAAAAAAGGCCATCTCTTTTAGAGACAGCCCCTTATTTACAGATATTGTTTCTTTGTTATCAGATATCGTCGTCTTCGAGGAATTCCTTGAATGCTGCGGATGTTTCTTCGGTAGAAAGAGTAGTAGCGGTCTTCTTAACTTCCCAGATCGGCTTTGTGGGCTCTTTCTTTTCGCTATTTTCCTGGGCTTTGACTTCTGCTTTGTTTGCAGCAAGGCCAAGAGCTTCTCTTGCAGCCTTCTGAGCAGCTTCCCTGGCAGCCTGGACCTTTGCTTCTCTTTCAGCGATAGCGGCAGCTTTCTCGGCGGCTTCCTTTGCGGCCTGCTCTTCTGCTTCTTTAGCAGCCTTTTCAGCGGCTTCCTTTGCAGCTTCTTCGGCAGCCTTCTCAGCAGCTTCCTTCGCAGCTTTTTCTTCAGCCTCTTTTCTGGCTGCCTCCTCTGCTTCCTTTGCAGCTCTTGCTTCTGCTTCCTTGGCAGCCTTCTCTCTGGATTCTTCCAAAAGCCTCTGCTGGAGGATACGGCGCTCTTCACGCGCCTTGTTCTTAGCCTCTTCTTCAGCCTTCAGCTTATCTGCTTCCTTCTGGCTCTCTTCAAGCTGCTTACGTTTCTCTTCATCGAGCTGGGCGATATGGGAAGCCTTAAGGTCACCGATAGAAGACGGTGCCTGAACAGCCTGGTTCATGATCTTAGCCATCTTAGCCTGGCTTACGAGCTTGGATCTCTCTTCGTCTTCAGCAACCTTAACACCGAGCTGCTGGAGTCTTGCAAGCTCTTCAGGAGATACACCGGGCGCAGCAGCTTCAAAGACAGGCTCATAAGAAACCGTCTTGATATCCACATCACCGACTTCAGAAATGCTGAAGTCTGATGCGGCTTCCTGTATCTTCTTCATATCCGGGATCTCAACACCCGGTAAGATGTCGTATTTCTTCTCTTCTCTCATAAATCACTCATCCTTTAAGCGAAAGTACCAATGATATAACGCCAATTACACAAAGGATAATTCCGGCAGCAAGAATGATAATGGATATCTTGCTGACTCTGGAAGGCTCCTTCTTAATCTCTTCCTTATTCTCTGCAGAAGCCTCTGTCTCTGCTGTTTTCGCGTTCTCAGGCTCAGCCTCTGAAGCAGGGACTTCCTGTCCCGCACACTTCAGGATGATCTCGTGAGCATTTACGAGTTCCGGCTTGATCGCCTGTGACAGGTCCTTAAAAGTCTCAGTTGATGATGCAAACTTTGCCGCTGTACTCTCAAGAGCATCCGGAGAAGGTGCTTGTGTGCCCTCGAAATACATTACGCCGAAGCTTGCGTCGTCACTCGCATTGGATGCTCCGACAATATATTTCTGCACCGTCTCAAGAATGGACTTCTCGCCCTCTTCCCTGCCTTCAGCAAAAGTCTCAGCCATCTTGGCAACGACAGGCTTTACGAGTCCTGCCTCCTCGTTATATACGCTGTCCTGAACACCATCTGTCATGAGAGCGATGGCATGGACATCGTCAACAGTGGTCTTTAAAAGACGCATATAGTTGTCCGCATGAGCTGCGGTGACAAAATAAGTCTTACCGTCTTTATCGTTCTGCGGCATAGAGATAGGGCTAACGCCGGAAGGAGATATTCTTACGATAAGGCCGTCACCTATGTGACCGATCATCATTCTTCTGTCTTTTACGGCTACAAAGAGCAACGTGCATGACAGTCTGTCGATCACGTCAATTGTGCGCTCTTCCATGATGCCAGCAAAAGCAACACGGAGCTTGGCCATAAGATATCCTCTTACTGCAGCTTCCCTGTTCTCGGCATATAAAGCATCGAAATGCTCGCACAAAGTATCTGTAATTACGTGAACTGCGCAGTCAGAACCGAATCTAGCATCGGTATACTGCTTGCCGCCGGCACCGTCAGCGATACAAACTACCGAGACGTCATTTTTGGTAACTGCAAAAGAGGCATCCTCACATGGAGTACCCCTGTTTACATGTTTATTGCCGATCGTCGTAATTGCACCGACAGTAATTCCCTTATACATCAGTCATCCTCATTAATGAATTTCATGAAATCATCAATATCAACAGCTTTGCCCTGCGGCTCTGTATCTATATGATAAAGTGCATCGTCGTTCATACCCGAGGATACGATCGAAGATGAAGAAGATCCCAGGAATTCAAAGAGTTTTCCAAAGTCAGCGGAATTTACTGAAATAGGCTCAGCACGCTTGATTGAAAGTCTCTTCAAAATGTCGAAATCAACACCTGAACCCACGCCGATATTAAATACAACGAGTTTGTCTTCTCTCTCAAGTTCATTGCATGCTTCAATAGCACGCTCCATATTCTGCATTGCGTTAGGACCCTGAGGGGCACCGTCTGTGATAACAACGAGCCAGGGCTGGAAATACTTGATACCCATTTCCTTGTAGCCCTCTTTACGTGCGTTTAAGAGCTCTAATGCTGTAAGAACGCCCTCACCGATAGGTGTAAGTGTCGTTGAAGCTGTGATCTCCGGTAAGCCCTTTTCCTTTGAGATCTTACCGAAAGGCATTACGATCTCTACCTTTGAACCGAAAGTAATGATAGCGATATCTGTTGAAGATCTTGTATCATCATTTGATTTGATCGAAGTAACGAAATTCTGAAGACCCATATTGAGCTGCTTTATAGGGTTGCCCATCATGGAACCAGATGTATCGAGAGCAAAACAGATAGGAAGTCTTCTCTTCGTACTTGTACCGAAATCTGAACTAGAAAAACCGTCCGCCATAAAAGTCCTCCGCACATTCGAAGTTAAAAGCTATGCACAAATAAAATTATATCAAAAGAGACCTCAGAATAAACCGAAGAATTTCTTTTTAGGAGCCTGTGTGGGCATTGCTGCTGCCGCATCATTCTTTGCCGGTTTGTCGTCATCATACTTAACCGGTCTGAAGCTGCTGGACTCTCCTACACTTGAAGAAACAAATCTTCCCGAAGGCACATTATTAAATGTCTTCTTCTCGAACTTTGGCTTCGGCTCAGGTGCTTTTCCGGCATTATCCTTAGCTTCAGCAAGCTTTGCTCTGTATTCTTCAACATTGATACTGACCTGCTTATAATCCTCACAAGGGAAAAGCTTATAAGCTTCAGCATCATCATATTTGAAATTCTCGAGTTCGGTCATGTATTGCTGAACCGCATCTCTCCAACATACAGCTTCATAGGATTTACCTTCTTTGAAGGTCCTGTAGAGCATCTTTCTGAGATACTCAGGCAGGTATTCCCAGATATGAACATATCCGCCGAGCGGAATATGCTCAGTATCAGAGTTATCAAGAGTATAAGGGAAGTTCTTATTCAGAATCTCTTCTCTTAATGTCTCAGCACCGTTTCTTGTGGCATAAGGATGAAGTCCGCAGAACAATACTGAGAATACGAGCATTGCAATAGAGTAGTCTTCATCTTCGAGCGTTCTGACAAAGCCGGCAAAATCCTTGCCCCAGAGCTTGGGATCCGTAAATTCCTCAGTACCAACCGGACACGGGAGGTTACCTACCTGAACGCTGTCCATATCGATGAGATACTGGGAATTTGATGACTCGATCAGGGCATTCTTAAGCTGGATATCGCCTGCAACAACGTCATGCATATGCAGATACAGATACTTGCCGATGAGAGACAGCAATGTCTCGCATACATCAAGTCTTGTCCAGTCAGGATACTGCTCTAAGATCGCATCAGGACCGTCGAAAACATTGCTTAAGGTCGTTCCCTTACCGATAAACATCGTATAGCCGACAGGGACATTACGGAAATAAAGCAAATGCTGAGGTGCACAGAAATGTGGAGATGTGATGTTAAGTTCCGTAAGTTTCTTAAGCTTGGCCCATCTTAAAGGCGTAATAACACCTTTGTGATATATCTTTGCAACAAGTTTTGAGTTGTCTGTAAGGAATACCATTCCTTCTGCACCGCCCGAGAGCCTCTTCTCAAGAGTAAGTCTCTCACCGCCGTTGTAATTGACGATGTCGCCAATATTGGCTCTGGCATCAGAATCAAGGAATGAATCGATCTTGGCGAGGTTGCTGAGCTTAGGCGGCGGATTGTCATCGATCATCTCCTGCATGGAAGAATAGATCTTAAGTCCGGACGGATAAAGAATAGCAACATCGTGATTATATACAGGCTTCTTCTCTATAAGTCTCTTAAAGAGAATACTGTTCTTAGTCGTAAGAAGGACGGAAAAGTCGAGATCGTTAACGAGCTCGATATATCTTTCCGTATTGCATGTATTGATAAGGTGAAGCTTATTCGTAGGAAGAAGGCTCTGCATCAAAGCACGCATAGAAGGCTGTACATACTTATCCTTCGGATCCTGCTGAGCAGTTACACACTTATGAAGAACCTTAAAGGTATCGTTAACATAACAATCGATACCATAGTCATTAAAAAGGTTTAGAAGTTCATCAAACCAGACTCCGTTGGAGCATTCCCACACAACAGAGTAATCCAAACAAATCGACAGATACTTACTAAGACCTTCGAACATAGCTTTCTTAAACACCTTCTCTCCAAGATAATTCTAATAAATGGAAAATAAGAAATCAAGAAATAGAGTCAAGAGATTCGACATTAAGTCAATAAATTTGATACAAATGACGGAAAATTGAGGTATTTACACCTCCTTCTCACTCAATTCCGACCAGTTTCATTAAATATTTCGCGTTTGACTGTCTGCTTATACCGGACGAAAGTTTGTAATCAAAAGTGATTCCGGTATCGGTGTAAGATTCTGAAAAATGGTAATACCTGATATTATCGAACCCCGTCTCGGTCTTATCGATCATTGCATAATCGTGTGTCGTCATAAGACCGCAGATATAAGGTTTTGATAACTTCTTCAATACTGTAAGCGCACCTTCTGTCCTGTCATCGGAATTGGTTCCTCTGAAGATCTCATCGATAAGGAACAGCAAAGCCTTCTCTTCCCCTGCCGCATTAACGATGCCTGAGATCCTGATGAGCTCGGCTTTGAAAGTACTCATATTTTCTTCGATGCTGTCCACGATCCTCATCGAGCTCATAACTCTCATTCTTCCGAGCTTAAGGCTTGAAGCAGGAACGAGACCTCCTGTCATTGCCAGGATAGTGCAAACACCGACGGTTCTTATCATGGTAGTCTTACCGGACATATTAGATCCTGTAATTATCGCTATATCCTTATCTATAGTTACTGAGTTCCTGACAACTGTCTCATGTTCCAGAAGCGGATGAGCAAGATCCGTGCCTTCGAAAAACGCATTGTCAGAAGCCTTATCCGATTCAACGAATACAGGGAATGTGCTCTCTTCCAGAACAAGTCCTGTCTGTGCTGCACACATCAGGGATTCGATCTCAGATAACCCGTCGATATAAGACGGAAGATCCTTTCCATGGTTAACAGCCCAGTTGCCCAATAAGAAAGAGATAAGATAATCCAAAGGTGCAATAACATTAAATATCAGGGCGAACAGAGGCTGCGTGCGGACACCTGCAAATCTTAATGCATTATCGAGCTTCTTAAGAGATTCATATGCTCCGTCAGATTCTGCCTTTCCCTTTATAAGTGACTTAATAAGTTCATCTTCAAATCCGGCATCACCTAAGATCTTATAGAGCTTAAGCATCGTCTTAACCTGATTGGGCATTCCCTCACAAGCCTTAAGATAAGGTTCATTGAAAGTGCGGCCAAATACGAAGATAAACAGATTGAAGATAAGACATGCAGGTAACGAAGCTGATGCATAGTCAGGAAATGCGATATAAGCAACAGGAACCGCAAGCCAGATGACACAGCCCAAGATGGCGATAATGTTTGCGGCAGTCTTTGTTTTCGCGCCTGTGGCAGCAAAATCCATAAGAGCCTTGGGATCTTTGATCATCCTGCCCATTCTGGCTGTTGCCTGATAGTCCAGAAGGACTTCCGGCTTACTGATAAGCTCCTTTACAGCAGATTGCTTTGCCTTAAGCTCATCAACGGAAACATCAGAAACGTGTGGATTTAAAAGACTGTCAGCAAATCTTCTTCTGCCGAATGCTGTCTCGGAAACATTTAATAACGAGAATAATGATTTCTTTCCGAAAATGTCGAGGTCGAGACAGTAATCGTGGGCAGGCTCGTCAAAGTCCTTGCCGTAAAGCCTGTTCTTGGCAAACCCGATGTCCTCCGCCCTCTTCAAGCCCTTAACTGCGATATTGCGCAGTTCGTTGAAATCGCCCTTGATCCTTGCGATATAAGAAGCGTTAACCTTGGAAAGTTCGGTTAAATAATTTACTTTATCTAATATGCCGCCATGAATTATGCAGAGAACGACAAAAGCAATAAATACAACTGCTCCGGCTGCATATAAAAGCGGGATATTCGCTGCATAAGCGCCGATGAAAAGCGCCACGGCACCAAGAAAAGCAAACAATCTTAAAAATGATAAAATGCCGCTCTGCCTTCCGTATTTGGCAAGACCGGCAATTATTTCCTTCTCTTTATCTTCGTAATACTTAAGATCAGCTTTCATTCTTCTTCGCCTTTGAAGCTGCTGGTTTCTTGGCCGAAGGTTTCTTAGTGGTTTCTTTCTTAGAAGCAGCTGCCTTCGTTGTTGTCTTAGCAGCAGTCTTAGTAGTTGTTTTCTTAGTTGTTGTTGTCTTCTTCGCAGCCGTCTTCTTTGTTCCTGCCTTGGAAGTTGTTGTCTTCCTTGAGATGCGCTTCGGAACGACCTTGTCCAATACTTCACCGACATTATCGTGGATAGTAAGAAGTGCCTTAAGATCCATGTATGTGGAGCTCTTGTTGATGATTACGATCCTGTCGTGCTTTAAGAACTGTGCGAAAGTAGCAGCAGGATAAACAGTAAGCGATGTGCCTGCAATGATCATGAGGTCGCACTTCTTAACTGCCTTAATAGCATTATCAACATTCTCATGCTCTAAGTTCTCTTCATAAAGAACGATGTCAGGTCTTACGATACCGCCGCATTTGTCACAGTGAGGTACGCCTTCCTGGGATGCGATGTATTCGATATTGAACTTCTTGCCGCAGTTCATGCAGTAGTTTCTGTAAACCGAACCGTGAAGTTCGATTACGCACTTGCTGCCTGCTTCCTGGTGAAGATTATCGATATTCTGAGTAATGATAGCCTTGAGCTTACCCTGTCTCTCAAGTCTTACGAGAGCCTTGTGAGCCTTATTGGGTCTTGCATCAGGATAGATGAGCTTACGCTTATAAAAATCATAGAAATCCTCAGGATGCTCCATGAAGAAATCGTGTGCGATGATGTCGATCGGTCTGTACTTAGTGCCGCTCTCGGTATTGTAGATGCCTGCGCCGCTTCTGAAATCAGGGATTCCGCTCTCCGTGGACACACCTGCTCCGCCAAGGAACACGATGTATTTGGACTCATTGATCAGCTCCTTGAGCTGCTTGATCTTGTCCTCTCTAACACTTCCGAATCTGTCAATCCTAGTTTCCACTACTTAAACCTCAATCAATGAACATCAGGTATTCCGTCGCCGTCAAGATCAACGCCTTCAAGATCACCGTGATCGTGGAACATTCCTGCTGCACCGAACATCTCTTTGCCGGTAACACGCTTCTCGTCACGTCTCTGCTCAACCAATGTACTCAGCGCCTTCCTGATCCTGTCAGGTGTCTTGATATTCTTAAGCTCAAGAACCGGTGTGGTCTTATCAGCGGTCGTGAGAATGACTGAACCAACACCAAAGATCTTCTGCCAGATAGACTGCTTGAATGTGATATCCAGAACTCTGTATAAAAGGATCTCTTCAGAACTGATGTTGAAAATGCCCTTCTTATAGTAGAGCTTATTCTGTGTGAAGCTGTAAATAGTAAAAGAGATGGGCATGCCTAAATATCTCTTCCTGTCCTGCCAGAGAACCTCTTCCTTCTCGGTAAGGTTAGTAAGTTTATCAATTCTGCCCATAAATAAAGCTCCCTTCGGGAAGGCAATAATGCTCTTCACAACTTACATTATAATAAAAAACACTTTATGTGAACAAAGAAATTGAAAATGAAATGTAATATTAATATTACCCTTGCTTCTTATCAGAGTCCTGGGTCCTTACAGGATCGACGATCTCGTTATAATCGAACAACTCCTTATAAGCTTTTCGGTTCAATGTCTTATAGCTCATCATGGCACGGTCAACAAACAGATAGTTATCACCATAAATGTGATAAGGTGTTGCTCCGCCTCCGAAGAATATCCTGAATCCCCTGTTTTTATAATAGACAGCCCTGTCATCCGTACCATAGATATAATTGCCGTTCGGATATACAAGGATATGAACCTCTCCAAACAGGCTTCCTATCTGGTCCATCCACTTGGTATGGTCATCCATGAGCACCTGTTTCTCCGTATTGCGGCAGTCCGCAATGTAATTGTAAGTACAGGACGCAAACTTCCAGCCGTTATCTGCAAGCACGTTCTTGATAGCCGTAACCTGGTCTCTTGCATGATCGATATCATCATTAGTCGGGTTGATCGTAGGAAGGTTTGACGCTGACAAAGCGGCATTTCTGTCTTCGATCTCACCTGCTGCAACAACATATCCGAATACTGCTTCGTGACCGCTTACGGAAATGATTCCCTTCGCGCCGTCATAAGTGAAATCCGGGTGCTTCTCGACAAACACATCAAGAAGACCGATAGCTTCAGCTGTTCTGCTTACTACGGTCTCACCTGCCGAATTCTTATATTCGCCGCAGACCTGGTTCTCATCGTTTAAAACGAGTCTTCTGCACGTTCCGCAGTTGTAAGCAGAGACGCTGTACTGAAGATCCTCGATAACAACGATCAAAGGCTTCTTGCCCTTAGGGACCTTAAGATTACGCTCGAGAAGGAATGACGGATCGCTCTGGTCGATGAGGTCCTCAACGTCAACAAGAACATATCCTTTCTCATAGAGATTCTCCAATATCTTCTCGAATTCCCTGTTTGTAAGATAAAGGTTGGTGTTGGGCGAATGTATCCTGCCCCTGAAAGCGACCTCGTTATCCGCAATAAGTGATCTTACGCAGATGCATTCGATCTTGCCTCTGTATTCCTTTACTTCACTTGTATGTGACGTAGCTTCAAGAAGACTGCTCTTGATGAGTTCGTCTTCAGGGAAAATAACAGCCAGGTCAGAGAAAAGCTTTTCTGCGGAATAGAACTTGAGCGTCTGGAGCAGATGTTCACCTTCAGCCATCATCGGTTCATACATCGTTTCCTTGATATCGGCGATTCTCTTTGCGCAGTAATCACCAACGAAGCCGTCATAGCTGTTATCGACCTGGGTATACTTCTGAACGGCAGCGATATAATCTCCTTCACTGAGCTTAACTTCAGCAGTCTGAACGTCACCTGTAGCCGTCTCAATAAAGTCCAATTCTCTCTTCAGAGGATTGGCTGTCGCAGAGAAATTACCTATAGGCTGTACCTGCTCGAAAAAGTACATAACGACAGGCTTTTCGACCTTACCTAAAAGGAAATCCTCGCAGATCCCGTTAAGTCTCTCGGATACGACAGAGCTCGTAAGTTCCTTCATTGAATCAAGGAAATTGATATCACTCGGTGTAAGCACATAACGGTTGCTGACAATACGGTTGCATATCGTATCAACACGTTCCCTTACGATGTTCTGCATATCAGTTAACATCTGGACTCTTGAAGCATTCGAAGCCTGGTCATCAGGAGAAGACTTCAATACTTCATCCTGAATACCGCGGTAGATCTCAAGAGCATCTGAATAACGGCCCTCATCTATCGCCAGTTCAAAACTCGGAACCGTCTCAAGTTCATAAGCATTCTTACTTCCGAGAACGACAGTCGTTATCGTCAGCGCAATGATCATGACAGCACAAAGAACGGCTGCAATGTTGTAGCCTTTTGTGTTCTTTATCTCGTCATCACCGACGTAATACTCGGAAGAAAATACCGTCACTTCAGATCGTCAAAGCTAACCTGCTTCGCCTCCAATGAATGTTCTCTAATGTAGTAACCGATTGCCGGAACCTTACGGATCCTGTAGTACTCTGGATCCTGAACGTCAACTTCAGCAAGACGCGCAAGCGACTTCAATACGGAACCCTTCTTTGATACAAGGAGCTGTACGCCCTGTGTCGTTCTTGTAGTCTTAAGAGGGATCAGGGATGCCTTAAATACAGCAGCCTTATCAAGACTGTTGGTAACGATAAGATCCGGATCCTCCGTCTCATCAAGAAGCATGAAGCCGATAGCTTTGCTTCCGTCAAAGTATGCGTTAATAAGCTTCTTTCTGTTCTGCTTCGTCTCATATGCAGAGATCGGGAATCTTGCAGCCTTTCCATTCTCGAAAGCAATGAAAAGGATTCCCTTATAGTCTGTCGTGGAGATCATGAACATCGGCCTCTCGCCGTCTTCCATCTCGAGTTCGCTGTTAAGATAGTGTCCCAAGTCACCCGGCTTCGTGTCTGTGAAATCGTAAACGTGCGTCTTATAAAGATTGCACTTATCAGTAAAGATGAGAAGATCTGACTTGTTCTCGCACTCGAAGCCCATGAAGATCTCGTCATCGTCCTTTGTCTTAAGCTCGCCTGCACTCTGAAGAGACTTCATAGTGTGCTTCTTAAGATAGCCGTGACGTGTAAGCATGAGGTGAAGCCTGTAATCAGGAATAACAGCAGACTCAACAAATGTCTCAGTCTCTTCCATGCCGACAAGCTCAGACTTTCTGGGCTGGCCGTACTTTTCTGCGACTTCCTTTAATGTTTTAGCAATAAGATTGTTGATCCTTCTGGGGCTGTTTAAAAGGTCCTCAGTATCAGCAATATCTTCCTTTAACTTATCTCTGTCTGAAATACGGTTGATGATGTACTGCTTATTGATGTTACGGAGCTTGATCTCTGCAACATATTCAGCCTGCTCTTCATCAATGCCGAAGCCCTTCATGAGGTTAGGGATAACATCAGCTTCAAGTTCTGTCTCTCTGATGATCTTAATAGCCTTATCGATGTCCAGGAGAATAACCGCAAGACCGTCTAACAGGTGCAGCTTCTTCTTCATCTTATCGAGGTTATAAGAGAGCTCACGGCAGACGCATGTTCTTCTCCACTTGAGCCATTCGTCGAGGATCTGGGCAATGCCCATTACTCTCGGAGAGCCGTCAATAAGGATATTAAAATTGCATGAGAAAGTATCTTCGAGCTTTGTAAATCTGAAGAGCTTTGTCATAGTCGATCGTGATCTT
The DNA here is from genome assembly GCA_902782235.1 of Oscillospiraceae bacterium. Classification (GTDB taxonomy): domain Bacteria; phylum Bacillota; class Clostridia; order Saccharofermentanales; family Saccharofermentanaceae; genus Saccharofermentans. The sequence goes on from CACZML010000009.1 coordinate 29,820, forward strand.
AAGACCGTCAAGGTCTGTCTCGTCACGGATGTCGGCGATCTCTTTTGCCTTGCCGCTCTTAACGAGATCTGCGATGTTGTCGATGATCGCTTCAACGCTCGTGGAATAAGGGATCTCAGTGATCTCGATGAGATTTTTAGCTTTATCTACCTGATACTTGGCTCTTACTGAGAACGTTCCCTTACCAGTATCGTAGATGGCCTTCATCTGATTCTTGTCGTAAAGGATCTTGCCGCCGCCCGAAAAGTCAGGCGCAGGCATGATTTCCAAAAGATCAGCAAAAGGATCTCTCATATATGCTTCTGTTGCAGCGCATACTTCAGCAAGGTTGAATGAGCAGATATTAGATGCCATACCTACGGCGATACCCTGGTTGGCATTTACCAGAACTGCCGGGAATGTGGTAGGAAGAAGCGTAGGTTCTTTTAAAGTGCCGTCATAGTTATCAACCATGTCGACTGCATCTTTATCAATGCCCTTGAAGATCTCTTCGCAGATCTTCTCAAGCCTTACCTCTGTATAACGTGGAGCAGCGCACTGCATGTCCCTGGAATACTGCTTACCGAAGTTACCCTTTGAATCAACAAAAGGATGAAGTAATGAACCGTTGCCTCTCGTAAGTCTTACCATCGTATCGTAGATAGCCTGGTCGCCGTGAGGATTGAGCTTCATGGTCTGACCTACAACGTTTGCAGACTTGGTCCTGTTGCCGCCCAAAAGGCCCATCTTATACATCGTATAAAGGAGCTTTCTGTGTGAAGGCTTGAAGCCGTCGATCTCAGGAATTGCACGGGATACAATGACGCTCATTGCATACGGCATGTAATTGATCTCGAGCATCTCGGTTATCGGCTGGTCGATAGCCGGCATGTCCTTGGCAGTGCTGTCTGTAAGCCTTGCCTTAAGTGAATCTGAATTGATATCTTCTTTTTTCTTACGTGCCATTTAAATCACCCTAAATCAAGCATATCGAGGTACTTCTTGCCGTCCATCTCGATATGGAGTTTTCTTCCTGCGAGGTTGTCTCCTAAGAGAAGATCGAAGACTTCAGCAGTTCTCATTGCATCTTCGGGACAAGCCTTGATAAGTCTTCTGGACTTCGGATTCATTGTGGTCTTCCACATCATCTCAGGCTCGTTCTCACCCAAACCTTTGGATCTCTGGATCGTGCAGAGCTTCGGATCGACTTTGGATAAGATCTCAGCCTTTTCCTTCTCGTTAAATGCGAAGAAAGTCTCTTCCTGCGCATTCTTTCCCTTAGGTCTGTATGTGATCTCGAAAAGCGGAGATTCGGCAATATAGACATAGCCCTTCTCGATAAGAGTAGGAGTAAGTCTGTAAAGCATTGCAAGGATCAAAGTTCTGATCTGGAATCCGTCGACGTCGGCATCGGTACAGATTATGATCTTGTTCCATCTGAGGTCATCAAGATTAAATGCACTCATGTCCTTAGTGTGCTTATTCTTGATCTCAACGCCGCATCCCAATACCTTAAGAAGGTCTGTGATGATCTCGCTCTTAAAGATGGTTGCGTAATCAGCCTTAAGGCAGTTTAAGATCTTACCTCTTACAGGCATGACAGCCTGGAATTCAGCATCACGGCCGAGCTTAACGGAACCCAATGCGGAGTCACCCTCTACGATGTAGAGCTCGCGCTTCTCAACATCTTTAGTTCTGCAGTCAACGAACTTCTTGATACGGTTGTTGATATCGACCTTGCCCATTAAGGTCTTTTTGATGTTGACCTTTGCCTTCTCGGCATTCTCACGCGCACGCTTATTGATAAGGATCTGCTCGATCGTCTTTGAAGCAAAATCCTTATTCTCGATAAACCAGATCTCCAGGTTATCCCTGATGAGCTGTGTCATGAAGTCCTGGATGAACTTGTTGTTGATGGCCTTTTTGGTCTGGTTCTCATAAGACGTCTGTGTAGAGAACGTATTAGTTACAAGGATCAGGGAATCTGCTATATCCTGGAAAGTGATCCTCGACTCATTAGCCTTATATTTTTCCTTAAGCTTGATCTGCTTGTCGATCTCGGCAACAAAGGCATTCCTTACAGCCTTATCCGGAGATCCGCCATGCTCAAGGAAGCTGGAATTGTGGAAGTATTCCAGAGCATTTACTTCGTTATTGAAGCAGAATGCAACTTCAGCCCTGACCTTATATTCATCACGGTCTTCCTTATCACGGCCTCTGCCTTCACCTGAGAATGTATATGTATCGGTAAAGCCCTTCATGTCGTTCAACTCATCGACATAGCCCTTGATGCCCTCAGGATACATGAAAGAGAATTCTTCGCCTGATTCGGCATCCTTAAGGATGAATTCGATTCCGCTGTTGATAACGGACTGGCGCTTAATGATCTCCTTGAATGTCTCAAGAGGAATGATTATCTCTGTAAATACTTCTGTATCAGGCTTCCAGCGCTGGATCGTACCTGTCCTCTTGAATCTGTAAGGCTCCTGCATGAGCTCAGTTACAGGTACACCCTTCTTGAAGCCCATCTCATACTTGGTATGGTCTCTGAATACAGTTACATGGAAGAATTCTGATGCATACTGTGTAGCGCACGCACCAAGTCCGTTAAGACCCAGTGAGAATTCATAGTCGCCTGATGAGTTATTGTTATACTTACCGCCTGCATAAAGTTCGCAGTAAACGAGTTCCCAGTTATATCTGCCTTCCTTGGCATTGTAATCCATAGGGATACCGCGTCCGAAGTCCTCGACTTCGATAGTGCCGTCCGCAAATCTGGTGATGATGATCTTATCGCCGTGCCCCTCTCTGGCCTCGTCGATAGAGTTCGACAGAATCTCAAAGAAAGAATGAATGCATCCCTCGAGATTGTCTGAACCGAAAATAACAGCCGGACGGAGTCTTACACGATCTTCGCCCTTGAGCATCGAAATACTCTCATTGCCGTAATCTTTCTTACCCGGCATATTGTTCCCAACTCCTTAAAATAAATAATATATATGTAGGTTTGACTTTTCGATTATATCACAAAGATTTCGATATCCTTCAAGCCTAAAGGTGGCAAAAAACAAGGTTGTCCCAAAAACGGACAACCTTGTCACATTAAACTAAAAAGAGTTTGATCAAATATCAGGTATCTCCTCAGGAGCACATTGCGTAAACTCCATGGGGATTCCTCTTCCCGGATAGGAAAAAGGGCCGTGATATACGAGATTGAATTTAAACGCAAAGTTATAGTATTCAGGGCTTACGACGATCTGGAACTGATTTGAGAGCTTGTTGCCGATATTACCACAGCAAACCGTGTGCGTGCCGGGAGCCAGCATTATCCTGACTGACTCCTGGTTCGTTATCCTGCCGTAATCCAAGCCGTCTATAACGATGCTCATGGGCGCTGCGGCATAAAGCGGATAAAAGCATCCCATCCTGTAGATCAGGAGCTGGCCGCCGTATGCGTAGGCTTTCTTGCATACAGGACAAGGGAAACCGGCTGTCGTATCCCTCTTTATATCATCTTGAACATGTCCGCAGTCAGGACAGCGGACCCTGAATTTTCTGCCTACAGGGAGTGTAATGTTGCCGCCTTCCATGACAGGCTGATAGTAAGGGATTGACGGCTTTTCCGGAGCTTGTGGATTGATATCCACTGGTGCTGCAGCAGGAGCGGATGCTTCCGGTCCAGGTGCAGGCTGGGAGCCCACGGGAGTTCCGCACTTCATGCAGAACTTAAAGCCTTCTCCAACAGGTTCACCACATTTAATACAATTCATGCCCGACTCCTTTATAGATAACTATTTGAATTGCCTTCCCAATTCCTAAATAAAATTTTATCAAATGCAGATTGCAGCAACAATTAACGCCTTATATCCGCAGTGTAAAATCGGGAGCCTGATTTTTATGCAATTTATAGCCGAAAAAACCAAAAGCGCTCCGTGAGACACGAAGCGCTTTGTGATGGTGAGCCATGGGGGACTCGAACCTCCGGCCCACAGCTTAGAAGGCTGTTGCTCTATCCAGCTGAGCTAATGACCCTGGAGCGAGTGATGGGAATCGAGCATATGCGGCACTTAAATCAAGTGCCTATGTATATTACACTAAGGTTTGAAAATAATCAACTAAGAAATTTAGTTAGGGATCTTTCCTGTGAGATATGTCTCAGAAACAAAGAATCCGTCCTGTGTCTTGTACCAGATATTCTTAGCTACTGCAACAACAGTTACAGACTGGCCTCTTGTAAGAGTACCAACCTTATCGTAAGTAGTACCCGGACCATTTCTAACATTGAGGAACTCGTTCTTGTTAACATTTACATATAATGTCTTGGGTGACTCAAACTTTGTCTCAGTCCAGTTAACTTCAGGAGCAGTTTCTATAGGCACCTTAAAATCTGTAAGAGTTGTTGTCTGTGCCGTTGTGGTAGTAGTTGTAGTCTCTTCTGTAGTCTCGGTAGTAGTCTCTGTAGGCTCTTCCTTCTTACATCCGACTACACCAATACAAATAACGCCAGCCATTAAAGCTGCTGCAAGTGCGGTTGTAAATCTCTTTTTGTTCACAATTCTCACCTCCGCCTATACGTTTACGGAATCATTTACACTATTATTACATACTTTGCGTGTAAATATATTTAATTTTTGTTACATAATAAGCCAAATTTACATTTTTTCAAAATTTATGCCTGAAAAGCCTGTGTTTTCACGTCATCCTCAAGGATATAGAATGCTTCATGGTCCCTGTATCTCCCGTTTATGTGCATATAGGAGATCCTCTGCCCTTCATAATGGAACCCGGCTCTCTTCACGAGATTTAAGGATGCTTCATTCTCAGGCAGTATGAAAGCTTCGATGCGGTGCATCTTATACTCGTCGAAAACAAATGCCATCGCACCTTTCAGAGCCTCAGTCATGTATCCTTTGCCTGTGTGATCTTTATCCAGGTGGTATCCGCACGCACAGGACATCATTCCTCCGTAAGCAAAATTAAAGAAAGACACTCTTCCGATGATATCCCCTGTTTCCTTGGATATTATCCACAACGGAACAAGGGTCCCTTCAAGAAACGCCCCACAATCGTAAGCAAGATACTTCTTCTGCAAGGAAGCAGTGAAGTAATCATCTGTATGAGTCTGGGCAAACTGCTTATGGAACTCCCTGTTCCTGATAAAGTAATCAGCTACTCTCGGAGCTTCACTCTTACGCAGGACAGAAAGCCTTAAACGTTCAGTCTCAAGAGCAAGCACCTCACACCTGCTCCTGTCATTTGCTACTCTATATCCGGCTCTTGGCATATCCTAAGCACCTTATCAGGCTGTTGCAGCAGTCTCTGCAGATTCGGTTGTCGTCTCTTCGGTTTCCGAACTTACCTTACCGTAAAGGATCTGCTCCCTTGCATAAAGTCCTGACTTGGAGATAAGACCGTCAGGCCAGTGGCCTGATTTCTGCTCATCAGTATATTTGTCCGAAAGAAGATTAAGTGCGTTAGAGTCATTATTGACCTTGCTTCCGATCGCATAGATGCACCATGAGATCCTGTTCTCTGATAAGAACTCAAGCCACTTATCGCTTTCGAGATAGTAGATACCGCCTTTCATGTCGATGCTGCAAAGTCCCCACTCAGAAACGAACATGCAGTATTCCTTCTTAAGAGCCTTCTGCATAGCCTCTCTCTGTTCTTCACTGTGAGTGCCTGAGAAGATGCGGCATGCATAAGCGATATTGTCGAATTTGAGCTTTGTCTTGGAATCCACTACTGAACCGATATCAAGTCCGTTGCCAGGAGCATCAACGATAACAAGGCTCTTAGGGCTGTTAGCTCTTATGGCCTTGACGACATCAGTAACAAAAGGAACCGTTACCTTAGTCCATTCATCCTTTATAGGATTAGCTTCATCGGGTGTGGAATCGTCATTGGCGATCTCGAAAATAAGATTCGGAGTATCAGAATAGATTGCCGTGATCCTCGTAAACAGGTCGATTGCAGCAGCCTTTGTCTCTGTTGCTTCCTTATCGTAACCGACGTTCCAGTCGACGATAACGTAGATGCCCTGATTTACACACATATCGATGATCTTGCAGATCGGATCGAAATACTTATCAGGTTCTTTCATATATCCTGTATCAGCGTCACCGTTGATAGTGATCCTGAGAACATCGCAGCCCCAGTCTTCTGCAAGAGTCTGTACAACATCAGGAGTAAAGAAATTCATGCAGTCCTGGATACCGTAAGAGCTCATGCCCTTAAGGACGACCTGCTCGCCTTTGCTGCTCCAGAGCATAGTTCCCTTGGTCGTAAGCTGGCCGTATCTCTCTACTACTTTCTCAGTAACAAGAGCTACGCTGCCGGGCTCTGTTGATTCAGGCGTTGTCTGTTTTGTTGTAACTTCAGGTTCCGTTTCTGTAGGTTCTGTTGATGGTGTCGTAGAAGGCAATGTTTCCGGGCCTAAGTTAGTCGAGCAAGAAGAAAGAAAAACCGCTCCCGAAATTATCAATACGGATATTCCGTAAGTTAGTCTGTTCATTAAAAATTTACCTCTCAAAACAATCAAAAAATGATAAAAGATTGTTTTATTTTTAAGTTTTGATTGTATAATCAAAAGTATTATAGAGCAAAGTATACCAAAAACTATAAATAATTCAGGTTATTTTGGTGAGAGTGATGTTTTTTTCTGAATTTTACTCTATAATATTGTTGAGTATTACGATAGTAGGAGTCTAACCTATGGGACGCACTGACGCTTTGAAAGACAAAATCCTCAAACTCGGATCGAAGCAGAAACTTGGCGCGCTGCTCAAATTTGCTGACAGCCAGGAAGATGACGTACGTATGACTGTAGCTATGGCAATGGGAATGTGCCCTACTTATGAAGCCGGAATGGCTCTTATTCCTCTTTTACGTGACTCTTCCCCTATGGTAAGGGCAGCAGCTGCTACTGCTGCAGCAGACATCCACGCTAAGCACTGCGAAGAATATGTTAAGAAGCTTGCATTTGCAGACTCCGACCCTAACGTAAGACAGGTCGCAAAGGCTGCTTTCGATAAGCTCAAGGACAGCGTAGTCTGATAACAAAAACAATTGAATGATTAAGGGCACCCGATCGGGTGCCCTTTTAATTTGCTTTAAGTAATTCTCAATTACTCTTCAATGGGAACGATCTCATCCTTATCCTTGAAAATGTGCTTCTCAGGGATAACGCCTCTAACTCTTGAAAGAGGATATACACGGCATCCTCTGCCGATTACTGTACCGGGATTAAGAACGCTCTGGCAGCCTACTTCAACATTGTCGCCAACGATAGCGGCGAACTTCTTAAGGCCTGTCTCGATTACTTCATCACCGTTCTTAACGCAAACGAGAGTCTTATCAGACTTAACGTTTGATGTGATAGCGCCGGCGCCTAAGTGAGACTTGTATCCGAGGATGGAATCGCCAACATAGTTATAGTGAGGAACCTGAACGTTATCACTGATGATTACGTTCTTAAGCTCTGTTGAGTTGCCGATAACGCACTTTGAACCGATGAGGGCGCTGCCTCTGATGAATGCGCACTGACGGACTTCAGTCTCAGGTCCGATGATGCAGGGGCCTGCGATGTATGCGGAATCAAATACCTTGGCGCTCTTTGCGATCCAGATGCCTTCACCCTTGTTCTCATAAACTTCAGGATCAAGTGTAGGTCCGAGCTGGAGAATGAATTCCTTTATAAGGGGCAATGCTTCCCAGGGATATTTCTTGTCTTCAAGAATCGGTGCGGCCAGTGTGTGTGTTAAATCGATAAGATCTTTTGTCTCAAGCATTTCTATATCCTTTCCGCCCTCCTCTTACCCGATTCGGGCAATGAGAATCATTTGTTGACCGAGTATACCGTAACCGGTATCTCCCGTGGCTGCTGACGGTCGACACGGAAATATACACCGTTGTCGCGGGCTTTTACGTTAACCGGAAGATTAACAATGCCCTTATCATCATCTTCGATCTTGCTGTAATCAACAGAAACGACGATGTCATCAGCTGTAAGTGAATTAATTGTATTGGCACGTCCTACGATCGTGATATCAACTGTATTAACAGGATACTGCGTCCAGATATTATCAGGCAGATCTGCATCCTGGTACTTACTGATCGGAACGGTCATATTCTTTGAAACGACAGGGTTAGTGATGATCTGGATATACATCCAAAGCATTGTGGAAAGGAACAGTGACAGAACGAGGAAAAGGATCCTTGTCGCCGTGCTTACTCTCTTGGAGTTGGATGTCTCATCCGCTTCCTTGGTACGGATAGAGATAGGCACTGCGGTCTCACCTGCCACTTCGACCTGTGTAGTCGCTACGATAGGCTCTGCAGGTGCTGTCTCTGTTGCATTTGCGGCAGCTGTCTTAACCTTTGCAGCCTTCTCAACTTCCTCAGGACTAAAAACAGCATCTGACTTATCTTCAGAATTACCGCGGATCTTATCAAGGATCCTGCCTATGAAATTCTTATTCTCAGCGCCATATTCCTTAAGGCCAAGGAGATATGAGAGATTTGCTTCAAGCTCTTTTGCAGATCTCATCTCGAAAAGTCTTCCGTTAACGGCAATAGAGGTCTTACCTCTCTCTTCGGAAACGACTACAGCAACTGTATCACCCATCTCGCTCGCACCGACTGCAGCTCTGTGACGTGTTCCTGCACGCTCAAGAGAATGCATCGTGACTGAAAGCGGAACATGGCATCTTGCTGCAATGATCCTGCCGTCTCTGATAAGAAGGCCGCCGTCATGCATGGGCGAACCTTTATAGAAAATGCTCTGCAATACGGAACTCGTTACCTCGGAATCGAATGTAACTACATTCTCCTGGGATAAGAGTTCATCGAGCTTTGTCTTTCTCTCAATAAGGATAAGAGCACCGGTATATGTTCTGGACATTTCCTTGCATGCAGAACTTATCTCCTTAATAAAGGTCGTAAGTTCTTCCCTTGTCATTACAGATTCACTGTGTCTGAAAGGATTTGCGGCATTTGATGTCCTGAGACCAACCGTCTCAAGCGCTCTTCTGAGTTCCGGCTGGAACAGTACTACGAAGAGGATAGCTACGATATAGAGAACGCGGTTAAATAGGAACCCGACCATGTCGAGTCCGACGAGACCGCAGAAAGCTACGAAGATCAATACGAAAACGATACCCTTGATAAGCTGCCATGCTCTTGTCTGTCTGATGAACATGAGGAGCGTGTAGAAAAGGAATGTTACGAGGGCAATATCGATCGCATATCTGATAAAGTCCCAAAAGCTGCCAAAGAAGAGCGTGCCTTCGCCAAGGCTCTTAAAAAGCTCGCCCAAGAACTCGAATATTTGGCTGATTACAGATGTATTAGACATCGATCATGTCCTTCTTATTATGCTTATCTTATTTAGTATAACATAAGCAGTCAGATTCAATGTCGGATTTTTTGAAAGAGTAATGTATTTTAAATACTGCTTTCAGACGGTCCGGAAGGTTCAGATGACGCAGAGGTCTCTGATGACTCTGTGAAGTAAGTCTGTCTGGTAGCTTCTTTCTTGAATTCCTCATACTTGGCAGGTGTCATACCCTTATCAGAACCCTTAAGGAGTGACTCGATAACTATGAAAGCAACGCAGTTAACCCTTATCTGGAGTCTGTCGCCCGAGCAGTCGATCTCACCGTCATTATTCCTGTCCACGTCTTCTGTTATAAGAAGCTCATCGAGGAAATATGTACAGTCAGATGGAGTTCCCCTTATCTTTCCTCCGAAGTCCTGAAGGTTAAGGTTCTTGGTCTCCTTCATCTTTTCGAGGGATGTATAGTTATAGTCAAAGCTCTCGAAATATACGACCGGAATGCCTCTCTCATCAAAAAGCTTATAATCGGACATTGTGCCTGAGACCTCATTATAGATGTCCTTATAGCCGTCGTCGTTGATGTCGAATTTCAGACCGGATTCATTGTAATAAAGGTCGAATCTGTAATATGTGTACAGAGGGTTGGCAAAGCATACGTCATAAGCCTGGTAAAGCTTTCTTCTCATCTCATACTTCTGTGTGGAGATCAGGGATTTATACCCTGAGGAAGCATATACCTTATCACCGGAATAAAGGCTGTCGATGTCATACATGACGTCGATGCTCAGGAGCTCTTCTCCCGCAAGCGAAGTAACGAACTTCTCTGCACCTGCAAAATTATCAGTGCCGGCACCGAAGAAAACGAACCATACATCGTAAGCGATATTGGTATATTCCTTGAAAGCCATCATGGCTGTTAGGACGCACGCTGTTCCGGAAGCGTTGTCAGATATGCCGTCAAATACATATTTCGGGCGCTCGGTAGGCTCAGCCTCACCGTCTTCTTTCTTATCATCTTTCTTCTTGTCGTCCTTCTTCTCATCATCCTTAGGCGCATAATCAGGAAGGATCGCAGCATCGTAGTGAGCGCCGATCACGGCTACTCTGTGCTCGATCTGATAAGTTCCGTCTGACTGGTGGACATAAAATCCCGTTCCGGGGACCTTAACTATATAATTTGCAGAACTTCCAACTTCTTCCTTATCGAACTTCTGGACCTCAGGAGTATAGCCAAGTTCCTTGATCTTGGCTTCGATGTAATCGCCTGTCGCCTTCTCGCCCTCGGAATAAGCAGTTCTCTCAGGGAATTTGGAAGCGATCTCTCTGGCGATATCAGAACCGAATGAGCCGTAATCCGCAGCTCTTCTTCCGGTCTTGTCTTCCTTTTTGCAGGAAGTCAAAAGGAGCGGCTGTGCCAAAACCGCAAAACACATAGCTGTTGCTACTATTCTCTTAAATCTTGTACTGTTCATAACTACGCTATTATACCCTAAGCTTCCTCATCTTTTGAGGCAACTTGTGAAGAGCTTGGAGTTATCTTCTTCAAACGCTCCTCTAAAATGTCCAAAGCCTCATCAGTAGTGGGATTCTTTATCGCCCAGCTGCCTTTGCCGGAAGTCTCTTCGTAGCAGACGAGAGAATCAGCCGTATTAGAGCCTTTTTTATAAGAATCCCTTAAAGAGTTCATTATCGCATTGAAGCTTACGCCCTTAAGTTCCGTGGGAAGTCCCAGTTTAAGATAGATCGCAGCAAATGCAGGTCTGGCCTTATCCGGAACGGTCGCATAAAGGCTTAAAGCCAGAGCCTCGCCCTCCGAATAGTTCATGAACCTGAAATAACCCTCGATCGCCTCCGAGAGCTCTGAACCTAGTGTCAGGAGCAGCGGATTCTTCTTGTCGATAGCAGCTCTTGCAGCATATACGCGGTTCAAGAAAACCCTTATATCTGAAGGCTTGGAGCCTGAAATCTCGATAAGATCCGTCAGAAGTCCAAAGTCAGCAAGAAGCGCATATCTGATTATCTGCGAATAACCGTTCGGAATGAACTTTTTGGGAACCGTCGAAAGGTATGTCGGGTCGATAAATACCGCAGTCTGGGAAATTGCCACTGACGCAGTATTCTTGCGGCTTCCCGAGTTCAGATACGCCTTATCCGAACAGCATGTCTCAGCCATAGACGATAACGTCGTCGGAACTGCGATATAACGGGACTTTCCTGTATAAAGTGCTGCAGCAAAAGATGCGATATCAAGGACCTGGCCGCCGCCTAAAGCGATGATCCAGTCATTTGCATTAAGGCCGTATTCATTAAGTTCTTTTACAACATTGTTGACCTGTGAAAGGTTCTTTAACTGCTCGCCCTCCTCGACAGTGATGAGGCATGTCTTGATGTTCCTTAAGACGAACTGCTTCTCAAAAGCGTTGTAGTAATAAGCGCTGATCTGTCTGTCGGAGATAATGGCAGCCTTGATCTGGCGGTCACCAAGATCTTTATTGTCATATTGCTCGAGAATAAATCCGGCAACGAATTCTTCTGCGATACCGCTTCCGGTAAAGCAATCGTAGCTTCTGTTGCAGTCAAGTCTGTCCAAGATCTTTTGGGCTCCTTTCGGTCTTCAAAGTCAATTTGTATATTACCACAAAAGTGTTAGAATATACGCTCAGGTAAATTTATTAATAGAGGTTATGTATGAAAATAAGAACGAGATTCGCACCCAGCCCTACGGGCTTTATGCATGTCGGTAATCTTCGCACCGCCCTTTACGAGTACCTTACGGCCAAGCACGAAGGCGGTACTTTTGTATTGAGAATTGAGGATACTGACCGTGAACGCTATGTTGAGGGAGCGACTCAAGTCATATATGACACAATGAAGCTTGCAGGTCTTGAGCACGACGAAGGACCTGATATCGGCGGCGAGTTCGGACCTTATGTCCAGAGCGAGAGGCTTTCCATGTATAAGCCTTATGCCGAGCAGCTCGTTGAGCAAGGCAAGGCTTACAGATGCTTCTGCACCAAGGAGCGCCTTGAGGCTCTTAAGGAGAATGCTCCTGAGGGTACAGGCTACGACAGACACTGCAGAGACTTATCTCCAGAAGAGATCCAGAAGAATCTGGATGCAGGCATGCCCTACGTCATCCGTCAGAAGATGCCGCTTACAGGCTCTACGTCTTACCACGACCTCGTTTACGGAGATATCACTTTCCCCAACGAGGACTTGGACGACCAGGTATTGATCAAGACAGACGGCTTCCCTACTTATAACTTCGCCAACGTTATCGATGACCACACAATGGGAATCACACACGTTGTAAGAGGATCCGAGTACTTATCTTCCACACCTAAGTACAACCTCCTTTACGAAGCATTCGGCTGGGAGATCCCAACATATATCCACCTGCCGCTCATTATGGGCAAGTCAGTTGATGAGGAAGGCAACGAAGTAATCTCCAAGCTCTCCAAGCGTCACGGCTCCACAGGCTTTATGGATCTTGTAAACGAAGGTTACCTCCCTGAGGCGATCATCAACTACATCGCACTCTTAGGCTGGGCACC
>CACZML010000010.1 GCA_902782235.1 Oscillospiraceae bacterium
TTTGATCGACAGCACACCATCAATGAGTTCGGATTCGATCGTGCCTCCGTTTCTGACGATCAGTTCCTTTGCGATCGAGAATCCCAGGCCTGTGGAATTACTGCCCTCTTTTACCGTGAAGTATCTGTCGAAAAGTTTAGCCGCAGATACAGGCGTCAGGTCAGGCGCAGGATTGGAGAATACTGCGGTTCCGTCACTGTTAAGCCTTACACAGAGCGAATCATTGGCATATTTTATGGCATTGCTGATAATGTTCTCGAAGATCCTGTTCGCGCTCTTCTTATCGCACAAAACATATACAGGCTCATCAGGAAGTTCGATCTCAGGTTCTATTCCCTTGCCTTTAAATGCAGCATAGAAAGACAGGATGCACTCTTCCAGTGTCCTGCAGATATCGATCGGTTCCGATGAGACTTCCTCACTCTGGACCGGATATCTCGTAGGATCAGTTGATGTGCTGTATTTGAAGAGCTCATCTGCCAGATCGCTCAAAGAAAGCGTACGGCTCTTGATGCGCTCCAAGTATTCCTGCTTCAATGCTTCATTCTCTTCATCCTTCATGAGATCAAGATATGAGTTGATAGCAGTAAGAGGAGTTCTGATATCGTGGGAAATCTCTGTTACGGCCTGAGCGACTACGGCCTGAGCGACCTTGCGGTTGCCGTCAAGGTATTCATTTCTCAAGTCCTGAAGCTTTGCAAGCTCATGATTCAAGGTCTCAGCCGTTCTTCTCGCATGTGGATCAGCCGTAGTCAGAGTGACCGGGATCTGGGTCTTTCCCCTTACCTGGTCTTCAATATTATCAGTAAGTTCATCATAGCCGCGCTTCAACAAAGCGATCTTTATGACCGCAATAATAAGAGCTATAGCAAGTACGATGCAGACAACAATTAAGATTTCCAAATCAGTAACGTTCCTTTTTGATATGAACAATGATACCACAAGGAACGGATATCAATTAAATTCCCGCTTCCTGAAGATAAATAATCCGGCAGCACTCGAGACAGCTATCCAGAACACATTATTAGCAATGTTAATGGCCATAAGACCGCTTCTGCACTTTTCATAGTGAGAAAGACCAAATACATCTATTTTTCTGGACAAATAAGGATCCATATATATTCCGGTCATCCAGGCACATTTCGTAAAAGGATCCATATAACGCCTGTTATGGGTTATCATCCTTCTTCCGTTATAGCTCGTGTAATAATCGAACTCTAAGACATCAAACCTTTCAAGCATCGCTTGCATACCTTCCGTCGCAATGATATTTCTATACTCCTCATAATCCACAGGTTCTTCATTACTGTAATCATGAAGCTCATAATCAAGTTCTGCGACTTCATTAATTCCAAACACGCCATACTCATCCATAACATAACAAATCATCGGAATTATCAGAAGAAAACTAGCTATTACCGCCAAGATCTCCTTCTTGCTCGCAAACAATACAGCAATACAAGCAGACGACAGCATACAGCTGATCAGTATTTCCAACAGAAGCATCACGAGCAGTACCGGCAGATAAACCGGAGGCATCCACATAAAATACAGACAGATAATTGCGAAAAATATCAAGGTAATAAATATCAGCGCGATGTTCAGCAAAAACGAGAATATAAGCGATGCAAGATAGATCTGCGTCTTGCTGTGGCCGCAGGCAATAAGATTTTTAATCGTCCCGTTACTGAATAACCTGCCCAGGAAAAGAGGGATCAGGATGAGCACAACCAATGCCGGAACTGCATGCAGCCGTTCAAACACTGTAGTAATGGTATCCAACTCTGAATAGAAGAACCTGCTATCATAGTAGATTTTATCGTAAGATTCCTTAGTGAGAGGTTCGCTATATCTTACATACAGATCCCTTGCACTGATCCCTGAACCAACAGCTCTGTGCTCATTTACGTTATCGGCATTAACTGCAACAGTATTGTACGCACCATCATATATTGTGAATGATCCGCGGGATATGGTTATCTCATTTTTCTGATTGATCCACGGGAAAACTATCTCATAAGTCGCAACAAGGAACAAAACAATGAGCGCCCAGAACTCAAAACTTCTGAACAATCTGAAAAAATAACCTGTGATTATCTTCTTCATATCAGCTGCCCTCAGGTCAATTCATGCTTCTTAAAAATTCTGTTTCCGGACGCTCCTGCAACTAATATCCAAAGGACATTGCATGCAGCATTAATTGAATAAAAACCGCTCCGGTAAGCAAGATACTCACCGCCGGCATTGTTTTCTCTTTTACATAAAACCGGGTCAAGATAACAGATAGTTACCAGCGCTGCACGCGCGGGGGCCGGAAGAGTATTCCCTGAAGGAATGATCTCTTTTCCGTTGTAATAAGTCCTGGTGACCAGTTCAGTAATATCCACCCTCATTTCAAAGACATTAGGGCCATATTCTTCAATTATCCTGTCATACTCCTCCCATTCAGAAGGTTCAGGTTGATAGTCATTGTTCTTATATAAATCAAGAACAATGTTATTGGGAACAAAGATAAAGACCAGCATCAGGAAACCTGCTATAGCTGATATGACTCTGTTTCTGCTGGCAAAAAGAACAGCAACAGACACAGAAGTTACAGTAAATGTCAAAAGCAAGCTTAAAAGGATCAGTGTGAGCGCCACAGGAATATATACCGGCGGTTTCCACTCATAGTAGATGCAATAGCATGCAAAAACCAAAAGGTTAAATAAGATCATTAAAGCATCCAGGATAAATGCGAAAATTATCGCAGACAGATAAATCTTTATCTTAGTGTGTCCGCAGGCAACAAGGTTTTTAACAGTACCATCGCTGAAAAGCTTTCCGAGAAACATCGGAATGATAAGCACAATAACTATCGTCGGAAGCAAGTGAAGGTAAAATAATACATACATAAGAGCATGGTACTCAAAGTACGCAGAATTATATGAATCCGGACCTGCGATCTTGTCATAAACATCCTGCGGGATCGGTTCAGAATGACACCTTGCAACATCGTACGCACTTGCACCGAGACTCTCAAAACTGTATTGCTTAACATTGCCTGCGTCTATATAAACAGAATGGTCCCTGCCGCCATAATAGCCGTCATTAGTCCGGATCAATTTAATGCTCGGGTCGAAATTGAGCATCATCGAAGTAACATAGACCGAGGCAATTGCAAACAGGATCAAAACAGCTATGATCTCATAGCTTCTGACAAGCCGGAAAAAGTAAGCTGAGATCATCTTTTTCATAGGATCACCTGTCAGATAAGCTCGCGCTTTTTAAAGATCATGAATCCCGCAGCATTAAATAAGACGCTCCAGAAAACATTGCATGATGCATTGATTGCATAGACACCATCCCTGTACAACGGATAATCACGCCAGCCGGTTCTTCTTAACAGTGCATGATCAGAGTAGATCCAAATTGCCAAACCTCTCTGAACAGGTACCGGAAGGTTGACTTTGAAAGGAAAGTATTCCATTCCATCTTTATAGTAAAGTCTCTCTGAATAGGCAAGCAGGTCAAACTTGGCTTCAAGAATATGCATGCCATATACACTCAGTTCATCTCTTACTTCTTTATAACGTTCGTTCTCCTCTTCGTAGTAACCATCAGCGTTAGCTTCAAGTATAAGTATTGCAGGAGTATACGGGATAAAGAACATCGAGAAGACCACAACAAAACCTGTAATTACCGCAGCAGTCTTTTTTCTGCTTGCAAAGAGCACTGCCAGAACAAGAGATGAAACAGTTAATGCCATCAGGAAATTTATCAGCACAATAAAAAGCAGCATCGGCAGATATACCGGCGGATGCCACTTATAAATCAGACAGAAGAGTGCGACAACACCAATGCTTACTGCCAGCATCACAAGATTCAAAATGCTTGTAAATAATAGTGACGACAGATAGATCGTACGTTTATTAAGACCTGAAGCTATAAGATTCTTGATCACACCATCACTGAAAAGCCTGCCGAAGAATAATGTTATAAACAGCACGATAAGAATAATTGGCATGATGCAGCTGTCCTTAACCGAATTGATTATAAAATTGGCTTCCTCACTGGCGAAGCAGACTTTATCACGGCGGCATAAAATATCACGTTCTGCTTTGGGCAGCACCTCTCCTTCCATCCTGTAAACATCGTATGCGCTTACACCGAGACCGGCAAATCTGTACTGATCGATCTCATCCGGACCTATATTGACATATGTGTTTTCATCTTTGCCTCTTATCTCTTCCGTAATCTCTTCTCCGGTCAGATTAATTGAAATGAACCTTTCCCTGTTAAACCCGGAAAAATTCATATATGCGGTACTGAGCAAAAGGACCGCCAGAAGGACCCATATTTCGAATCCTCTTATTAATCTGTAGAAATACCCTGCTAATATCTTTTTCATGGATTCACGCAATCTCCCGTTTCTTAAAAACTGCATATCCGGCTATCGTAATGAGAGTGGTCCAGGCAAGACAGTTAGCGGCATTCACGGCTATAGGCCCGTCACGGTACATCATATAAGGATAAATACCAAATTGCTGGAGATGCGGAACCAGATAAGGATCCATATAGATCTGAGTGAAGTAAAAAGTCTTTTGACCCACAGGCATTTTTTGATTTCGAACCAGGGAAAAATCCTCCCCTTGATAAGTATAGACTACATCAAAATCAGACATGATAAATCTCTGCTGCAAGGCATTTGAGCCTTCTTCTTGCTGTATAGTTATATACTTCTGAAACTCCGGACTGTCTGTATCAACATCGTATGCATCTTCGAAAACCACAGCAAAAAGAAACTCCATTAAAGGGATGAACATAAAAGCAGCGACAACAAAGCCAACGATAATGGCAGCAACTTTTTTCTTGCTGATAAACAGTGCAGCAATGCATATTGCGGAGACGTTAAATACTACCAGAATTTCGATCAGGATATATGAAAGAATGACAGGCAGATACACCGGAGGCCGCCAATTATAATATGCGCAAAATACTGCCAGCACGCCTAAAGATAAAATGATCATTAAGGTGTCTATTACCAGCGTAAAAAGAAGCGATGCAAAATATATCCTTCTTTTGCTGTGACCACTGGCTATCAGGTTCTTTACCGTACCGTCACTGAAAAGCCTTCCGAAAAAGAACGGAATAAATAAAACGATCAATATTGCCGGCATATAATGAACACTGCCGATCAATTGGATAAAAAGGGTCATTTCATGCTGCCATAATGCCGCTGTACCATCAAGCGTGCTGTACACGTCATCAGGAAGCTTATCGATATAGCATCTGTATGCGTCATAATCACTTACTTTAAGGCTTGCAAATTTATATTGTTCAATATTATCCCTGGTAATTACTATTTCTTTGTCTTCATATTCTATATTGAATGTATCATCAGTTCGGCTTATGCAGACAAAGCCGTCTTCATCAATCTGACGGGTAATCACGTATGCAGAAGAAAGCATTATAGCAACTATTAAGACATAGAGTTCAAAGCCTTTAAAAAGCCTGAAAAACATCCCCGCAAATATTTTTTTCATAAGCTTAAGGGAACTCCTTCTTACTTATCGCCAGAAAACCTGCAGCTGTTGACAATACGAAAACAATAGCGGCAGCTGCCGACTGTTTCTGAAGATTCTTTTTGGTATTAAGATAGAAATCCTCGTCATCGGAATATGGACTTGCTTCGATAATGAATGTATAGATCTCACGTTTGGTACCGCTGACGTAAGCGGGATTTAATTTCCATTCCGTCTTGTCGGTATCGTCGACATATACCTGGGTTCTGTATGGTTCTTTCAGATCACTGCTTATCAGAGTTGAGACTATCATGACACACGGGATTATCATCAAGGTGATCACCAGAGCCAGTAATTTGTTTCTCGCAAAGTACTGGAAAAATACATAGAGTGCCGTAAAGGAAATACAGATGATTACGACGGTGATCATCATTCCTATAAGATATGTATCAAATCTTATGGTCGACTTAACAGCCCATATTTTTACGATCAGGAATATTAATCCCTCTTGAATGGCGCACGATATTACCGACGCAAGAAGCGATACGGTCAGATCTGCGCAATAGATCTGGATCCTGGATATTCCTGTTGTGATCTTATTGTTGACCGACCTGTATTCCAGATCAGTTCCGGTGAACAGAACGCAGAAGACTGCAATCGCAAACGGCATTACATAAAGCAATGCATTCAGACACATCAGAACGAAGCTGTTATCAAGAAATCTCGGCCTTTTGAATGCATAGATCGAAAAGTATGAACCATAAACATATAGCGCCACAAGAAATGCGAACGCAACAGAGCCGGCCACTGTCAGATAAAGTGCCCCTGTCTTGTAAAATCTGAAAAATGATGATTTAAGCGCTCTTATCACGAGATTCCGTCCTTCTTGGCAACAAGGTTCATGAAATAACCTTCGAGGCTTTCGTTATTCTCATTTATGCTGATGACATCAACGCCTGCTTCGTCAGCGAGCTGAATTATGTGCTTGGCTGAAATATCTGAATAGATATCGATAGTGTCCTGGTTATCGATCTTGTATTCGATGTTTTCCTTGTCGAAAACCGGGAACAGGAGATCTGTTGAAGTCACCTTTATCCTTGAGCACTTGCGCACTTTGCTCATGAGCTCCTGGCTGCTTAATGTCTGTAAGATCTCGCCCTTCTCGATGAAGGCATAATGCGTGGCAAGCTTGGAAAGCTCTTCAAGAATATGGCTGGAGATAAGGATCGTAGTATGTCTTTCGCGGTTGATCCTTAAGAGTATCTCACGCATCTGGATGATGCCCTGGGGATCTAAGCCGTTGATAGGTTCATCAAGAACCAGGATATCAGGCTTTCCGCAAAGAACGATGGCAATACCAAGTCTCTGTCTCATACCGAGAGAGAACTTGCCGGCCTTCTTCTTGCCGGTATCCTTAAGATCTACAAGTTCAAGGAGTTCAGGAATGTCATCGAAAGAAGTCATTCCGAGATTGATATACTGAAGTTTGATGTTGTCATAAGCTGATAAATTCTTATATAACGCGGGGCTGTCAGTAATGGAACCCATTCTTCTTCGGACACCGAGGATCTTCCTGTCAGTATTTTCGACGCCTCCGATGCTGTATGTTCCTGAAGTGGGCTCAGCAAGACCTGTGACTATTCTCATAAGAGTGGTCTTACCTGCACCGTTTCTTCCAACAAGGCCGAAAATCGATCCCTTCGGGATATCAAGATTAACGCCTTTGAGAACCTTCGATTTGCCGTAGTTCTTGCATAAATCCTTGACTGACAGTACGTTTTCCATTAAGAATCTCCTTTCAGCTTGAAGCCTATGCCCCATACTGCTTCTATATACTCTGTGTCGGTTATTTCCTTGATTTTCTTGCGAAGGTTGCTTACATGAACTTTGACCGAGCTCTCGGTACAGTCAGGCGTCTCAGACTTGATCAGGTCCAGCAATTCAGACTTTGAGATGACCCTGCCCTTTCCCGTCGCGAGCATCTTCAATATCGCATACTCGGTCCTCGTAAGCTTTAATTCCACACCACTGATCGTCACCTCGTGCTTATCGGTGTCGATCTCCATTTCCCCACATTTGATGCGGCCACCTGGCTTCTTCCCTTCCGCGGTACGAAGCGCTGCTATTACTCTTGCCTTAAGCTCCTTAATATCAAAAGGTTTAGTTATGTAATCTACACATCCGCTTGTAAGAAGTGATACCTTATCATCTACTGAAGATCTCGCGCTGACTGCTATTACGGGGGTCTCCTTCGGAATATGTGTCAGGAGTTCCTCGCCAGTAAGTCCCGGCAGCATAAGATCCATAAGGATCAGGTCCGGATTCTGGCCAAGCATCATACGGCCTTCGGTTCCCGTTACTGCCCGAATGACTTCAAAGCCGTCCTTTGTAAGTTCCCTTTGAAGGACTGCACCGATATCTTCATCATCTTCTACGATCAATATTTTGCTCATGTCAAAATCTTATTCCTAAACGTTTTTCAAATCAATTTGCGAAGATAAATGTTTCCCGAATCTTTACTCTTTTCCACGAAAGATTGGTTTAGAATAAGCGTATGAAAACTCTCAATGGAAAACAGCTTTTATCATTAACTCTGGCAGTGCTTATCGCTGTGCCTGCTATCTCATGCTCATCTAAGAAAAAGGATTATCAGGTAATCAAAGAAGATGACACATGGTATTCATGTGACAAGTTCTATCTGAATTCCTTCTATCCTAAAGAAGAGTATGAATATACTAATTTTGAGACTATCGGTGCTACTGATTCATCGATATTCATTAAGGCAGACGCAACTAAGCATTTCGAGTACCGTAAAGATATGAAGGAAGATGAGATCCTCAAGTATTATGAACAGTCTATCCTTGAGTTTTCTTTCGACGGTAAACTTCTGAACAAAACAAATTATGCAAAGGTGTTGTCCCCCGGCCGTTACAGTATGCTTGGCAAAGCCTGGATCACGGATAATAAGATGAACATCCTTGAACAGATAGTTGATACAAATAATAAAGATCAGAGGTATACCTATCTGTTAAACGGCCAGAATTTTTCCATAGCCGCTTATGATGAACGTTACTCTTTTAACCAGGGAAACCTTGAGATCAGAGATATATATTCTGCTTCAGGTAATTATCTTATCAGGCTTGCTGAATATGATACCTATGATGGCACCGGCGGATTCTATGAGGAACTAATGGTCGTCAGGCCGGAAGGCGTCGAGAGACTTGAACTCTACGAGATAATCAATGCGACTTATGAGGATTATGGTGAGATAATACCTGCCGAGAATGGCAAGGTTATCCTGCCTGTCTACCTCAGATCAGCAGAAGACGTATTCCTCATGATCGATTTCTCAGGAAGCACAACCGAGATAAAAGAGATCGAATCCTTATACGGAACAAGCAGCTATGAACTTGAATATGCATCCGGCAAGATGTTCGCAAGAGACTTCAACGGTCTTAATTATGTCGACAGCCAGACAGGAGATTTTAAGCCTATCTGCGGATACTTTGATATCGATGCATCTCTTATTGACACCATAGAATCCAGGATCCTTTATGTCTCCGAAGATGGCAGCGAAATCATCTTAGGCGGTGAGGAATACGATCCGACAAGCCTTTACGGATGGGGCAACTATAAGATCATGCATCTTAAAAAGCAGGCAAAAAATCCTCATGCCGGCAAGACTGTCCTTACTCTTTCCAACGATAAGGATTCAGTCAATATGGAGACGATTGATTTTCTTGCACTCTATAAGTTTAATAACAGCAATGATTCATACTTCCTTAAGTATGTTTTCCCTTATGACAAGAACATGGAACCGATTGATGTCGATGCCGACATCATCAGATCGTCAGATCCGCCTGCAGATCCCGGAATAAGCGGACGTTATGTAAATCTTGCGCCTTACCTCGATCTTGCAAACGGAGCATATAAGGACGACTACTTCACCAATGCCATTGAAGCATCAATGATGGGCGATGAGATATACCGCTTCCCTCTTGATATTTCCGCAACGGGAATACTGACCGCTTCTGCAAATATACCATCCGGACAGAAAGGCTTCACGTTCGATGAATATGCGGAGTTTGTAAAGGACAGATGCAACGGAAACGACCCGATGTGTTACACTTCCGGTTACAACATGGGCAAAGCAGAATACTTCTCCAAGCTCTTCATGAACATGAGCGACCTCTTCATCAAGGACGGCAAGGTCAATCTTAAAGGTGAGGAATTCCGTAAGCTCATTGAATATGTTGAGGTAAACGGACGCAATAGTTACGATTATGATGAAACCGGTGTTTACGAACATAATTCTTCAGTCGCGGCTGTTCAGGCCCAGATCGATGCACACAATGCAGTTATTGCAGGCAGGCTCGGTGCACAGTACGGCAACCTCTATTCCTTTGGCAGTTTCATCGACGGCTACCGTAATTTCGGCAACGGCGTAGGCGTTTATGGTCTTCCCTCATTTGACGGCAGAGGTCCTCAGACGATCTCCAGCGAATTCGTAAGCATATCCAACAGATCGGCTTATCCTGAAGCATGCGTCGAATATATAAAGATCCTTCTCTCCTATGATGTCCAGGTCGAATCCTGGAGCAATCCTATCAACAAGAAGGCATTAAGAGCAATTGCCGAGAAACAGCTGAGTGAGTATAACGACGGTAACAATCTCCAGATGGAGCTGGGCCGTAAGCCCACCGAGAATGACAGAGTACCTGCAGATTCAATTGACAAGTATATCGAGCTTCTCTCCGGCTCATACGGCGGAACCAATCTCGGTAAGGCTATAGAAGACATATTAAGAGAAGAATCTTCTGCATATTTCAACGGAAACAAATCATTGGATGACATAATCCCGGTAATGCAAAGAAGAATACAGACAGTATTAGATGAAGCTTCCTGATATCAGGAAGCTTCTTTATTCTTCAGGAATTGTGCGACACAGTCTCCGTTGTTATTACCGATCACGCCCGTTGCGATTGCCTTCAGACTGTCTATGGCATTTTCTACTGCGTATGCTTCATCCGCTATCTCAAACATCGGGATATCGTTTAGTGCATCTCCGAATACGACGAGCTTTTCAAAGCCATATCTTTCCTTAAGCTTTAGGATGGTCTTTGCCTTGGTGCAGTTCCGGGGGCAGATCTCGAGCCAGTACTCATCCCTGTAAGTATCCTTCTGGAAAAGGCATTCCCAACCTTGATATGTCTTTACTTTCTCATAAATAGGTCTGATGTATTCCTTCTCTCCCATCAGAGTGACATAGCCGGGCTCGCCGCAGAACAGATCCTCAAGTGTAGTTTTCGCTACCATCGCAGGATCATCTTTATAGTAATCGACATACCCCTGAAAAGCTGTAGTATGTTCGCCTTCCACATAGGTCTTGATCATCTTCTCACCTATAAAACAGGAGACAAAACCACATAAAGGCAATTCATCCAGCAAATCTTTTAGAAGCTGTACCTCATCAGCTGTAAAGACAGATTTCTCTAGGTGTCTGCCGGTATTATTATCAGCAAGTACAGCACCATTTCTGGTGATTACGGGAAGCTTAAGCTTGAGGCCGGCTGCAATAGTCCTTGCGCTCTCTATCGATCTGGCAGTCGCATAAGTGAAGTTCATGCCTTTATCAACCAGTTCATTGATAGTTTGGACGGTGTAATCTGAAAGCGTAATATCGGACCTCATCAGCGTTCCGTCAAGGTCTGACACATATAAAACTTTATTATCCATATCCTCTCTTATTCTTACGGCAATTCTTTTGTCTCGCCGATTATCCTGATTCCTATATCACAGTTTACTTTATTCTTCATTGCTTCATCTGCATAGCCCGAGAAGTGTCCATATTTGAACGTTCCGATCGATACAGTCAGGTCAGATCTCACATAAAGGTCACCCAAACCAGTGTCGCCGTTAAGGCCACTGTTAATGTCAGCGCTGACAACATAGGCATCAGATGAATTGATCTGCTCGATGGCACTTTTCGCCGGCTCTTTGACCTCGCCCTTAAAGCCCGTGCCGAAGATGCAGTCCAGAATGGTCTTATAACTGTCGTAATCGCCCTCTGTTACGCTCCGCACGCCTTTTTCCATACACTTGTCATAGAAATACCTGCCGTCCTCAGAGAAGGCGTCAGCGTACAGGAGAACGATCTCACAGTCTATTCCGTGATCTTTAAGGAGCGATGCAACGACAAATCCGTCACCTGCATTATTGCCTTTGCCGCAGATGATGCCTACAGGCGCTTTCCATTCGACCTGCTCAAAGATAGCCTTACCGGCTCTTTCCATCAGGTCCTTTGACGGGACAAGGTGTTCAATGGTCCACCTGTCGCTTGCTCTCATTACCTCAGTAGAAACGCAGACCGGCATATCAGGCTTTCTTCGCCTTTACCATGGTGAAATATATAACTCCTGCTACAGCGTAGAGGATCATGGCGGTAACGATTATGACAGTATAGTTGTTATTCGTGTTCGAAAGTATGATCTCGGAAAGATTATTTCCCGTGATTCCTGCTACAGCCCATGCGGAAAGTGAGAGGCCGTGGATCTTGGAGATGTTCTTCATTCCGAATCTGGATTCGAGAAGTGCCGGCAGTGTGGAGAAACCGCCGCCGTAGCCCAGGTTGATGACCATGAGGAGAATGATGATGACCCAGCCGCTGCCAACAAGAGCAGAAAGACCGCAGAGAGCGACGCAGGACAGGAAGATGATGCCGTAAACTGTTGCACGGTCCTTCATCTTATCCGATATCGTGGAATAACCGATACGTCCCAAGGCGTTGCATACAGCCGTAACTGAAGGAACGACGGCAACGATCGTGGCAAGGATCGCAAGCCCTGCAAACTTCTCATTAAGAAGCTGCTTCTCATACGTGATGAGCATGAGTCCGCAGTGGATATTGATATAGAAGATGAGCCAGATGCCGATGAAGGTCTTGTCCTTAAACATCGATGTGGCTTTAAAGCTGCTGTTGACTGCCTTATCTTCGACCCAGCCCTCAGGCTTCTTAAGAAGGAGATGGCCGGCAAACATCATTACAAAATAAACGCATCCGAGAATAAAGAACATCGGAGCAATGCCGAATTTATTCTGGAGGAACTCCATGATAGGCGTGGCGATAGCCTTCGCAAGTCCAAATCCCATGATGGAAATTCCCGTTGCAAGGCCCTTATTGTCCTTAAACCAGAGCATCAATGTCTTAACAGGCGTTAAGTAACCGATTCCAAGGCCGATGCCCATTATGCAGCCGTAGAAAATATAGATAAGGATCAGGGCTAAAGGTCCCTGGAAGAACTTGATCGTAACTCCGGTGCCGAGCATACCTGCAGTAAAGCAGATGGCGGATATAAGAGATGATCTGTGAATGTTCTGTTCAACGATCTTGCCTGCGAAAGCGGCTGACATGCCGAGGAAGAAGATCGCGAAGCTGAATGCCCAGCCTACGGCAAATGGGCTCATGCCGATGGCGCCTGCGATAGACTGCTTGAACGTGCTCCAACAATAGACCGTACCGATAGAACAGTGAATCAACAAAGCCGGTATGGCCGCCCTGGTCCATTTATTCATAGATCTTCCTCCCTAAGCGTTATGAATTAAGTGTACCATTTAATTGACTAAAGCAATAATCGATTTTTATAGTTTTTGCGTGAGTCCAAAGCGCGGCTGTTTTCAAGGCTGTAGCCGTACATTTAGCCGTGATTTTCGCGGTTTTGGGCAATAATCCAGGCTGTTTTCCAGGTCGTAGCCGTACATTTAGCCGTGATTCTGAATATGAACAGCGAAATAAACGGCGAAATGAACGGCACTGCCGCATGTTTTGCCGTTCATTTGGGCTAAAAACGGCGTTTTGAACGGCAGAATGAACGGCACTGCCGCATGTTTTGCCGTTCATTTGGGCTAAAAACGGCATTTTGAACGGCAGAATGAACGGCGATGCCGCATGTTTTGCCGCATATCAGGCGGAACTCCAGGCGGCGCCTGATGTTTAGCCTGAAGTTTGGGCTTAAAACAGTCATTTTCCAGGCGGAACTCCAGGCGGCGCCTGATGTTTAACCTGAAGTTTGGGCTTAAAACAGCCATTTTCCAGGCGGAACTCCAGACGGCGCCTGTAATTCCGCCTGTATTTTTTCGCATACTCATGAAAAAGCCCGGCTTTTCAACCGGGCATATACGTAAAGCAAAAACATCACACGGTTACATGTAGTCGTCGACATCGAACTTTCTGTCACGGAAATAATAGTGTCTGTCTTCTTCGGTGATCTCCCTTAACACGCGGCAGGGATTGCCTACAGCGACCACATTATCGGGAATATCCTTGGTTACTACGCTGCCGCCGCCGATTACGACGTTATTTCCGATAGTAACACCAGGGCATACAAGAACGTTGCCGCCGATCCAGACATTCTCGCCGATAGTGATATCGATTCCATACTCATATCCTGAGTTTCTTGATTCGGGATGAATGGGATGTCCTGCAGTGCA
This sequence comes from Oscillospiraceae bacterium, assembly GCA_902782235.1. Classification (GTDB taxonomy): domain Bacteria; phylum Bacillota; class Clostridia; order Saccharofermentanales; family Saccharofermentanaceae; genus Saccharofermentans. Next base: position 13,992 of record CACZML010000010.1, read on the forward strand.
GATCTGGACATTAGGGCCGCACATAAAGTGATCGCCGATCTTAACCTTGCCAACATCAAGGACTATGAAGTTATAGTTTGCGAAAAAGTCCGTTCCGACTTCGATGTTATAACCATAGTCGCAGTGGAAAGGCGATTCGATGCAAAGATAGCCTTCCTTTGTCTTTCCCAGGATCTCGCGGAGGAGCTTTTCTCTTTCCTCCTGCTTTTCGGGATGCATATTATTGTACTCGTAAAGTTTCTTCTTACATTCCATGCGCTCTTCATTAAGTCCGTCCATCCATGACTTATAAGGAAGATTCGCAAGCATTCTTTCTTTGTTATCCATTATTTGTTTCCTCTATTCTTAATATTCTTTGCCCGGCACAAGACGGATCTCAAATGTCTCTCTGTACTTAACGTCCTTCTTAAGAGGCTGGGTCGAGATGTTATCCTTCGTTCTCTCGATCTCCTTTGCGGCGAAGTCAGCAAAGAATTCACAGAAATCGTTATTCATGAGCTGTTCCTCGTGCAGGAACTCGTTCATCTGCTCAGGAGTATAAGGAAGTACCGTAAAGTCGAACTTCGGGTTATATCCGATCCTTCTGATCTCAATAGAGTCGCCGTCGCCGTTGGTAAACTTAACTACCTGTGTATCAGCGTGGGATGAGTTCTCCGAAGGTCTTGCATAAGGATGATAGATCTTGCCTGCACCTGCGGAATAAACACCTAATCTTGCTGCATTCTTACGGTCTACATAAGATTCACCGGGACCTCTGCCGTACCATGAACAGACGCAATCGTCCTTGACTATCGGGAATCTGATTCCGTATCTGACCATATCGTACTTAGGCTTGAACTCGAGAGTTATCCTGACCGTATCAGCCTTGGGAACTTCATAGAATACGAGAACCTCACCGTGCATTGCAAAAGACTTATAGCGTGAGATCATGGTGAACTCACCGTCCCTGCTGCCGTATTCGGAACCGATGAACTTAATAGAGTTCTGGATATGCTCGTAATCGCTCTCTTTGGAGAATACGGTACGCGCGAGGATAAAGCTTCTGTCAGTTCTGTCGATGTTTGAAGGACAACGGTAGAAGCTTGGAACGAGAGGTCCCTTCAGGAAGTTATAGCCTGCGATCTCCAGTCTCTCAAGGCTTCCGGGTTCTCTGGAGAATCCGATCCTTAAATTGCCTGATCCTACAAGCAGTCCGTGAGAAACAGTTGATACCGTGTTATGTGTAATAACATCAGCGATCATCTCATCTTCGGGAGCATATGCATCATCGTATTCGCTAAGACCTGTCTGCGGGTTCATTCTCTCCAGTCTGCCGCCGTCTTCTTCCGTAAGAAGAGCCTGGTCATCCATGCCGGGAAGAGCCACATCGCTGTCTATGCCTGTATTAAGCGCGCTGTTCGGAGACTTGCCTGAACCAAGCTGCATTGCAGGCTTAGCCTCGGGCTTTTCGCCGCTTCCCAATCCAGCCGCGGAAGAAATATCCTCTGCAACAGGACTTGCGATCTGATCTGTGAGAACGTCCTGATAGAAGGCAACCTCATAGCCTGCCTTCGCATAATAGGTATCCTTGTGGAGCTTTAATGTGATGTCGAAAACGAGCTCCTTGGAGAGCGCATTCATATACATCTCAATGAATTCAGCCTTGCCCTGAGCCCAGCCGGGTGTCGTAAACACTTCGGTGGCAAACGGGAACTTCAGAGTTCTAGAGCCAAACGGTTCGATCTCAGGGATCATGCCTCTTCCCGACATAATGGCTCTGCCGCCGAGAAGGATCTTCCATTCGAGATCTAATTCCTGCGTATAACCGAACTGGTTGGAGTTGCGCATCGTAAGAGTTGCCGGGTCGCCCGCGGATGCAAAGATCGCAATTGACTGGCACTGCTTCTTGATATCAAGATAGATCGGATGAGGGTTACGCTCTGCATCAACGATACCCTGGCCGATACAAGAGTTCTCCTTCTGCTTACCGCCTACGAGATCTGCGTGATGGATCCACTTGTAAAGCGTATCGTCATCAGTAAATCTCGTTCTTCCGGGAATGGTCTCGAAAAGATTTCTTCCCGTCCTGTTAAGACCGAAGATCTTCTTTCTGTCGAGACAGAGATCTTCCCAGGGTCCGAATACAGCACCTGCCTCACCCGGCAGAGGCTTCATATCTGATATCCTCTCAAGGGGCTTGCCCTTCTTGCCTGAAGTAGCTGCTATAACAGCTTCACAGTACCACGGTCTTGTATCGTCGATACGGAGGCACTCGTGCTTTACCCTGTTTGCGGTCTCATAGTTGAAGTTGTACTTCTGGAATCCCCACATAACGACTGACGGATGGTTCATGCAGCTCTCCACATAATCTCTCATGTAGAAATCTGCAGAAGTAGCGATTACATACATACCGTACTGGTCGCAGAGGTTTAAGAACTCGTCAGACAAAGGCATGCCGTCAGCGATAACACCGTTAATGCCCGCACGCTTCATGAGGATGATATCCTGACGCATACGGTCCTGCGGAACTGCGATACCGTTCTGCGGATCGAACTCGTAATACTTAACGAGCATCAGGTTAACGCGGCGGTCATTGATATTGAGCTTGTCCTGAACGATCTCTGTCGTTCTGAAGCCGAATCTCTTCTTCTTTGCGCAGATGACTTTTCCTTCCGAATCCATGACCTCGAAAACGATGTCGTACTGGACAGGTGTGCAGTCAGACCACTGTGCTACATCAAGCGCTACGAAGTCCGTGCTTGCTCTTGTATCCTTCAAAGCATCAACAACGCCCACTACAGGCTCGCTCTGGCCCTTGATGTTGACGAATGGGAGTTTATAAGGATCGTACTCTGCCCTCGCCTCAAGAAGCGAAATACGGACGGAATAAGGGATCATGTAATTTGTGTGGTTCCTCATCGTAAAGTCGACCTTGATCATGAAGTCGCCGTGAGGAACACGGGATACGGATGAACGCGTAGCGAGGGCATCCATTTTCGCGACTTCAGAGATGTAAGCAGAAGGAACATATTCGAGCTGGAGATGAAGGTTCGATAATTCGAGCAATGAGTCCTCAACGATCATGATAGGTCTGAAGATTCCTGCAAAACCGTAGTTCATCGCATCAAGAATGATATGACCGTCATCATCCCTGTCATAACGGTTTACGACGATCGTTATCTGGTTAACGCCGGCCTTAACAAGACCGGAGATAAGAAGCCTCTTTCTCGTATAGAGCGCATGTGAATTGCAAAGGAGCTTATCGTTAACGAATACCTTAAAGCTTCCGCAGATACCGGATGTCTCAAGGTAAAGCGCCCTGTCGATGTCCTCAGGCTTGAATACGACTGTTGTCCTGTAGATGCCTACTTCGTCATCGTCACTTCCGACTGACTTGAGAACATATTTGTCGCTAATTGTCTCTTCTTTTCTCGCTGTATCCTGCGCAAGTTTTACGGGGTAATCGTAGATAAGATTCTGCGGCAAACCGAAGCCCTCTGTCTGCCATGTTGAAGGACAGTTTACCAGAGGCCAGTCTGAATCGTCGAAAGAGGAATTCATAACGCCGAACGGGATCTCGGACTGACCGTTCGCAAGATAGAACTTCCATGTCTTGAGAGGCTTCATAAAAGGTGATGCGACCTTGCCGAACTCCGGCATTTCGCGCTCACCAAAGATATAATCAAAAGACTCGTACGGCAAGAAACCGTCGTTAGAATATGTAAATTCCAAGGCCATGTACCCCCTTAGAGAATTGTCCGATAATACTCTACTGTGATTGTATCATTTTAAATAAAGAGCAAAGTTTCATGTGCGTTACAAAAAGAAGTAATTCTGCGGTAAAACTACGGCAATTAAAAAGCCCTCCTAAGAGGGCTTAAAACATCTGATTTAGTACTGGATACCGCCTACGTACCACTTGCCTTTTATCTTCACGAAGTAAACGTGAGCGTCAGTCGGAAGCACCTCAGGTTCCTTGGATCCGAAGTACATCTGCATGTGCTGCTCAACATACACTTCCATGTAGACGATGTCATCCGAGAAAACAGTGATATCCTTGATCTCGCCGTTCTTGATCTCAACTTTTCCGTGGTTCGTATAAAGCTCTCTTGAAGAATTGCGCTTGATATAGCTCAGAGCCTTGCTGCCGCTCGGGAAATACTTATCAAGAGCTGTAGCGCCTGCATCCTGTGATACAAAGTTTGCAAATGTCGATGCGAACTTGATCGCGTATTGTGAGAGTTCTTCCTTGCCTTCGAAATCCTTGATGAAGCCTACTGAATAAGTGTCAGTCTTCTCATCGTAAACACAGTCACATTCGTGTCCGAGATAATCCTTGGCAGTTACAATCGGCTGCTTATAAAGGCCTGTAACTTTGTATGTCGAGGTGCCGGGGATCTTTCCGTAAGGCTCAACATACTGGTTAAGCTCAGATTCCTTGATATCACCATCGAGATTCCCCTCTGTAAGCTCTATTCCGTTTACATAGACCTTATATGTCTCAGGAGCTGTTATGTTAGCTTCGATAGATGCCGCAGTATAGAAAACAAGACCGTTTTCCTTCCATGCCTTAAATCCGTAAGGAAGCTTCTTCTGCACATCTTCAGCAAGATTGATCTTGGCTACCAGGAATCCGTCAGAAGTCTTAACGTTGAATTCGGGAGCGCCGTCACTGGAATTCTCTGATTCGGAACATGTGAAAGTCTTATCTTCAAGAAGACCGGTGATGTAGTCTCTTACGACCGTTTCATTTTCGAAGCCTGTAACGGGCGGCTTCTCTGTCATATTCTCGAGAATATAATCGACATCGTGGTCATTAAAGTGTTTTGTTATCTCTTCGGCCTTATGCACCGGAAGTGATAACTGATACTGTGCTTCATAGCTTGCGGCAAAGTCGTTGAACCTTAAGAGGAACCAGCCGATAAAGCCTGCCACAACAACAAGCCAGCAAATCAGAAAAACGAGGAAGTAGTTGATCTTCCCCTTCCCGTTTTCCTTAGTGCTGTTGCTTCTGATGTTAGTTTGAGAGGATTTCATTTAACCCTCCGTACCCTTGGAAGTTCCGTCCTTCTGAGGGAGGATGATGAATGCCGTAGGCATCTGACGTGATACTCTGATGGATGAGCTTGAGACGAGCTCGTCGTCGTAAAGCCACATTGCAGAGGACATACCGCCGTCTAAGTTAGCTGCGTTAACAGCGCCGTAATCCTGCATTACCTTGATAAGGTCTGCCATTGTAGCGCCCATTGAAGATGTCTTTCTTCCTTCGATAACGAGGAGAAGGATAGCGCCGTCTTCTCTCTGTCCGATAGCTGTTCTCGGGTTAAGTCCGCCGCCTGCACCACTGTACTTTGCAGCAACGCCGTTAACGATAAGCGCAGGACCGAATGATACTGCGTCTCTTACGCCGATATCCAATGCCTTCTGGCCTGTCATACTACCTACTACGAGGACGTTGTCATTTGTAAGACCGTAAACATTGTATGTGCCGCCCTTGCTGCCCATGCGGAGCTTGCCTTCGGAGATAACGATACCTTCAGGCCATCCGCCAATACCCATACCGTTTGTATCTTCATACTGGCCGCCGTTGATACCGCCGACACCGCCATACTTCTCGATGAGCTGCTTTAATGTAAGGCCCGCACCATTGTGGTTATAGTTATCGATCGTAGCAACCATTATTCTGGAAGGATCGTAAATAACAAGCATCTTTCCGTGATACATCGGACCGGATACGTCGTGAACTTCAATTCCGTCACCGTCAGGATCGAGTTCATTAACAGCAGATGCATCAGCTTCAGTCTTCTTTTTCTGCTCAGCTGCCATAGCGTTAACGAGTGTTGTGTCAGTGATCTCGTCGAATCCCTGAGTCTTGTTGGAATTGAGAATAGCGTCGATCTCTTCATCAGAAAGGATCATTCTCGCGAGAACGCCTCCTGCCGAAGATTCCATAACCGAAGGAACGAACTGGTCTCTTAAGTGAGGTGAAGGTCCCCTCATGATGATTCCGAGGAATGTGTAAAAGCCTGCAAGTACGAGAACAAGTGTTGCAGCGGCAACGCCAAGAGCTCTGCCGAGATATTTAGCGGAGATCTTCAGCGCCTTCTTGGCAAATGCCTGGTTTCTCTCCTTCTTCTGCTGAGCTTCGTATGCTTCACGCTCTCTTTGAGCGATCTTCATTGCAACCTGGTTTCTTCCTGCTCTTGCAACAGCAGGTTCAGCTCTCTTTATAGGACGCTGCTGAGGTCTTGCTGCCTGCGTAGCGGGTACTCTTCTTCCGGGATTTTTAACGATCTCGATCTTTGAGTCTTCAGGTACTTCTCTATATGTTCTGGGGCTTGTCTCTTCATAATCAGCCACACGCGAAGAAACTTCTCTTCCGTTTCCTGCGAGGACCTTAGGTCTTGCCGTGATCTCAATCTTGCGCTGCTCGGAAATCTCGACCATGCGGTCAACCATACCCATGGCCTCTTCTTTGGACATGCCCTTCATGCGAGCCATAAGAGCCTCTCTCTTAGCTGGCTCCAAACCGGCAACTATCTTGCGAAATTTAGTAAGATTGTCCGTCTCCATAAATACCTCAAAAGCTTGCAAAATCGCAATTTTTCATGACTTGATATTTTGGAGTATAGCATAAGCATTATTATTAAAAGTGAGGCGAAAACGTAATGTCAACAAACTGTAATATGCTTATATTACAGGCTTTGTAACATTGTTATGCAAAAAGGCTTATTAACGGGAAACTCCGATTATCTTCGGCATAAATCCGATGACAAAATGGATCAGTATGCTGCCCCAAACGGACTTGTTTTTCTCGTAAAGATATCCTGTGAGAGCACAAAGGATAGCAGCTCCGAACATCATGGGAAGTTCATATCCCATGTGGAGCACGAAGAAGAATAAAGCCGTCATCCAGACCGAGAAATGCTTGTTGTATTTTTTGCAGGAAGCACTGATGTTGTCTTCTACGACACCCTTAACGAAGATCTCCTGCAGCACGGCACTGATAGGATAGAACCAGCGCATATATGTTCCGAGATAGAGACTGCCGAACCATGGTCTTGCTGCGATCTCAGGGAAAAAGAAATTCTGAACCACACGGACAACGCAAAGACCGCCGATAAGGATAACGCTGATGATCGCGCTTATAATGAGATCTTTCTTAACTCTCTCTTTTCCCGGGTTCAAACATTCGAAATGGATCTTAAATCTCGTGAATACCGCAAAGATGACCGTAAGGACCACCAGGTAGCCTTCCATCATCCTCGTAAGGATATATGCGTTATCTTCAACGAGAGTGGTTCCTACAACATGAGGGAAGATCTTAATTGCGACAACCTGACACGCCACTGCCGTCAGAAGGAACAGCAATGTTGAAAGAGCCGGTGTCAGTCTTTTCCTGATCGTCATTAAGTAACTTCTCCCTATAAGCAAAAACTCTTTCTTTTGCAATTTATTGAGCAAAAGAAAGAGCTTCTAACGCTTTGGTGCTCAGAGACAGAATCGAACTGCCGACACGGGGATTTTCAGTCCCCTGCTCTACCGACTGAGCTATCTGAGCAAGAGTTAGGCCGAACACCTTTAAGATGTCCGGCCTAAAGTTAATGGCGACGCAGAAGGGGCTCGAACCCTCGACCTCCAGCGTGACAGGCTGGCATTCTAACCAGGCTGAACTACTGCGCCGTACCATTGGTGGAAACTACAGGGCTCGAACCTGTGACCCTCTGCTTGTAAGGCAGATGCTCTCCCAGCTGAGCTAAGCTTCCGTTAGCCACACCTTTTTCAAAGCGCGAATGAATTATAAACCGAATACCGAAGATATGTCAACAGCAAATTTAACATTTTCTGAAAACACTTCAAAATAAAGTGTTTTCAAGGCTTCAAAGCCTTATTTTCTCGAGTAATAGAGATAAATGAATGAGTCTCCGTCACCCTCCTGGGTGACAATATATACTACGGTTTCATCTGTTTTATCATTAACAGGGGTTCCAAGCACCCAGATAAATGAATCTTCTCTCGGGTTAGGCTTGATGGTTACGTTGCCCAAAACATCCGCTTCATACTGCTTATAGCCGTTGATATCGAACATCTCGCCTGCACCGCCGTAAATCGTAGCTATCTGGATAATGTAATTATCGGCACGTCCGTCCTTGATCCTGACCTTCGCCTCATAAGCAGCACGCATATACAGGAAGCCGACCTTATTCATGGATACGACCTCAAGATTCTCATCAGAGGTTATGGCTACCTTATTAGTTCTGTCGAGCAGAGCGGAATTCCTGTCATAAATAAATCCGACAATCAGGACGATAACCAGGATCACTGTAATAATTACAAGAATAATATCTTTCTTACTCTTCATCTTAATTCACTCCATATAGCTTCTTGCCGTTATCATAGGTTATTTGCGCAGCTTCATCAATAGTAACGCCCTTTATCTCTGCGAGCTTAGCGCATACGAAAGGCACATGGCAGGGCTCATTAATAAGTCCCCTGTTAGGTTCGGGCGTCAGATAAGGGCTGTCCGTCTCGATCACGATGCGGTCCCACGGCGTATTGAGTGCCACTTCCGGCGTCTTCTTATTGTTCTTAAATGTAAGCGGCCCATCAAAGCCGATATAGAAACCCATCTTAACAAGTTCCTGTGATGCCTCTAAAGAGCACGAACAGCAGTGGCATACTCCGGGAAGGCTTCTCAACCTCCCGCCCTTGTAGAAGCGCCTTAAGATATCCAGACTGTCGCCCGTTGCATCCCTCTCATGAAGGATTATCGGAACATCATACTCATATGCAAGCTCCAACTGCTTCTCGAAAACCTCACGCTGGACACTTCTCTCTGACAGATCATAGTAATAGTCCAGGCCTATCTCACCCAAAGCCATTATCTTAAGCTCTCTGCGGGCCTCCAGAGCGCTTCTTAAGTATTTCTCAGTATCTTCAGTATAAGTTTTCGCTTCGTGCGGATGGACGCCCACAGAGGCGTACAGAGCCACGCTCTCATATCCGTCGAACTTATTTGCCAAATCAACGGCTATGCGGCTCGTCTCCTCGCTGTCCGCAGGAATAAGAACGCCGGTAACGCCGGAAGTTTTGCATCGCTGCAAAATCTCCTCCGTGCTGATACCGGCGGCTTCAAATTTTCTGTCATAGATATGTGCGTGAGTATCAAAGAACTTCGCACTTCCGCTGTAGTAAACGGGCTCTCTCACGTGTTTTACGAAATATCAGAGCCGGGCAGTACAGAATCGTCGAACTCGACGACACGGTAGCCGTCACCGTACTTAACGGACAGGATCATGCCGTTGCTCTCAAGACCCATCATCTTTCTGGGCTCAAGGTTAACGATCATAGCAAGTGTCTTGCCGATAAGGTCTTCAGGCTTGTAGTACTTAGCGATGCCTGAGAGCACCTGTCTCTCGCCGAAACCGTCGTCGACCTTGAACTTTAAGAGCTTGTCTGACTTTTCGACCTTTTCGCATGAAAGAACCTTAACAGCTCTGAGATCCAAAGCAGCAAAGTTATCGAACTTCGTAAGAGGCTTTAAGGGCTCAAGATCCTTGCCCTTCTCCTCTTCTGCTGAAGGGAACATCTTGTTGAGCTCATCGATTTCCTTGTCGATGTCGATTCTCGGGAAGAGAACCTCGCCCTTAGTAACAGTTACTGTTGAAGCAAGAGCGTGTCTAGCTTTAGAAGCTTCCCATGTTGTATTGGACTCATCAGCACCGATCTGCTCAAAGATCTTAGGTGATGTATGAGGCATTACGGGTTCTAAGAGGATAGAAACACGTCTGATAGCGTCGAGCAGGTTGTAAAGAACTGCTGCAAGTCTCGGCTTTGCTGTCTCATCCTTTGCGAGCTTCCAGGGCTCATTCTCGTCGATATACTTGTTAGCTCTTGCGATAACACTGAAGATCTTTGCAAGGCCTTCAGAGAAACGCATTGTCTCGAATGTCTCGGATACGAAGTCCGGCAGAGCGTCAAGCTGCTCTAACAGATCGTTGTCTGCATCTGTGAAGTCCTTATCTTCAGGAAGTGTTCCGTCGAAATACTTGATGACCATCGCTGTCGTTCTTGAAACGAGGTTGCCCAGGTCGTTTGCGAGGTCAGAGTTGATCCTTGCAAACATCTGCTCATTTGAATAAGGACAGTCAGAACCGAATACCATCTCTCTTAAGAGGTGATATCTCAAAGCGTCAACGCCGTATCTCTCGCAAAGTACGAAAGGATCGATAACGTTGCCCTTTGACTTACTCATCTTGCCGCCGTCAAATGTGATCCAGCCATGACCATAAATCTTCTTAGGAAGGGGTTCACCCAATGCCATGAGGAATGCAGGCCAGATGAGCGAGTGGAATCTTACGATTTCCTTTGCCATTACGTGCATATCAGCAGGCCAGTACTTCTCGTAGTCATTGTAAGTATCGTTCATGAAGCCGAGCAAGGAGATATAGTTCGTAAGAGCGTCCATCCAAACATAGATGTAGTGACCTTCGTCAATCGTTACCGGGATGCCCCACTTAACGCTTGTTCTGGATACACAGAGGTCCTGAAGACCCGGCTTGATGAAGTTGTTGATCATCTCATTAACTCTGGACTTAGGCTCAAGGAAATTCTTCTCAGGATCAAGAAGCAGCGCCTCAAGCTTGGGAGCAAACTCTGAGAGCTTGAAGAAATAAGCCTCTTCTGAAGCTTCTGTAACTTCTCTGCCGCAGTCAGGGCACTTGCCGTCAACGAGCTGGCTCTCTGTCCAGAAAGATTCACAAGGTGTACAGTACTTGCCCTTGTACTCGCTCTTATAGATGTAGCCATCATTGTAGAGCTTCTCGAACATGTTCTGAACGGTCTTGATATGGTAATCGTCAGTAGTTCTGACGAATCTGTCGTATTTAATGCCAAGTGTTGACCAGAGCCTCTTGAAGTTTGCGACGATATCGTCAACATATTCCTTAGGCGTAACGCCCATCTCAATAGCCTTCTTCTCGATCTTCTGGCCGTGCTCGTCTGTACCTGTGGAGAACATTACATCATAGCCCTGCATTCGCTTCATTCTAGCGATTGCATCGCATGCTAAAGTCGAATAGCAATGTCCGATATGCGGATTGCCCGACGGATAGTAGATCGGTGTTGTGATGTAGAATGTCTTCTTTTCTGCCATGATGTTCCTCCTCGCGCGTATATATTAATTAGTCTGCGCGTAATTAAATGATTATAGTTATTTGCTCGCGAGTTTTCAAGAACACCTCTGAACATCCAACCTCTCGATGTGCAAAGTAGTCCCTTTTGCTCGTTTTTTCGCAGAAAGGACTACAAAATCTCGAAAATGTAGTCCCAAACGTTTTTAAAGACAAAAAAGGGATATAGCAGTAATTCAAAAGATACCAGTCTCAACTTTTGCCAAAAAGTCTCAAATACGACCCGTTTTTTTCATTTTCAGTGAATTCGCACGCACAAGCCGTAAACCGCCTCATATGATGTTAGCAAAGGAGGCAACCTATAATGCTGGATATTCTTAAAAAGCGGAAAGAATTACTTTCCAGAACGATTGACAGACTTGATGAAAAGATTGACTCCCTTCCTGAAGGAAGCATTCGCGTCAAACACAAGGCAGGCACATTCCACTACTTGTATTATCAAGGAGACAAGACTATAAAATACCTCCGAAAGAATGATAGTGAGACAATTAAAAACCTGATTCAGAAAAAGTATTTGAAGTTGGTTCAAAAAGCCGCAAAGCAAGAAGTTAAAGCACTAAGCAAGGCAATTGAACTCTATCCCAAGACCAGAATGGAACGGGTTTATGAAGAACTTCCTTCAGAACTAAAGGAACATGCCTTACCAATAATTCCAGATGACGACCAATTTGCCGCCAAGTGGCAGGCAGAACCCTTTAAGCCCAAGCCTTTCAGGAAAGATGCGCCGAAGCTCTATACACTTAAGGGCGAGCGGGTAAGGTCGAAGTCTGAGGTGATAATCGCGGACAGGCTTTTTGCCAAGGGAATCCCTTACAAGTACGAGTGTCCGCTCAGGGTGGGAAACGGGATTATACATCCGGACTTTACCATTCTCAGGATGAGTGACCGGAAGGTCGTCTACTATGAGCACTGCGGCAAGATGACTGACCCTGAATACACAAAGGACATACCGGAACGCGCGAACAAATACGCGCGGATCGGCATATTTCAGGGAGACCGGCTTTTCTATACATTTGAGTCTGCGGAATGCCCGCTTGATATAGAGGCTCTGAATACCTTTATCGAAAGCAACTTCCGCTAAATATCAGCTCTCACTTGCGATCTTATAGGCTTCCTTCTTGTTCATGCCGGTATATTCGGATACTACGGCGGCGATGTCCTTTGAAGACATGCCCTTCTCCTTCAGGAGAGCAATAAGCGCCGTGCCGTCACCTGCTGCTACCATTGTCTTCTGCTCAAGGGGCTCCAAGCAGATGCAGAATTCACCTCTGGGCTCATTCGAGCCATAATATGTGACCGCCTCAGAGACAGTCATACGGAGAACTTCCTCATATTTCTTGGTAAGTTCGCGGCACAAAGAGATCCTGCAAGGACCAAAACCACTCTCAACCAGCTCATCAAGCAGCTTTTTTAAGCGGTGGGGCGCCTCGTACAGCACGATGGTCTCCCCTATCAGCGTCAAAGCCTTAAGACGCTCACGCCTCTTCGAACCCTCCGAAGGCAGGAAACCTTCAAAGTGGAAATATCTTGTATCAAGACCCGAAATGCTCAGCGCAGCAGTAACAGCGGACGGTCCGGGAATGACAGACACCTCAAAGCCGTTTAAAGCTGCAAGTGACGCAAGATCTGCACCGGGGTCGCTTATTGCGGGCATTCCGGCATCGGACACCTGGGCGACATTAAGACCCTGCTTAAGAAGATCGAGGATAAGCACTTCGCAGGCTCTGGGCGACATATCATCAATATTACCGATAGGTGTTCCAACTAGATAAAGCAATCTGAGTGTTCCTCCTCGTATATGTGTGTTGCTCTCGCGGTGAGAGCCGAAGAACCTTCTTCATTTATGAATAAGGGTGCTAACGCCTTGAATTCGGCGTTCGGTGCGCCCTTCTTTCCTGCGATCAAGGCCAGGAACGCGTCCTTAGAAGCATTCGCGTGAACTGTAAGCAGGCGCACTGGTGTGATCTTGTATTTCGAATACAGCGAAAATACCTCGGGCACCCTGTCAGGGCTTATGCACATGACCGCATACCCCCCGCTCGTACGTGTTCGAAGTGACTGAACGCGCACAAAGTCCTCCAGCACGCCTGAGTCAGCAAAACGTGCAGCCTTCTCGTGCGCGGACTTAGCCGAAGCATCTGTAACCGAGCCTTTGGTGCCGTCGTAAAAGGGCGGATTCATAAAGACTACATCGTAGGCTTTGTTCTTGATCGAAGCGGGAAGGTCGCGGAGATCACAATTATATGCAGAGATCCTGTCAGACAGATTATTGAGCTTGATGTTCTCACAAAAGACGTTATAAGCAAGTTCAACGAGCTCAACGCCGTCAATATGCGCATTTTTGCAGCGCGCGGAAGTAAGCAAAGATACACCGCCGGTGCCGCTTCCCAGTTCAAGCATTTCGCAGGGTTTTCCCATGCGGACAAAGGACGATGCAAACCATGCAAGCAAAACGCTTGCAGTATCAAGCTTATAGCAGTCTTTGTGCTGCAAAAGCATCAGACCGCCGCGCCCCAAAGATTCGGGCACGATGTTCTCGCCTTCAATATTAACAACTAAAGAATCAGACAACCGTTCTTACCGCCGTTCATTAAGAGTTACAAGATATTATACATTTATTTGCAAAGCACGCTGTCGTCACGCATTGCAGTTATAGAATTGCGCAGCTCCCTGAATTCACCCTCGATCTTTTTGTTGCGGACCTGGAACGGATAGCTGATCAGCTTTTCGACGTTCTCGAAAAACGGCACGTTATGAACAGAAGCATGCTGCTTCGCCTCTTCGAGGCGCCTTTGGGCCGCTTTGAAGCTTGATTCATCAATATCATCGGTAAGATCGATATCGCTGATCCTGGTCCAACCGCCCTCGCAGAGGACACGTCCGAGAAGCGCTTCAAAATCAGAAGGATGCGCCATGAGAATATTGGAGAATCTCTGGTTGGCGTCGTCATAATAACCTGTATTAAGCGCGTTCAGAGCCTTTTCCATGGGAAGGCCGAAGAACAATGAGATTCCATATGCCACACCGCAGTGATCGCACTGATAGACACGCTTATCTTTGTTGAGAGCAAGTTTTGCAGCGCACTTTGAACAGATAACGATCTCAGAAGGATCTATATCCTCATAACTGACAGGAGTCTTATCAGCCGGAGTACTCTCAGGCTCTTTAATCTTCTTTATTCTTTCGGCTGCCGGATAAAGAGCCCTCATTCTGCGGTACTCTTCATTGTATCTGTTAAAGACCAACCTGATCCTGCCTTTGTAAGAACTCGCAATATCATCAACAGGTTTATAGTTATTATCCTTCACAAGATCGATTATCTTTATGACTGCAAAGGCCAAAATGACAACTATAAACGGCAAAATCAAGATCATCTCTGAATTCTCATCTTGCGCATCTAAGAATTTGTCATAAATAGCATATGCTACGAACAGGCCGATACAAAAGAGGCCACACATTATTGCCGGATAGAAGTCTATCCTGTTTAAGGTTCTTTCCCTTTGATAGTCCGAGACCAGCTTTTTATTTACTTCACGGCCTGTCTTATCGGATAACAGTTCTTTTTCTTCTGTCTTAAGTCTTTCCGCTTCCGCTTTAATGTTGATAAGTTCGTACATCTTGTTGAAGTATAATGCTTCACTCTTGTCAGAATTCTTCTTGGCATTAAGGATCGTTTTCCTGACCTTTACAGCATCATATTCCGGAAGCAAATCAGGAATTTCCAAACTGTTGGGGGAAGAGATATTCAGCTCACAGAGAATGACTCCGAGATGCGCTTCAAAATTTTTTGGTTCATACTTAAGAACGGCTTTGTATTTTTCTCTTGCCGCATCGAAAGACTTATTCTTCAGCAAAGACTTGGCCTGCTCCATGACTTCATCGCCATGGAAATCCAGCACATCAAAGGCCGTCCCGCAGAACGGACATTCAAAAAACTCCTGATCTGAATCGAAGTTCAGGACGCCTGCACACTTGGAACATGTGTAACTCTTCAGTACTGCCATTTCTTATCCTCACTGCTGCTTGATCTCAGTTCTTTATATTCACGTAAGATCTTATCTTTAAGTTCATCGAATTCAGTCTTGATTTTTGTTTTCCTGAGGAGCTCTTCTCGCCTCCACAATATGTAATCAGGCTCATTTTCAGGGTGGGCATCATTAACGTCTTTGCTGTTTTGGCCTGACTTTTTTAATCGGGAGATCTTCTCAAGTTCTTCGTTAAAAGTATCGACAGCATGCGAAGTTTTCTGATAATCAAAAATGAGACTGATCAGTCTGCTCACATTCTCCATAAAAGGTCTGTCTTCTTCAGCAGAATGTGCAACGGCATCAGCTATGCGGCCTTTTAAATTATTCATGCGGACATCCGTGAAGGCTTGTTCTGTCAGGACTATATCGCCCATCTTCTTCCAACGTCCGCCCAAAAGCACCCTTCCAAGGAGTGCATCGAAATTATGGGGATCTTGCATGAGCATGTAAGAAAATCTCTGATCGGCTTCTGCAAAATCGTTATCCTTAAGTGCATTCGCAATTTTCTCGTAAGGATCTCCGAAAAACAGCGACGTGCCGTATGCAACTCCGCAGGACCTGCACTCATAAAGACTTTTCTCTTTGTCCAATGTCAAAAGGCCGCCGCACTTATTGCAGATGACGGTCTTCTCGATATCGATGAAAGGATCTGCTTCGGGAGCATCATTTTTCACGGCCGGAGCGGGCTTTTCATAAGCCTTTGGATCAGGGACGATCTTCTTGAGCTTGTAATAGGTATTCATGTACTCTTCCCTGATATTTTTCATTTTGACGATGTCACTGTTATCTTTGAAAGACTGAGCTGCCATCTCACGGTTAAGGCGCTTCTCGGCTCTTTTTTTCCTGATAACGTAATATTGCTTCAACCCGATACTTAGAAGAATGATACCGGCAATGATAAGCAGGTTTACCCAAGCCAGACCAAAAGCGATCAGAAGGAGAGCAACGAATGGCAATATCTTGAGAGAAATATACAATAAACCCGTCTTATAACCGTCGAAAAACGCTTTCTCCTTCTCTTCAATGGTCACGATATCATAACCCATATTCCTGAAATGCTTGTTCTGCGCTTTTGTAACCTCATCAGCGTCATCACGTGTCCTGTTATATTCATCAGCGAGCTCAAACATCCGGATGAGCAGTTCGAAATATTCCGTTTCTTCGGGAAGTGCTTCCTTTGCATTCTTTGTCGTCTGAATCGCTTCTTTGAGTCTTGCATTTTCGAGGTATTCGAGTCTGCATACTCTGCCTACTGAAGGCAAATGACATTCAGCAAGGATCAGTCCCAGAAGTGCTTCAAAGTCTCTGGGATTTCTTCTCAGGATCGCCTGGTACTTATCTTTTGCAGTAAGATAGTTTCCTCTGTTCAAGGCCATCTTGCCTTGTTTGATCAGATCTCCCCTGTGGAAATCCGTAAAAGCAAATTCGCCGCCGCAGAAAGGACAGCCAAAAACTTCCTGACCCTCATCAAAGTTCAGGACACCCCCACACTTAACGCAGGAATAACTCTTAAGCAATGCCATTATTGATCAACCCTTGTTCCCTTATAAAGCCTGCATACGACAGGCAACAATAAACCACCAAATTGATTATACAAATTTTTAAATCAAAGTGGTATATTTCAGGATTCAAAAACGGCCTGATATAAGGACTATTTCTTCAACCTGTTGAGCGCTTCCTGCATCTTCTTGTTCTCGGCATTTTCTTCAAGCCTCATAAGGAAAGCGCTGACTGCAGCACAAACTGCAAATGAGACGATGAATCCGATCCAGGCAGCCGGATCGTTTAACGGGAACCATCCGAAAACAGAAGCAAATACCGTTATGGCGACAAGTATGGTTGCAAAGAACAGGATGTTTCTAACTATGAGCGCCATATTCTTGATCACGACGTCTGTGAGGAAGATGCTCTGCGCTGCTGTTACGATCAATGTCAGCAGGAGGAGCTCCAGTAACGTGGCTGTCGAAAGGCCTGTCTTGCCAAGTGAGAATAAAGTCGATACGCTTCCGGCATTATCTCCGATGATGAGATTTATGACTACGAATATGACTATCATTACTCCGTAGATCGAAAACATCTGGCTTATATAATTAAATATTGTTTTTCTGTCTTCCATTATCTTAACCCCAGCTTTCTTCTGAGTTCATCTGAATACATGCGCGATACGACGATCTGCTCGCCGTTCTGCAGAGTGATCCTTATCTTGCGGTTAACGTCAGTCTTAAGACTCTTGATCTTCCTAAGGTTCACGATGCTCTGCTTGCTTATGCGCAGAAAATCACGCTCTATCAGCTGCTGCTCGAGTTCATAGAGCTTAAGTTCTGACTCATAGGTATCGACAAGCACGGTCTCATTATCCTTCCGCACCGCGATCTGCATGTCGATCATGCGCATCATTGCGACCATCCTCTCGATGTCGTTATTAAGATGCGGTGCACGGATTATGACTTCTATATCGTCATATTTGCCGTCTATATCAAGATTGATCTTCATCATTCAAGTCCTTTTTTCCTGAAAGCCACAAAGAAAAGTGCTAACGCCAGCACTGCATTGACTGCAAGGATCAGTATGCTCTCAGGCTTTATTCCTTCAAAAGACATCCGGTTCATCAGGACGCGCAGCTGCTGCGTATAAAAGATCCTGGCGACCTTCTCTATTTTATCATTGAACATAGCGAGCATGGGCGAAAATGAGAAAACCATCATGAC
>CACZML010000011.1 GCA_902782235.1 Oscillospiraceae bacterium
CCGCTGTCTATCGCGTTATCAACAAGCTCCTTAACAACGGATACGGGACGCTCTATGACTTCGCCAGCCTTGATGGCATTGGCAGTCTTTGTATCAAGTATATTAATCCTGCCCAATGTCTTCCTCCTGGCACTTCTGCTTCAATTCATAGAGAATGTTCATGGCTTCGATAGGAGTTAGCCTTGTAGGATCTATATCTCTTAATGTCTGACGGATCTTGTCTTCTTTTCTGTAGACGACATTGTCCGGGTTAAAGAAGGATTCCTGTCCTGGCATGACATCTTTGGAGAGTTCCTCGTCATTACCCAGAGTCTCGCGGTTGCCCTTGACCTTAAACTTTCCAATTCTCTCAAGTTCAGAGAGGATCGAGTTTGAACGCTTCAGGACATCAGAAGGAAGTCCTGCAAGCCTTGCAACTTCGATACCATAGCTGTCGGATGTGCCGCCGTCCGAGATCTTATGCAGGAACGTTACGCTGTCGCCTTCTTCCTTTACTTCAACGTGGTTGTTAAATACGCCGCGGTTAAGGCGTTCAAGCTGGTTGAGTTCGTGGTAATGCGTAGCGAAAATTGTTCTCGCATAAAGGATATTCGGATCGATTATGTATTCGATAACGGCCCATGCAATAGACAAGCCGTCGTATGTGCTCGTGCCTCTACCGACCTCATCGAGGAGCAGGAGGCTCTTACGTGTTGCATTCTTAAGGATATAGGATACTTCCCTCATCTCGACCATGAACGTGGACTGGCCGGTGGAGATATCATCTGATGCTCCGATCCTCGTAAAGATGTGATCGACAAGACCGATCTTCGCGCTTCTTGCAGGAACGAAAGATCCGATCTGAGCCATAAGAACGATGAGCGCAGTCTGTCTCATGAATGTGGATTTACCGGCCATGTTAGGACCTGTAAGCACCATGAGTCTCTTCTCGTCATCCATCGAGATATCGTTTGGCACGAATGTCTCGTGGGAAGATCTCATCATCTGCTCAACGACAGGATGTCTGCCGCCCTTGATATCGATGATCTCTGAATCATCTATTGAAGGCTTAACATAATTCTCGACTTCAGCAAGCTCAGCAAGCGAAGTGATAACATCAGTCTGGGCGATCGCTCTTGCAGTATTGAAGAGCTTGTCTGATACAGCACAGACCTTCTCGCGCACTTCCGTGAAAAGCTCATATTCCAGAGCGATACGGCGCGATGAAGCACTGACGATCTTATCCTCAAGCTCCTTGATCTGGGGCGTGATGTAACGCTCGTTGTTAACAAGAGTCTGCTTTCTTACATACTCTTCGGGGACCTTGTCAGACTGTGATCTCGGTATGTCTATAAAGTATCCGAAAACCTTGTTATAGCCGATCTTCAAAGTCTTTATGCCTGTTCTTTCACGCTCGTTATTCTCAAGCTGGAGAATGTATTCTTTTGCATTTTTAGCAAGATCGTAAAGCTCATCACATTCAGCGTTATAACCGCGCTTGATGATGTCGCCGTCCTTAACAGTAACAGGAGCATCCTCGTTGATGGAGTTTTCGAGAAGGTCAGCAATATCAGTAAGAGGATCCATGGACATCTTGATCTCTTTGAACATGCCCTTTGAGAACTCTTCAAGACCTTCTCTTACGAACGGGATCTTGCGCAGGGAATTTCTGAGAGACAACAGGTCTCTTGCATTACATGTACCAAGTGAAACCTTACCTGCCAGACGCTCTATATCGTAAAGACCGGAAAGTCCTTCCATTATCTGCTGGCGGGCCATGTATTTATCCTTTGCCTCTTCAACAGCATCAAGTCTTCTGTTGATCGCTTTAACTGAGATAAGCGGCTCTTCGACCCACTTTCTCAGAAGTCTTGCGCCCATTGAAGTCTTCGTTCTGTCGATAGCCCAGAGCAAAGAACCCTTCTTCTGCTTTGTCCTTATCGTGGAAGTAAGCTCCAAGCCGGTACGTGTAGCGATATCAAGTTCCATCGTATCTGAGATCTTGTAGCATCTTACGACATCAAGATAAGTGACCTTATCGGTCTGTGTCTCTTCCGCGTAAAGGATCAAAGCTGCGCAGGCGCAGTACATCATCTCAGGATTCGTGAAAAGCTTGGCATCCTGAACTGCAGCGCCGCTGTTCTTGAAAACGCTCTCGGAAAAGTCCCTGTCATTACGGCGTGTAAGCGCAATGTCGGTACCTGTCCTTATCGCCTGCATCTCAGGTGTTGATTCAAAATTCGAATTATAAATGATCTCCGAAGGAGAATATTTGCCGATGAGATTGATAAGGTGTTCGCCGTTATCTGTAAGAGTCAGCTGTGTGGCTTCAAAATCGCCTGTCGAGATATCCGCGCATGCAACGCCGAACTGCGAACCGACACAGTAAATACTCATGAGGAAGTTATTCTTACGGTCTTCAAGTCCGCCTGATTCTGTGATAGTACCAGGAGTTAAGATCTTTATGATGCCCCTCTTAACAAGGCCTGTTGCAACAGAAGGATCTTCTAACTGTTCACAGATAGCGACCTTGTATCCAGAAGATACGAGCTTATTTGCATAAGAAGAATATGCATGGAACGGAATGCCGCACATAGGCGCCCTGTATCCGGATCCGCAGTCCCTTCTCGTAAGAGCAAGTTCCAATATCTTCGCGGCTTTTACGGCATCATCGAAAAACATCTCATAGAAGTCGCCTAATCTGTATAAAAGGAATGAATCCTGGCACTTAGCCTTCATCTCGGCGTAGTGCTGCATCATTGGAGATAACTCTTCAGGCTTCAAGTCTGAAAGGCTCATCGGGAACTGGCCCGCAGCTTTTACGTGATTCTCATCAAAACCGTTGTTGTCAGTCACGCTTATTCTCCCTTCAAGCTGACGAGAATTCCGTCAACAGAATAAGGTCTTGCACGGTCTATCCTGACCTCGCAGAGCCTGCCCTCAAGATAATCAGGGCCGACATCAATGCCAAGTTCTTCAGGAATAGTGAAGTTAACAAGATGGTTGGTGATCGTCCTTCCGGAGAAAGTCATGTCACCTGCTTTGCTGATGCCTTCAATAAGGACTTCCATCGTCTTTCCGACAAGCTTGCCGTTTGATTCTTCGGCACAACGGTTTGTAAGTTCTGTAAGTCTGCCGAAGCGCTCAGTTACAACATCCTGAGGGATCTGATTCTCATAGGCTGCTGCCTTTGTGCCGGGTCTTGCCGAATACTGGAATGTAAATGCGGCATCAAACTTAGCCTTCTCAACCGCAACCAGTGTCTCTTCAAAATCTTCATCAGTCTCGCCCGGGAAGCCAACGATAATATCAGTTGTAAGAGAACCTCCCTCTACCCTGGCTCTGAATGTATCAACGATCTCCTGGAATCTCTCAATCGTATATGGTCTGTTCATGGCCTTAAGCACTGCATTTGAGCCCGACTGCATTGCAAGGTGCAGGTGCTTCTCTACATTAGGCCTGGTAGCCATGATGTCAATAACCTCATCAGAGAGATCCTTAGGATGTGAAGACATGAATCTTACTCTCGAGAATTCCTTAAAATCTGAAGCGGCTCTCAATATATCAGCGAAAGTCTCTCCGCCCCCGCCTTTATAGGAATTGACGTTCTGACCAAGGAGCATTACTTCCTTGTAACCCTGTGAAGCGAGCTCAGATAACTCATTGACGATCTCATTAAAATCTCTGGACCTCTCCCTGCCTCTTGCATAAGGAACGATGCAGTATGTGCAGAAATTGTTACATCCGTACATGATCGGTACGAGTGCCCTGAACTTTCTCTTACGGTCGATTGGGAAAAAGGTGTCTTCCGCAATGTAATCATCAGCGGAGATATTTACGAGCTGCTTATTCTTACGGATCGCATCCCTCATAAGAACGGGGAATCTGTGTAGCTGCTGGGGGTCGAATACGAGATCGACATAAGGATAGGATTTCTTAATCCTATCGACGTTCTCAGGGACCTTCATCATGCAGCCGCCGACAGCGATAACAACATCGCGGTCAGTCTTCTTCAGCGTCTTAAACACACCAAGATTGCCGAACAGGTGCCTGTCAGCATTCTCTCTTATGGAACAAGTATTGAAAACGATTACATCGGCATCGTCCAGCTCTCCGCCCTTCGAAGGGACAAGTCCCATTGCGCCGAGCATACCGGAGAGTTTCTCCGAATCCGATTCGTTGAGCTGGCAGCCATAGGTCAGAACGTTATATGTCAAAGCCCTGCCTTTACGGGCTCCCAATGAGGAAAAATACTCTTTGAGCTCAGTTATTGCTGAATCAAACTCGAGTTTGTCATTTACTGTAGTCTTAATTATCGCCATTTATAGCCTCTTTCCATTTACCCGCTAATTATACAGTAAATCACCTTTTATTTTTATTAAAAATTAGAATGTACGCCAATTATTTGTTTTTTCGCGCAGAAGTTATAATATGTATTGGTCATTTCTAAATTAGGAGATTGTATGCATTTGAATTTGAAGAAGATTACAGCAAGCTTAACCGCACTGCTTCTTACATTAACAGCTTTTTGGACTTTTGTTGGCTCTGCTGTTTCAGCAGAGGACTTTCCTGATGATCCTAACGACGGCATCATCACTGCAAATGAGAGAAAGACGGATCTCCTGAACGAAGAACATGAAGATGCACCCAAGGTA
This sequence comes from Oscillospiraceae bacterium, assembly GCA_902782235.1. Lineage (GTDB taxonomy): Bacteria > Bacillota > Clostridia > Saccharofermentanales > Saccharofermentanaceae > Saccharofermentans. The sequence goes on from CACZML010000011.1 coordinate 4,635, forward strand.
AATGCGGCATCCTACATTCTTTTCGATGCCAACAGCGGAACGATCCTTTTAGGCAAGGATTACGATGTACAGAAAGAACCTGCGTCCATGACAAAGGTAATGACTATTCTTCTTGCCTTTGAGCGTCTGAACGAGACTGAGACCGTAAAGATCACACCTGAAATGGCTGAAGCCATGAAGAAAATCCCTAAGAGCTACGTTAAGTTAGGCCTTCAGGAAGGCGAAGAGATCTCCGTAAAAGATCTTATCTATGCCGCAGTTCTTAAATCTGCAAACGATGCGAGCCTTGCTCTCGCAATGTATATGGGCGGAACGGAGCACGACTTCTGCGACATCATGAACCAGAAGGCTTCCGAGATTGGCTGTCTTAACACCCACTTCTCTTCCGCATACGGTCTTTCAACTCCGGATAACGTTACAACCCCTTATGACATGGCTCTTATCCTTAACGAAGCCGTATCCACCACCAGATATCCTGAGATCGCGAAAACATTGAACTACACGATCAATGCCACAAATAAGTACAGCAGTGAGAGAGAACTTACCAACGCAAACAGATTCGTCAGCACGACAAAGTACGGATACGAGTACTATGTAGGCGGTAAGACTGGATTTACGGATACCGCAGGATATACACTCTGCGCCGCTGCCAAGAAGAATAACAGAACACTTGTCGGCTGCGTCTTTAATGCAGCTGACTCAGATATCAGATATGCGGATCTCATCAAGCTTTTCGAATATGGCTACTCGAACTTTACAACTGTTGAGATCACAGAGAATGAATTCGATCCGCTTGTAGATGAAGCTCACCAGCAGATAAACGGACTTTTGAGAGAGACCAACCTCTACCTGGCAAGCCAGAGGATCGTTTTGGATCAGTATATTACAACGACTTCCACCAGAGCCCAGCTTGGAAGCACTAACAGAATCGACTTTTCGAAGGCTGTTATCGACACTTCATTAGACCGCCAGACCCTTGAAATGCCTCTATGTAAGATCTATTCGGATAAGACGTACCACATCGGTACGCTCGTTATAGAGATCGAGAAAAAGGCCGGAGTCGTTGAGGTTAATCCTGAAAAGCTTACAAACCTTACCAATGTAAGGAGCATATTAGTTACTTTCGCCGTATTGTCGGGACTTATACTTCTTCTCGTAATCGTGCTGCTTATCTTCCGCGCACGCGTGATCAAGCACAGACGCGAGGAAGCGACAAAGCGCGCAAATATGCTCTGATAAAGGGATTATTCAATACAATCTTCGCAGATACCGTAGAATACAGTACGCTTGGGATCGAGCACGAAGCCGTGTTCAGATGATACATGCTCGAAAAACTCGTTGATCTCGTCACAGGACAGATGAATAAGCTTTCCGCACTTCTCGCACTTCATGTGATAGCAATTACCGTGTTTGCAGTGCTCTGTGCCGATATATTCGTAACATGCGGGTGACTTCTCGTCGATGATGTACTTATTAACAAGGCCGTCAGTGGTCAGACGGTCCAGACGTCTGTAGATAGTAGCCTGGCCGATATTGATACCCTGCGCTCTGAAATGATCGGATATCTCCTGGCTCGTAAAATGCGATCCCGCATTATCCTTGAGGAAATTCAGGATCTCACACGACTGCTTAGTATTATATGAACCGCTCTTTGTTCTGCCCATCTGTCAGGCTCCGCCTTTCCAATTTGAAAACAGTTTTCATTTTATAGTGTAATCCTGTAATGTCAACCAAAAAGGGGTTTGGAAACCCAAACCCCTCTCATGAACCACAAAGAACCTGAATCAGTCCTCTTTCTTCCACTTGATGCCTGCATCAGCAAGCGAAGTGTTCATCCAGATCATGCCTTTGTCCATGCCACCAAAAAATCTCTGATAATCATTCCAGATCATGTCTACGAACTCTTCCTTCGTAAAATATGTGGTGAATTCGATCTCGTCAAACATCTTCTTGATCTCTTCATCCTTCATGGTTGACCATACATCACGGCCTGCACCATTGTCACCCTTGACGAACAGGTAAAGCTCCGAATTCTTCATCAAAGATTCCTTTGATTCAAATATCTTGGAATAATCGCCGTCTTTTGCTTCAACCCTCATATAGTATCTGAACTTGAAGTCAACAATTCCCTGACTGATAGGATGCATTCCCTCTTCATACTGGAATGTTAAGGATGAGCTGATCTTTTTCTTGTTCTGCTCGATTATGAGTCTGCAGGTCTCACCATGCTGACCGGCCATATTCCTCTCCGGATCCTTCATTATAGAGTGCTGGAAATAGATTTCGACATCTCCCCTTCCATATGATGAATACTGAACATAATCGCTGGGATCAAACATGTAAGAAGAATCCTGTCCATATAAAGAACGCCAGCTGGAATTCTCATCACTATAGCCGAGCTTTCCAATCGCATCATAAAAATAATCTGTCCAGAGCTTTCCGCAATCTTCACAGACACCGTTTACAAATTTGCAGTCATTCTTAACTTCGATTTCCTGGCTTGTAAGCTGATACGGATCAACAGATCTGTATTTATCTCCAAAAGGAATACCGAGCTCCTCAATTCCAAAGCCGAGCTGGGAGAGTGCATCATTTGAAAGCTTCATAAATCTCGAGTAAACGACAGGAAAGTCCTTCTTGATATCTTCCTCGTGTTCTCTCCACGCTGAATAATCATGCAAACGGATCTGCGACTCATCTCTCTCAATTACAGCATCAATAAAAGCTTCAAGACCATCAAGAGGAATCGAATCTTCTTCTGTGGTACCGTAATAACGCTGATCACCATACATAAGCAGGAAATTTACATAAAATCTGCCGGTCTGAGGCTCAACATAGAGCGTAAGCTCAGATAGATCTCTGAATGATGAATAGCTGAAATAGAGACGTTCCTCTGTAGCGGAATAACTGAATTCGCCCCTGATGCTGTCATCATAAACCATAACCATGTTACCGTCTTCAGGCAGCTTTAAAGCATAGTAACCCACTAAACGCTTACTCAGATCAGGATCGATATGCGGAAGTTCCGGCTCTGTCTCCGTAGGCTCTGTTGTTGCCTCTGTCGTTGTTTCAGTCTCTGATGTTTCAGTCTCCGTTGGCTTGGTATTACATCCGCTAAGGAAGACCGAAGCCAGCATTGCACCACACAAAACTGCTGAAATAATCTTTTTCATCTCTTCTACCCCTCTTCGTTGTTTCTATATAACCGCGGCCGTTGCCATTTGGCAAGGATAACGTTTATACGACAATATTACAATATATTTGACACGTTATACAATTATTTTTGATATGACGCATCATTCTGTTTCCTGGTTCTGCTAAGAAAGCGCTTCACTACTACGATCATAATTACAAATAGAATTACGGAAAATGTAATTACACATATCGTTTCAAACGGCGACAGGACTCTGGTTACATGACCGAAATGTTGCTCCAGTTCAGCTTTTGTTATTTTCGAATCATCCACATATGAACGGTCGAACGTCGCAACTGTACAATTATCCTTTATGATCGAGGCTGAGCACATCGATCCGCCCTGGCCGGTTCCGATGTCAGGCCTTAAGACTTTAATATCATCAGCCTTTACAGACGTTCTGTATGTCGGGCCTTTATAGGGTGTGACATAAAGCGTTCCGGACCTTATTTCCAGTGTTACATCGGCAACAGAGGCTCTTTTATAGGTACTGTTTGAGCAGGCACTGATTAAAACGATCAGTACGCACATAAAGGGTAATATTATTTTCCGTATCATGGATCAGTTCCCGTTTTTCTTCTTCCAGCTGAATCCTGCATCCGACAGTGACGTATCCATCACGGCAAGTGCATTGTCCATACTCTGTAGCATCCGCTCATAACGCGACCAGAAGAAATCGATCATCTCATCTTTGGTATAGAAGGTGCAATCCTTCTGTCCTTCGAACATTTTCCTGATATCCGCTTCTTTCGTACCGGACCATACATCTGTCCCGGAAGTCGAACCTTCTTCTCTTACGAAAAGATAGAAATTGCAGTTCTTTTTAAAAGTTTCCTTCGATTCAAACACCTTTTCGAAATCGCCTGCGTCTGCATCTATATTGATCCAGTATGTGAATTTATGATCCACAACACCTTCACCTACAGAATATTCTCCCATGCTATAGGTATAGTTGAGACTTACGCTTGGCTTTTTACCATTCTTTGAGATATCAAGAAACAAGCTTTCACTGACAGGTCTTTCATCGATACAGTGATATAAAATATAACCTGCATCCTTACTATATCCGACAAACTGAACGTAATCACCAGAATCAAACATAGAATCGGAATCCGGACCATATATGGATTTCCAGCCTGGATCCCCTTCTTTATCCAGTTTGCTGAGTGTCTCGTAATAGTATTCGTTCCAGATCATTCCGCAATCTGTGCAGACACCATTTACGAACTTGTGCTCATTAGCTGCCAGTGTAGTTTCCGTGGTCTTCACAGCAGCTGTCGTATCCTTGGTTGTTTCTTCTGTTGTTTCCGGTTTTTCTTCAAACTCAGCGGATTCATTTGCTACAGAAGTCTTTCCTGAAGCAGACTTTGAATTGAATGCGCAAGCAGCTGCAAGGACCAGAACGACAGCCAGAATAGCGATTGTTGTAACCTTAGTACCCTTCTTGAAATTAACGATATTCATAACTCTCTTAGTAACCTCAGCTTTGCAGAAAGCATTCTTGCTGAATCCCAAAGGAGTTACCATATATTTCTTGTTGCTGTTATTGCTGGCCTTAGCATAGGAAACGATAGAGATCGCGTAAGCTTTCCTTAAATCAGCATCCAAGGAAGAGATCGTCGTCTCATCGCAGTTCATCTCTATATCCTGCTCGAAAAGCGCGAAAGCGACCCATACGAGAGGATTGAACCAGTGAACGGCAAGAACTGCAAGTCCCAGTAATTTCTTGAGCCAGTCACCATGCTTTATATGCGTGCTCTCATGAACCATAACGTATTCTCTTTCAGTTTCATCGAGAGTATCAGGCAAATACATTTTCGGAACGAGGAATCCAAAGACAAAAGGCGACTTTACGTTGTCACACTCGTAGACGTTCTTACCGATCTTCTTTGCATTCTTAAGCTTTTCTTTAAGATCGAAATAGCGTACGCAAATATAAGTTGTAAATACAACCAATCCGGTAAACCAGATAATGGCTACAACCGATTTGATATCCGGCAAAGATCTTACATCAGCCTTATGCCCTGTGCTGACTTCATTTGCATATTTAGCGGGAGATTCAACATTTGCGGAAGATCCAGCATCAACGGGTGCTTCAGCATAATCGATATTGTTAGCCGGAGCCTGGTAAGCATCGATATCAGTATCAGGCAATACTGCTTCAGATACCTCTACAGCAGGTGCACCCTGTGTCGGAAGAGGCACATAATTAAATATGCTGAAAGCAGATTCAATACTGAAAGGCACGATAAGTCTTAAGGCTACAACAGCCCATAAGATCATGATGAATGTCTTGGATCTTTTACGCAGGAGAAATCTTGCAAGTATCGTAATAAGAATTACAACACTGCCCATTAAGGACATCTCAAGCACTTTAAGGAATAAAGCACCCACCTTTAGTCTCCCTTCATATTCTCCTTGATGATCTTGATGAGATCATCGGCTTCCTTATCCGTAAGTGTTTTTTTGCTGCCGAAGAAAGCTGCAACAAATTTAGGAAGAGAGCCGGAGAAGCTGTCCTCCACGATCTGGTTGCTCTCGGAGATCAGGACCTTCTCCTTAGGGATAAGGGCACTTACGATCGTGTCTTCATTCTTGACAAAGCCCTTTGCGATGAGCTTACGAAGAATCGTATATGTGGTTGATTTATTCCAGTCGATCTTCTCATTGGCAATCTTAACAAGCTTGCCGGACTCTAATGGTTCTTCTTCCCAGATGATCTCCATCAGACGCTTCTCTGATTCACATAAAAACAATTCTTCCATAATGACCTGCCTTGAAATTTATAGGGTTTATTGTTGTAAACCAATGTCAGTTTACACATATAAACCATCCGTGTCAAGAAAAATTATTAAAAGTTTGGAAAAATAATAGCCTGCGTTATTCCTGAGTAAATCTTATCTGCAGAACAGGCACCGTTCCAATATCCACGACCTTGAAATTATTAAGCCCTTTTCCCTGTTTCCAGATAAAATGCGGAATGTTGATCGACTCAACCTTGCTTCTCTTGATCTCCGCCAGGTCCAGAAGACTTATAAGTTCAGAATAGCTTCTCTGAATATCTGAGATAGCATCGTATCTCTGCTGCGCAAAATCGACACTCACTCTTAAACGGTAAGGATCATTGTTATTCGCTTCTATCGAGAACAGCTTCATAAAGTCCTCATACGAATAGAAGTTGTATTTGGTCGACTCCACATACATACCAAGATCAGAAATACCAAGGAAAAGCAAAGGTTCATTCCCGCCGAATGAATCACAGAGCTCGACGAGTCCGCCAAGCACCGGTGCGGCTATCCTAAGCTTATCTATCTGCTTTTTCGACCAGTCCTCAGGCCAGGTAAAACGGACATCCTTATCGCCCATGAAAGCAGTCTCATGCACAGTAGTTTTAGCCGAAGGCATCGATACCGAATTAAGAGCAAAGCACCTGCTGAACGCATAAGAGCCTATTTCCTCAAGAGTCGAAGGAAGCTCAACAGATTCAAGACATGTGCATTCTGAGAAAGCATAACTTCCGATCTTCTTAAGTGAGTTCGCGAAATATATATGTCTCAGATTACTGCATCCGGTAAAGGCATTATCTTCTATCTTCGTTACGCAATCAGAAAGATGAATCTCGATCATCTCCCTAACGTCTTCGAAAGCCTTGCTTCCTATTACAGCCACATTATCAGGGATAACAACAACTGGAGACGAGCCGTTGTATCTTTTCAGAACGTCCCCTTCTATATCAAATTCTTTATATGCAAGGGCTTTTCCGGTATCTGCAGTAACAAGCTTTATATAGTTCAGTACGATTGCTTCGTTAACAACAAAAGGCTTGCCGCAGCGAATGCAGATTGCTGCACTTTCATCTGAATCTATTCTCAGCTCAGTTCCGCATGAAGGACACTCTAATGGAATAACCGGCATAATCCTCACCCATTAATCTTTTTGCCTACTGAATAACAACATTATAACATCAAGAAAAAGCCTCAGTATGAACTGAGGCTGAAAGTATAAATTAATGATATTGCAGTATATTAAACCTTCTCAATATTAAAGCATCTTACGCACTCCATTCCGACGAACTGTGTCTGGTCGGAATAAACAAGAGTTGCGGCAACACCTATGGTTCCGTCAGGCTGAATAAAAGCCGTGACCTTGTCGTACTTCACCAGAGCTACGCTCTTATCGAGATCATATCCGGAGTCTTTGCATGCAGCCTTAACAATGTCTGTTGCTTTGCTTAAAAACGCATCGTCTGTCATACCGAGAAGCTTGGTTACTTCACTGTTTTCGAGCTGCTTGAGCGTATCAAGGTCAAAATTCAACACTTCACCGGTGAAATAATCACAATCGGTAGCACTTGCGGAAATGTGAATGGAAAGGATATTATCCTTAACACCGCAATCAAATGTCTCAGACATCCCGTCTGCGTAATTGTCTTCAATTCTCAACGGATAATTCTTCTGGATATATTCATTGAGAAAAGAATTGATCTCTGAAGCTTCCTTGCCATCTACAAAGATCTTGGGAACTAAAGTGGCAAACGTGTAATTACCATCATCAAGTCTCTGCAAAGTAACCGTCTCGACCCTGACATCATGAGATGATTTAAAGGTCCAAACTGTTTCCTCAGAAGTAGTCTCAGTCTGAGTCTCACTTGTTACAACCTCTGTTGTTTCAACTACCGTTGTTTCTAAAGAAGTCTCGACAGAGGACTCACCTGCCGAAGCTGACTGATTATAGGCACATCCTGAAGCCATAAGCGCCAGACAAAGTGCCGTTGATAAAACAGCTGTTCTTTTCATATTAATTGTCTCCCCATATTATGTTTTGAACGTTTGGTTTACTCATGTAAACCGCTGCAAGTTTACTCTTTTGGTCCAAAACTGTCAAGGAAACTACATTTTCAGATTTCCGACAGGAACTCCAGGATCCTGCTATTAATATCGTCTATCTGTTCACCAACGAAATGAGGTCTGTGACCGCCGCCAATAACCTTATAAACTTTTGCCGAAGGAACCTTTTCTTGTAATTCCTCAACGGTTCCAAAAGGATCATTCTCGCCATTGATAAAGAACGCCGGGCACTTGATATTCCGCCATTCTTCATCCGTCAGACATGGCTGTGTCTTCCAGTCAGCAACTGTATTCCTTAAATATGTCTGCCAGTCACCTCTGTGCGCCTCAAAATGCCTGACCTTTATGTCTTCGATAAAGTCTTCGTGACCATTCTTCAGAAGATTTTCAGGCAGGAAATCATCAGCACCTTCAGGCCTAGCATGAGCCGCACCGCCAATAGTTACAAGGCTCTTCACCTTCTCAGGATAATTTGCAGCCATATAGCAGCCGACATAGGCACCGCAGCTGTATCCGATTATGTGAGCCTTTTCAATACCGAGCTTATCAAGGAACATGACCATGTCATCTGCAACGATCCTGCTGTTCCAGGTAAGGTCATCACAAATGGACCTTCCATGACCGCGAAAATCAGGAAACAGGCATCTGTACTTACCTGAGAAAGGCAGGATCTGGCCGGAAAATGCCAGCAGGCCTCTGCTGAAGTGACTGTGGAGAAACAACACTGTCTCCCCTCTGCCAAATTCCTCATAATATAGATTAAGTCCGTTTAATTCTGCATACGGCATAACCGCCGCCTCCGTTTCTATTCCTGATTTACAAGGTTTTCATGGGTTCACCCCATGAACCCAGATCACGTCCGTCAGTGCTTACGTAATGCTGTTCGCCGCCTGCAAGCACCTGCTTTACCGAGTTGAATCTATCGATGAAAGGAACTTCCCTGTTCGCGAGATCTTCTCTCATCGTCTCACCCATGATCTTGCACAGGTAGATATCACAGCTGTTGCCCAGGCTGATCTCCTTGAAGACCTTAAGTTCCATGCTCACAGGGCTCTCAGCTATCGTAGGCACATTGAGGACTACGCCCTTCTCGATCGTTGGACTAAAGCGCATCTTGTCAGGGTGCTCCCTGCCTCCAACGCATCCATAGTAGTCTGCTAAAGGCAGCAGTTCTTCCGTAACGAGATTTGCAGAGAATATTCCGTTCTTACGGATAAGGTCCTTTGTGAGCTTCTCGCCGCCGATGCTGGCCATTACGCCCATGCCGTTCCCTTCACCCTCAAGATCCGGCGCATTAAGATAGCTGAACCAGCAGAACAGACCGAAATCCGGTGTGCCGTCATCCTTATAGGTGCCGTATAAAAACAGCTGCTGCGGGCAGAAATCGTTATAATTCTTTACTTTGATCTTTGACATAAATTATTCCTTCCCCTTTCTTGGAGTTCTCTCTGACTGTTCGAGATTTCCGAGGATCCGGTCAAGGTACTGATCTAATTCCGTGACCTCTTTCTGCGTGAAATCCTTATAGAACACCTCGTTCATCTTCTGCGATACTTCGTCGTATTTCCCTTGAAGATCGCGGGCTTTGCCAGTCAGAAATATCAATGACTGTCTTTTGTCAGATTCGGCTGCTTTTCTACCGATCAGACCGGTCTCTTCCATGCGTCCGAGCATGGCAGTTAGAGTATTCTTGGCAAGCCCGGTCTTCTGCGAGAGCTCTACGATCGGAACTTCATCCTTCTGCCAGAGCACATATAAGATGCGTCCCTGAGGACCATTGAATTCCTCAACGCCGCTTTCCTGCAAGAGCCGCTGGAATATGCGTGCCTGCACCTGTTTGATCTGTGATATCAAGAAACCTGTTCTGGATTCCATATTGCCTCCGGAGCAAATATTATCATCACAGAAATAGTACTATATAGAACTAATTTGTGTCAAGGTTCTATATAGAACTTTTTTCGAGAGCGCGAAAAAAGGAGCTGCCAATCCTGGCAACTCCTCAATTAAGATAACGCCTTTTGTCATTACTCCAAGAACAATTTCTCGTAATAGTCTGCCCTTTTATCGCTCAAGCTGTCGCATTCGATCATCACGATCAGGTTATCATCAAGTCTTCTCACGTAGTAATACAGGTGGGCTTCCTTACCGTCGATCGTCATAGAAAGATCGGCACGCGAATATTCTTTTCCGCCAAGCGTTACTTTGACAATATCACTTTGCGTAGCTGTAACTCCGTCTTTTTCCAACCCTTTGACCATGTATTTCAAATAATCATTCAGATAGTCTTCTTCCGTATAACCAGGGCCGTCCTTGGATATGAGCCATGTATTAACGAAAGTAACATATAATGTTTCTCCTTTAAGCCAGAATCCCGTATCATGCTTTTCTGCGAGCAAAAGGTTTTTATCCGGGCCGTCAGGTGTTTGATTTAAAGCATACATAAACATTTCATCAAGGTCTTCGTCGCTGATATTTTCATAACCTTCGGGTATTTTCATCTTCAATCCGGCATACTCATTTGTATATATGCCATCTTTAAACACTCCTTTAGTGTACTTTGTGCCGTCCATGGGATTTTCACTATCAAATTCAGGCATCGGCAGGTTCCTCTCAAGCGTGATTATATAGATATGTCCATACTTTTCCGATTCAATGATCCTGTTATCAGTTGAGCACGTGAACGAAGAACCGCTGTGGGAATACCCATTATTGATCTTCATGAGGCCACAGCAGTAACCACTCTCTTCCTTAAGCAGAATCTCCATCGAATCCTTATTAAGCAGTTTTCCAGCGAAAAGAGCTCTGTCGAACTTGACCATGTCTGTAAGGCATGAATGTATTCCGCTGTCACCCCTGTAACCGTTAGGACCTGCAGGATATCCGTCCTTGTCAGTAAATCCGTAATATACAAGCTCATCGTAACCGACAGGCACATATGTCATGTCACCTACAGCCATCGACGACGTCTTCGTCATGCCGCATTTATCAAAGATATTCTTCTTTACGTAATCGCAGTACTTCTGTCCTGACACTTTCTCGATAATGAAAGCAAGGAGGTGATAATTAGTATTGCTGTATTCGCTGCCGTTTCCCGGTTCAAAACCCAGCGGAGCCTTATACAATGCCTGCAGAAATTCCTCGTCTGAGACCTTATCAAGAAAGATGTCGCTTAATTTCTGATTAGCCGCATCCTCACCTGATATGTTCCAGAACGGATCGGGATTATTGCAGTAATCAGGAATGCCGGAAGTCATGTGAAGCAGATTGTATACTGTTATCTTCTTTCCGGTCTCATATTCGGGAAAATACTTATCGAGCGTATCGTCCAGATTGATCTTTCCTTTTTCAACCAGCTGCAATACTGCTACTGCCGTAAATGTCTTACTGACGGAAGCCATGTCGAAAATCGTATCCTGCGACTCAAGCGTCTTCCCGTCTTTTTCCATCTCTTTTTCAGCATAGAGATATATCGTATCTTCATCAGTGGCAACGACCATTGTTCCGGGACAAACAGAATCACCGTACAGCTTGACCAGCTCAGCGTATTTTTCCTCAGGATTCGACCAGGATCTTTCAGACTCAGTGAGCTTAATATTCTCAAGTTGGTACTTTGAATTCCCGGTTCCAATCGGATACTTTGAATTCAGGTTGCAGGCTCCAAACGACAAAACCATTGCAGCAACCAGAATTGAAGAAACAGCTTTTTTAAGATTGTTTTTTCTCAAGATCATACATTTTCCTCCCCAACAAGGTATACATTTGTATACCGCAAATATAGCACTCAAGGTAGACATATGTCAACCTGCATTATATTCAGAGGATCAGCCTTACTCCTGCTCTAATCACAATTGATATTATCTTAAAACCACTCTACTTCAAACTTTTTCTTAGAAAAACAAAGGGTCTGCCAAAAATGGCAAACCCTCTATGGTGGGAAGAGGTGGATTCGAACCACCGAAGTCGATGACGACAGATTTACAGTCTGTTCCCTTTGGCCGCTCGGGAATCTTCCCATATATATTCAAATGTTGTGTAATGGTGGGCCTTCGGGGACTCGAACCCAGGACCAACCGGTTATGAGCCGGGAGCTCTGACCAACTGAGCTAAAGGCCCACATCCACACTACACGTGCTTTTTTCAAAGCGCTTGATTAGTATAGTAATTAAGTTTAATTAAGTCAAGAGAAAATTTCCGGCATGAGGCCTATTTTTGCCCATGCCGGAAAAATCTCATAATTGGTTAATTATTTAGCTGTAATGTATCCCTTTGCTACAAGGAGTTCAGCTGTAAGAACACCGCCGCCTGCAGCGCCTCTTAAAGTATTGTGTGAGAGGCAGCAGAACTTGTAATCGAAGATGTTGTCTTCTCTAAGTCTTGCTACAGATACGCCCATGCCGTTCTCGAAGTTAGCGTCGAGCTTAGGCTGAGGACGGTTATCCTCATCAATGTACTGGAGGAAGTGCTTGGGAGCTGAAGGAAGACCGAGCTTTACTGCTTCGCTCTCAAAAGAATTCCATACAGAGATAAGCTCTTCCTTGGAAGGCTTGTTCTCGAAGGATACGGAAACTGCAGCCGTATGACCTTCCTGAACAGCTACACGGTAGCACTGAGCGGAGATAACGGGATTCTTTGCAAGCTCGATATGATCGCCTGCGAATTCACCCCAAACCTTGAGAGGCTCCTTCTCAGACTTCTCCTCTTCACCGCCGATGTAAGGAATTACATTTCCAACCATCTCAGGCCAGTCCTTAAATGTCTTGCCGGCACCGGAGATTGCCTGATATGTGCATACGGAGATCTGCTTGATACCGTTCTTAAGGAAAGGTGTAAGAGCAGGAACGTAGCTCTGGATCGAGCAGTTAGGCTTAACAGCGATGAATCCTCTCTGTGTGCCAAGTCTCTTTCTCTGAGCGTCGATAAGCTTGATGTGGTCGCTGTTGATCTCAGGGATGACCATCGGAACATCCTCTGTCCATCTGTTTGCTGAGTTGTTGGAAACAACAGGGCACTCGAGCTTAGCGATCTTCTCTTCCAAAGCTCTGATCTCGTCCTTCTTCATATCTACAGCGCAGAAAGTGAAGTCGATCTGCTTGCAATATTCTTCGATATTGTCTGTACCGTAAACTACCATCTTCTTTACGAAATCCGGGCAAGGTATATCAAGCTTCCATCTTCCCTCTACTGCCTCTTCGTAAGTCTTACCGGCAGATCTCGGAGATGCGCATAAAGCAGCGATCTCGAACCAGGGATGATCAGCGAGAAGTGTGATAAATCTTTGTCCGACATAACCTGTAGCTCCGATAATGCCGACTTTCAGTTTCTGTTCCATTTCTAAATACTCCATTGTCTCTTCACGGGCTTTCACCGTGGTATTTTTAGCTCGTTTGTCCGCGTACCGCGTACATTTGTCTCCCGAGCAAACACATATTAGCACAACACCTTTTATATAACAAGTGCGAAAAATGAAATATAAAATAATTGGTAATAGTCAACAAATGCAGGTCTTTTAAGCCATTTTCCTATGTTAGGTTTGTACCATATCGACAAAACCCAGACAGGTTCAGAATCCAACCCTTCTTATAGCCTTTACGAGATTGGCAGCATAGGTTTCCGTTCCGAGGCAGTTCGGGTGAAGATTATCAAGATAGTACTCTTCAAGGTGCGGAACGAGGCTCAGGCCGTCTATTACAGTGATGTTGGGATATCTGCCTGCGATCGCCCTGACCTTTTCACAGAAGGCATAAAAGACAGGAAGCGCTTCGATGTTATCACCTCTCCAGATTGGAGAAATGCAAAGGATGGGCTTTTCCGTGCCATATATGCCGGTAAGGGTCTCATAGTATTCCTCGACGGCTTCAGTTCCGTCACCATACTGGTTTGTGCCCAAAGCCACAACGATCTTGTCAGGATCGTACCCGGGCATCTTCATGAGTGACTTCTTATCGTAGATATATCCGCCTATTCCCTGGTTTATTATGTCCCAGTTAAGCTCGCGGTTAGCAATGCTTACGTATGTCTCCGATGAACGCAGAGGTCCGTAGCCCTGAGTGATCGAATCGCCGAGCCAGAGGACTTTGGTATCTTTAACAGGAATCTCGTAAGAAGAATCAATGGAAAAGTCCTTTATAACGAGCGTCGCATCGGCAACAAGATAGATGACTACATCATGAACGCCTTCAGGCAGAGTAAACTCGAGGCGTCCCTCTTCCTTCATGTCCTTAACGTAAAAGATCTGAGAGGCCAGCCCGTCAACATAAAGCTCGACTGAATCCTCCGAACACTTCCACAGGAATTTATAGTCAAAGGATATTTTCGAAGCGTCAGTCCTCAGCTCCAAAGTCTTCGCCGTGGAAGCGTCGCACCTCTCGTACCACATCTCAAAAGCACCCTTAAAATATTCCATCTGCGCTTTTGTGTACTGGTTTGCCTTAAGGAATCCATCAGGAGTCTCCTCAAATTCATATGCTCCGAAATATATCTTCTTAAGTTCTTCGTTAGTCAGGATCATGTTCGTTCTCCCCGCTTTACAGGTATTTATTGATCAGATACCTATAACTTTATCATTATTATCCCGGCATAAACACTTGAATCCGGATATTTGTAATATAATTATTTCGAATACTAGAAAAGGAGGTCTTAGAGCTTTATGACACCGACATTTCCGCTTCTCGAGAATTACTTAAGCTACATGGAAGCTGCTCTCGGCCGTTCGGAAAACACAGTCAAGGAATACCGCTATGACCTTATCCTTTTCGCAAGGTTCTTAAAGCTCGACAGAGGGCTTGTCCCGCAGGACACACCGTTAGAAGAGATCGACATCTCCGATATCGATGCAAAGATCTTAAACAAAGTTACTACCGATGATCTCCTCGCCTTCGTTATCTGGCTTTCCCGTTCGCGAAAACAGTCCAACTCCGCAAGAGCAAGACATATTGCGTCCCTGAAGAGCTTTTTTAAATATCTTCACTCGAAGAAAAGACTTATCGATAACAATCCTGCATACGATATCGAGACGCCAAAGATCGGCAAGCGCATGCCCAAATATCTAACACTCGAGCAAAGCCAGGAACTCCTTAAGGCCGCATACGATTCACCCAAGGAATCCAACGAGCGCGACTACTGCATGCTGACGCTCTTCCTTAACTGCGGAATGCGTCTTTCAGAGCTTCGCGGGATCAACATAAACGACATTCACGGCACTACCCTCACCGTTATCGGTAAAGGTAATAAGGAGCGTACGATCTATCTTAACGATGCCTGCCTTGAGGCTCTGGACGACTGGATGAACAAGAGAGCTTCATTGAAGATCAAGCCGTCGGCCGAGAAAGCACTTTTCGTATCCAAGCGCGGAACAAGGATCTCAGATGACATGATCCAGATCACTATAAAGAGACTTCTCGAAGAAGCCGGTATAGATACCAGAGTCTATTCCGTGCATAAGCTCAGACACACTGCCGCCACTCTTATGTATAAGTACGGCAAAGTCGATATCAGGAATCTTCAGTTGATATTAGGACACCAGAGCGTCTCCACTACTCAGATATATACGCATGTTGATGACGAGGCACTGCACCGCGCGATAGAGAGCAATCCTCTGGCAAATTTCGATCCTGAGAAAAATTAATTAAACGTCTTTACCCATCTTATATGCTTCATCAAGAGCTTTGTGGCCTTCGATATCACCACGGTCATTTACATTGCCTGCAAATACCTTGCCCTTGAATTCAGCCTTTTCGAAGCAGTCTACCCAGCCCTGCACACCGCCGGCAGCTTTCTCATCAACATAATCGCCGTCATCAGCAGCAACGGATAATAGATAAACGTCCCTGAACTTGTAATCCCTGGGATAAAGCGAATTGGCACGGTCGATCATGGTCTTCATCTGACCGGACATCTCGTAGTAATAGATTGGAGTTGCCCATACAACTACTTCTGCATTCAGGATCTTCTCGGTGATCTCATTGGCATCGTCTTTTATAACGCAGCTTCCTGTATTTGCGCACGCAAAACAGCCCCTGCAGAAAGCAATTGTCTTTCCCTTAAGAGATACCGTCTCAACATCGTTGCCGGCTTCAAGAGCGCCTTTTGCAAAGCTTGCCGCAAGTTTATCCGAATTGCTGTCATTTCTTAGACTTGTTGTGATGATAAGTACCTTCTTAGACATTTTCTTTAGCCTCCGTATCTTTCGTATGCTTCATCTATATGAACCTTAAAAGCATCATAATCTTCCCACCTGAAAGGAAAACCATAAAGCTCAGCGTTAAGCTTATCTTTTGCAAACTTGATCACATCTTCCCTATACGCGCCTTCATAGTATTCCTTGACAAATCTGCGGGCAGATTCCTTCACTTCATCTTCCATGAAATAACCGCCGTTATTCTTGAGGTATTCCGAAGGAAGCATGTCGCGCGCTTTGATCTTTGCCGCATCCTCTCTGGATTCTTCGGCCTCGTCTTCATCGTCGTCTACAGAGGGCTGATAGAGATCCTTTTCAATGATCCAGGCCAAAAGATATGAGAAATCATCACAGGTATACTGCCATATGATCTCCTCATCTTCTTCCGTAAGATGCTTTGGATGCTTGTCATACAGTTTGCAGTACAGGTTTCTCGAGAAGTCATAACCCTCGCCGTCATTCTTATATAGCGGTTCATAGAAGTCTTCCGCAGGAGGATCTGCAACAACTTTTACATCCTGCTTCTTCCAATACACTATCTTCTTTACCAGTTTTACAAACAGGATCTCCCAAACCGCACCGATCGCAAGAAGGATAATGCCTGCGATAATCGACCCGTTCATAAAAGCAACCAGCGCCAGGAAGAAAAACATAAGCGCCAGGAACTGCATCAGCACTGAAGCTATCGTATAACCTGATATATTAGGAACTTCATCAACCTTATTGTCCATAGTCCACCCCATAAAAACAGCCTGCTCCATTGAAGAAGCAGGCACATAACCATATTACCCTATGAAATTAGTCCACAGATGTTCTTCCTGTTCAGGAAGACCGAGCTTTTCCCTGCCCAAAGCAATGCTTTCCATAAGGAATACCATATTGCGGGCAAGGACTCTCATTGTCTGCTTTCCCTCTTCATCCTGATCAGCTTCACCTGCCGCTCCGCCATGGATATTGTTCCAGTACTGGCTTGTGGCAACAGGCATATTGGATATCGTAAAGAACTTATTGAGTTCATCGAAAGTTGCTGTACAGCCGGACCTTCTTGCGCAGACCACGCTCGCACCGACCTTCATGCGCTTATCAAAATGCGAGCTGTAAAAGACTCTCTGCAAAGCGGAAACCAGAGTTCCGTTGGCACAGCCGTAGTAAACCGGAGATCCGGCTACTAGGCCGTCAGCCTTTTCGAACTTTTCGGAGATCTCATTAACGACGTCATTGAAAACGCACTTGCCGGTATTGCCGCAAGTACCGCAGGCAATGCATCCTCTGACATCTTTCTTGCCCAGATTTATGCACTCATATTCAACATTAAGCTCGTCGAATATCTTTTGCATCTCGCGAAAACCTGTGGCGATATTGCCGTTCTCTCTCGGGCTTCCATTGAGCATTAATACCTTAAAACGCTTTTCCATAACAGGCCTCATTAAATGTAATATACGTAGTTTTCTTTTCTGGGAGCAGGGTCATTCAACGGTGCAGCGGCATAGCCTAAAGCACAGTGACCTATACCCTCATACTCATCTGTGATTCCGAGCTTTGCAAGGATATCCCTGCCGATCTCAGATTCGAATTCTTCCTTAGCCCTGTGGATCCAGATGCTGTCAACACCAAGGCTCTTTGCAGCATTCATGAGATTGCCCATAACAAGAGAACCGTCGTAGATATGAGTAACGACATCCTTTTTGGCAAGGACGATAAGGATCACCGGAGCGCCATAGAAAGGATCTGTACCTTCTGGCATTCCTGCTATCTTTGCGTTAGCAGCAGACAGGGCATCTCTTGTAGCTTTGTCTGTAACCGCAATGATGATAGGGCTCTGCATTCCCATTCCTGTTGCAGCATATGTACCTGCCTCGAGGATCGCCTTCAAGTCTTCCTCTTTAATCATATCAGGCTTAAAGTTCCTGCAGCTTCTTCTGGTCTCCAAAACTTTTAATGTCTCGTTCATATTATCACCTCATCAATAACCGATCTGTTCAAGTATCTTATCGAGGAGCTCAGCGTTCTTAATAGAAAATTCAGGTGTGATGTGCTGCTCCTCGCCTCTTTCGATGCATCTTCCGAGCTGTTCTACTTCAAGCATATAGTTCTGCGGAACATTTATCGTGGGGTTATAAACCTTGCTGCCGGAAGTGACTGTATATGTGACTCTTCCTTCCTGGTTATATTCAACGTCAGATACGATAGTGCCCTTTGAACCGTGGATATAGAGCACATCTTTTCTTCTGTCAGAACCCGGTTCGAAGATCATGCCGACATTGAATACTGCCCTCGCTCCGTTTTCGAACTTTAAGATAACAGAAGCCAGTACATCAGCCCCCTTATCATTGAACTCTGCCTTAGCTGTGACGAAGTCAGGCGTCGAATCAATGAGAGATAAGATCATAGTCGTGCAGTAGCATCCGAGATCATAAACAGCACCGCCGCCAAGCTCTTTATACATTCTGATATCTTCGATGTAATACTGCGTGAAAAATGCCGTATCAACGAACTCAACATCACCTATGATGCCGCTCTTAATATCATCCTTAAGAGACTGGATATACGGGCTGTGGAGATATGCATATGCTTCCATCAGGATAACGTTATTCTCTTTTGCAACAGCAAACATCTCTCTTGCATCAGCAGCACTTAAAGCAAGAGGCTTCTCACATAGAACATGCTTGCCTGCTTTAAGAGCCTTGATAACCCATTCCTTGTGAAGATTATTCGGAAGCGGGATATAAACCGCCTGTACCTCAGGGTCTTCCAAAAGCTTGTCGTATCCGACATAAGCTTTCTCAAAACCGAACTCATCCTTATAGCTCTGCACCTTTGCTTCATTTCTTCCGGCAATGGCATAAAGCTCACAGTTCTCAGCCATCTTCATACCGGGAATAGTACAACCTCTTGCGATATTCGCAGTGCCCAAAACGCCCCATTTTACTGACATAATGGAATCCTCCTTTTAAGAATGAATATTGTGGTTCTGATTACATGCTTGCGCGGTAGATCGCGAGCATATCTGCTTCGTTAAGGACCTTCTCACCGCCAACGCCGACTGCGCACTTATGAGCCATATCAACGAGTTCTTCCTCTGTCGGATTAACGCCTAATTCGCGAAGGTTTGTAGGCATCTTGATCGATCTGTAGAAGTCCTCCATTGCCTCGATACCCTTAAGAGCGATCTCCTCGTCTGTACCTTCATCAGCGACATCCATAACGTTGATCGCAAACTTCTTAAAACGAGGGAGACAGTCGTTCATTACGTATCTAGCCCATGTGCCCCAGATAGCTGCAAGACCTGCACCGTGTGCAACGTCATAAAGGCCGCCGAGTTCATGTTCAAGCTTATGCGTCATCCAGTCGCCGCCGTCATTGCCGCAGCCTGTAAGACCGTTATGTGCAAGGCTTCCTGCCCACATAACTTCTGCTCTTGCATCGTAGTTCTGAGGATCGTCTCTAAGAATTACGGCGTTCTTCTTAACAGTACGGAGAAGGCCTTCTGCCAAAGCATCTGTGATCTCCATATTGCCGCCGTTTGTGAAATATCTTTCCATCGTATGCATCATGATATCGGTGCATCCGCATGCTGTCTGATAATCTGGCAGAGTCATCGTAAGTTCAGGATTCATAATAGCAAACTTAGCTCTGGAATAATCACTGCTGTAGCCTCTCTTAACAAGGCCCTCTTCCTTGGTGATAACGGAAGAATCGCTCATCTCGCTTCCTGTAGCAGCGATCGTAAGGATAACGCCCAAAGGAAGGCATCCTTTTGCCTGGCGCTTATAATCGTAGAAGTCCCAAACATCGCCTTCGTTGGCAACGCCGTAACCGATTGCCTTAGCTGAATCGATAGCACTTCCGCCGCCTACTGCAAGAAGGAAATCAACGCCTTCTTTCTTGCACAGTTCGATGCCTTCATATACCAGTCCCAAATGAGGATTCGGAACTGCTCCGCCTAAAGTAACATAGCTGATTCCGGCACCATCGAGAGTGTCTGTAACTCTCTTAAGAAGTCCGGAACGGACAACGCTGCCGCCGCCATAATGGATAAGGATCTTGGTGCCGCCAAATTCTTTGATAAGGTCTGCAACCTTTGCTTCAGTGTTCTTACCAAAAACAACTTTTGTGGGTGTGAAATACTTAAAATCGAACATGAATACATTCTCCTTTCCTATAGAGCCGGTAAATTCATTTACATTAATGATACACGTAATAAAAGACCCGAAAATACTATATTTCGGGTCATTTTTATCAAATTAACTTTATATGGTTTCAAGGATAATCTGTCAGCCTTCAAACAGCCTTGTATTCTTTTTGAACCACTCGAAAATAGACAGCTTCATGACGAAGAAATTTGCGAATGTGATCAGATATACAGAGCCGAAGAAGATGAACATTATGATGAAATCCCTGTAGTATTCCATAGGAGCCACAAGGCCGTCTTCTATAAGATAAGGAACCTCGAGATATGCCTCGATCAGATTAAGTTCCGGGAAATAATCTATCAGATTCATCGTCCATACGAGCCTGTCACCAAACAGCAATGCGAAAAGTGTTAAGACAAAGCATACGATAATGCCGATAAAACAGATTCTTTCCTTGGCCAAAAGCTCATATAGCGCAAGCTGCAGGAATGAGACTATGAATACTGCGGGAATGAAGAATATCCAGCTGTTTGTCATGCCTGCGACCAGGCAAAGGAACAAAGAAACTGTCGTGCCGATTCCCGCGCCCAATATACCCCATTTCATTCTTGGCGACTTCAGATAGAAATCCTTCTTCACGTCATCGCCCTTGAGCCTCTCGCTGATGTATTCGCCCTGAAGAGTGCTGGCACCGCCTTCAATATCGATCGGCGAACTCGTTGATTTATAGCCAAGCGCCGTAAGCGTTGTAGCAAAGATCATTATGTCCTGGGCGATGTTAAAAGCCACGTCCATAGATAAAGTCTCTTTGGGTGCAAAAAGGTCTACGACCTCATTCTCGAGGAGGAAATCAGCAAAGTTACTTGTCTTATTAAATGCTGCTTCGATATCTTCTCTGAATGCATTTGCCGGACCGAGATACGCCTTGGTACTGACTCTGAGACTGCCATCAGGTGTAAAGCAGACCTTGATCAAAAGTCCGCTTATATCACCATTGATCTCATTATCGGAGATCTTCATATTAAGACCAGTATTCAACTCAAGCAAAAAGGCATACCTATCCATCCTCAAAGACCCTCCGTTATTAAGTTATGTCAGGCGCTGATAATATCAGCCGCTCGTTGCAGAAATACCAGGAATCGTTGTCTCAGCAAGCTGAGCCGCAGGCTGGTTATTAGTGGTTGTTGTCTCTTCCTCACTCTCAGTAGAAGCCTCTGTGGATACAGTAGGATTTGTGGGAGCGGGCATAAAGC
This sequence comes from Oscillospiraceae bacterium, assembly GCA_902782235.1. GTDB lineage: Bacteria > Bacillota > Clostridia > Saccharofermentanales > Saccharofermentanaceae > Saccharofermentans. The sequence continues at coordinate 26,237 of CACZML010000011.1, forward strand.
CTTCTTCTGCAGACTTATTCGTCTGTATTCTCAAAGGATAGAAAGCAAGCGCTGTTGTGTACTGATCCTGAATCGTAGCAGATTCAAAGATACTCTTCTCATTAATGAGCTCAGAGTGTCTGTAAGGAAGTACTACAGCTGCATAACTTACCATCCAGATAACAATGGCAAGAAGGATAACTTCAAGGATCAGGAGCGGTGTGACCTGGAAAAGATCATTAAGCTTCCTCATCTGCTTCGGACGTCTTACCGCCTTGTTCTTAACGTCCGTATTGATGAACTCCATTGCCTTGAAGCCCTTGGAATCGATCTTGGAAAGGATCTTCTCGAGCATTGAGTTTCTCGTATATTCATCGAGAAGCCTGTCCTCAAAAGTCATATCTGCAGGAAGCGGATACTGTGCAACGATACTCTTTGCATTAGCAAGAAGAATATCACCGAACTCATAGATTACTCTGTCTCCAGGTACGTTATTACGCTTGGAATAGATGTCGAGATAAGACTTGATTATCGCATTCTCACATCTTGTAGCTTCCTTGGTAATGCTGTAGCAGGAAGAATAAACCATGACTACAGTAGACATATAAAAATCGCGGATATTCTCGCGTGTCAGTTTCTGATTCCAGAGTTCATCAGACATTTTGATTACCTCCTTCATTACCGTCACCGTTCAGGAATGCCAGAGGATCTACAGGACCCTGAGGTGCAGGTGCATCATAAGGTGCAGGATTGGATCCTGCATAAGGATCAGCAGGTGCCTGAGGCATCTGAGGTGCAGTGTACTGAGCAGGCTGCTGGTACTGCTGCTGATACTGCTGAGGCTGAGTGTACTGTTGCTGTACAGGCTGCTGGTATTGCGGCTGTCCGTACTGCTGGGGCTGGCTGTATTGCTGTACAGGCTGCTGATATTGAGGCTGCCTATACTGCTGTTGTACAGGCTGCTGGTACTGCTGCTGGTATTGCTGCTGAACAGGTGCCTGAGGTGCAGGAGCTGAATACTGTTCTTCAGGAACATACTGCTCTTCAGCTACATTGAAAGCATCCTGAGGAGCTGCAGCGACTGTACCGTCCGGCATAACAACGGCTGAAGCCTGAGCGTTAACAGGAGCCGGCTGGCCTTGAGGCGCTGCAGGAGCTGCCTTTTCGCGCTTAGCCTTCTGAGGCTTTAATGAAAGATCGCGTTCGTCGATCTTGCCTGCATAAGAAGACAGAGGATAGATGAATGCGAGGATTGCAATGATTACCGTGAGTGCAAGGAATGTGATCCTGACGTTGTTGACCATGAAAGCGACCATAACGATCGGGAGAAGCAGTCCCGCGCCGAGATAAACAGTATATTCTGCAAGCTTTCTCAAGTTGGTTCTGACATTACCGTTGCAGATAAGATACAGAACGTAAATGTAGTAATAATCGTGGATACCGAGAGCGATACCTAAGAATGCACTTGTTACTACAAGAGTCTTTGCCGAAGGAAGCAGTGCGAAGATGAAAAGACCGAGCACTGTTGAAGCTGCCTGGATCAATACTCTCGTACGTGATGTAAGGACATGTGCAAGTCTGTTCTTAAAGAAGCCGCAGACGAAGCAAGCCATGAATCCGCATACAAGGAAATAGAATGATGTCGTAGGAAGAGAGATTCCGACATTATCAAGATAGTTCGGTACGAACATTGTCATGAAAGCAATCGCAACACCGAGCATCAGGAATGAGGAATTAAGGAATCTCGCGATCCTTGAATCAGCGAAAACGGAAAGGTATCCGCTGATAGACAAAGGGGCTTCCCTGACCTGCGTATTATTCTGCATGAAGTAGATCATGCCGATAGCTGTAAGAACGAGTGCTGCACCGCTGATGATCGTTACGATGAACAGACCATATCTCTCATAGCAGATACCTGCGATAACGGCACCTACTGCAGCACCTAAGAAATAAGAAGCTGCCTGGACATTATGGATAACTCTGTCGTTATAATCCTTGTAACCGAGTCTTCCTGCATTGATACGGTAATCTCTTAAATAGTCGAAAGACATACCGAAGCAGAAACCGATAGGAAGCGCTAATACAGTTGTAAGATACGGGAAACTGATAACGCCGGCGATGAGAGCTAAGAAGTATCCTGCGCATGTTACGGCAACAAGAGCGATCCTGCTTGTGAGGTTAGCCTTAATGCTGTTTCTGATTCCGGCAAATCCGAGATAACCCCAGATGAACAAGAGCAAGGTTGCGCATATAAAGGCCTGCACGGCCGGCATTGGCAAGTCTTTCAATTGTTCTTTGAAATAATCCGCAAACGTTATCGGCATCATGATCGATCCGAAAGCCGTAAAGAATGAAAGGAATCTGTTTGCATTCTCGCCGTACATAACGAGTACAGGAGCATTGCCTGAGATACCCTTGGATACTGTCGAAATAAGGAGATTGATCTCGAAGACGATGATGCCCATCGAGATAGCAATAGATATGATCGTGAAGATCCATGAAAGGCTCATTCCGTTAACAGAACTCTCGAAATCAGAACGTGGCATCATGATCTCAAGAACACCTGCAACGGTATTCTCTGAAGATATGATCGGAGCGATGGCGCAAACATAGGAAACGCCTCCGTCACTTCTTGAAGTAAACGAAGCCTGGAGCAGGCTGAAACAGTCGATATACTGGTTGCCTGCGCCTGTGAGGTAATACTGCTGTACATTACCGGTATCTGTTGATGAATAAAGTCTTAAGAAAGAGTCTCCTGCCATCGTGTAGATGTTTACGATGTACTGCTTATCCTTGCCGTACTTGTAGATAGGAAGCATGTAATTCATGCCTTCTCTTACGTCTGTATAAGACAGCGCTGCAGCTGAAGATACAGCGCACTTTTCCATCATGTCTGCACGTTCGCTCTCAAGAGCTTTAATGTATGTTTTGGAGAGCTGGGTAGCCATAACGAGCAGCACAACAAGTATGATCGTAAAGCAGTAACCGATAGTGGAAGAAATAAGTCTTCTGTCACGGCTCTGTGCGGTCTCTGCATTAGCCTTGTCTCCCCTGCCTCTGAAGATCCTGATAAGAACTTCCTGAACAGCAAAGAGAACAACACCGGCAAGAACAGCGATAATGCATGCTGTAAGGATCCTCTGTTCAAGCTTGTCGCCGATGTCATAAAGTTCACCGAAAGTGCACTTATACTCAAATACACCTACACAGATTCCTGTGCTGTCTGTGATAGGAACGATAACACTCTCATAATTCTTTCCAACGAGAACCGTACTCTTGGAAGTATTTCCGAGCCATTCGGAAATATCTCTTCCTGTAACTGCAAACTCAGAAGGATCGTTAACACCGTGGCTTAAAAGAAGTGATAACTGACCGTTGCTGTAACCGAAGAGTCCGTAACCTTCTGCGGACAGATTCTCTTTTGTCGTATCAACGAGCATGAGATCCAGAACAGTGCTGTACTTCGCAGGAGCATTGACTGTGTTAGATGTAAGGTCATCACCGTCTATCGTCATTCTGACGATGTCAGCAACCTGATGCATCTTGTTGTCGGATATCATTTTGAATTCATTCTCGAACTGCAGTCTCATGTGGTGAACCGCAAAAGATACCGCAGCAATTGCTACGACGAATGAAACGATAATCAAAATACAGATACGAACTATTCTGCCGGTAACGTCATTACGTTCAGCGGTTCGTTCACTCTGAAGATTAGCCATTTGAAAGAAGCCTCCCCTATTAGCTGAAAATCCGCATACATTATACACAAATATAATAAAAACAAGAAATATAAGTAGTGGCAGGAGTTAGGAAATATTGATCCTTCCGGTCATATAGTCCGCATATCGTCTTGCAAGTGTCACGTCGAAGTCTGTTTTCGCATCACCCGAATACTCATTAAGAGCGTCTGAAATGAGCTTATGATACTCCTTGGGAAGATTTGACAAACCCCATTCTCCGCCCTCTTTTTTTGACAGTACAAGACCATCTTCCTTATATGCAAGAACCCTGCAAAGATTCAATGTAAGATACATTGTGTTATCTGCAATCTCATCTGCTGCGCACTCGATATCACCAATTATGGAATCAAGATAATTATTGGCCGGAACCTCTGAAAAGGCTTCATTTACAGGTGCACCGTAAAGACATTTTCCTCTGTTTATGAGGATCATAATATGTGCAGCAAGATCCTTATCAGTACCATTCATTTTGCGCACATAATCATCCGGATCTTTCCTGTACCAATCAGCATGCATTCTCGAAAAATGCAGTTCAAAAGGTGTCGGATAAACAAACGGATCACAGACATTTTTAAGTATGACACTCATCTCTATGCCTTTACCTGGGGCCATTGAATCATATTGGATGACCATATCCATAAACTGTCTTTTGACGGCGTCATTCAAAGGTCTGTTAACTACGATCAGAAGATCCAGATCACTTTTATCCGGATTATAGCAACCCATAACAGCAGAGCCGTGAAGGTAAATTCCTGTAAGGTTTTCCTTAAGGATCGTTCTGGTCTGGATTATAAAACCATCTATCAATTCTGCAGGCAACTTCGATTCCATATCCCCTGATATTTCCCCAAAAATTAAGATTCAGTATTTTTACCATATACGAAAAAACCTCTTTTGTCATTCAACAAAAGAGGTAATTCTTAATCTGGTTGCGGAGGCGGGACTCGAACCACACGACCTCCGGGTTATGAGCCCGGCAAGCTACCAACTGCTCCACTCCGCGATGTCTATCGCTTGCACTTAATAAAGGAATAAATGGTGCTCGTGACCGGACTTGAACCGGTACGGATTTTACTCCGACGGATTTTAAGTCCGTTGCGTCTGCCAATTCCGCCACACGAGCCTATGCCAATTCCGCCACACGAGCCTATCCGTAAGTGCTGAATGATAATATCATCATGAACCTTTAAAGTCAAGGCAAAAAATGGCTAATAAACACTTCGAAATGATACGATTCCGTAACATAAGTGGGTTGATTGAAAATTCATATTCGCTACAATTAAGATAATTAATTAAAAAAGGAGATTAGACAAATGCCTAACGATCCTGAGGATTTTAACAAATTCAACAGTGCGAACAAGCCTGATGGCAAGGACGATTTTGTCGATTCTTCTTTCGCAGTGCAGTTTAAGCCCGGTGACAAGACCGAGTCTATTGCTGACAAGCTTAAGGAGACAAAAGAGAATATTGAGAAGCAGTCAAGCATAAACCAGCCTTCCGGCTCTTCCAGATTCGATTTCAATTCTGAGGATACTTTCAAGGATAAACTGTCTGATGAATTCGACAGTTTTGAGTTTGATTCTTCTATTTCTGCTTTTAAGCCTTTTAAGACACCTGAGCAGACATCATCATCCACAGAGGCTACAATTCCGGCTATCAAGCCCTCACCAGCTTCTAACGATCCGGTATTCCCTAAGGACGGTGGCACTTTCGATAAGCCCGCTTTTACGGCTAAAGCACCTGAACCTCCCAAGGAATCATTGCCTAAGTTCACTGATGCGGAAAAGGCTCAGGCTAAGCCTTCTGACGATAAGCTCTTTAAGTCCGGAAGCGGTCTTGATTTTGCTACATCAGAACACGATAAGAAGACAAGCCCTTTCATGAACACTACTGAAAAGCCTGATCTTCCCAAGCCTGCAAATATTGATATCCCGACTACGGAAAAGATCCCTTCACCCGTTAAGCCGGAACCTGCAAAGCCTACATCACCGTTTGCAGCTAAGCCTAATCTTTTCGCAACAGAACCTGAGAAGCAGAAGCCTGTTACACCTGACGAGACAAAGTCACAGACTGCAGGCGGCTACAGACCTTATCCATCTGCAGCTAAAACAAATCTTTTCACATCACCTGCACAGGCAACAAAGGATGCAGAAAAAGCTTTTGCAGAATTCCTGGACGACGACTTTAAGCCTTCCAGCAATATACCTGCAAGTCCTTTCAAGACAATTAATACAACAAGACCTGCAGCAACTTCTACTCCCGCTGCACAGGCAAAGCCCGCAGCTCCTTCTGCACCTTCAGCTCCTTCTGCACCTTCAGCTCCCGCTGCTCCTGCAGCACCCGTTGCACCTGCTAAACCGGCAGAGCCTGTTAAGTCTATTATTCCTGATGTACCCGTTAAACCCGTTGAGCCGGCAAAGCCTGCTGAACCTGTTAACCCTGCATCAAATGTAATTCCGGTTAAGCGTCCTGAAGCAGTTAAGCCTGCTGAACCCGCTAAGCCTGTTATTCCTTCTGCACCTGCAGCTCCCGCTAAGCCTGCTGAACCTGCAAAGACAGCAGCTACAGCTACTGTTGCCGCTACCGGCGCTGTTGTTGCAGCTACAGCAGCAACAAAGCCCGTTACAGAGACAGTTAAGGCACCTGCAGAGACAGAAAGACCTCAGAGACCTGCTGCTTCAGCAACACCTGCAAAGCCTGCTGCACCTGCAGCTACTGCTCCTGCAAAGCCCGTGGCTGCTCAAGCACCGGCTGCACCCGTTAAACCCGCAGCATCCACAGCACCTGCTGCTCCTGTTGCTGCAAAGCCTGCAGCTGCTCAGGCTCCTGTTAAGCCTGCTGCACCTTCAGAGGCTGCCCAGAGACCCGGCACTTCATCAAGCAAGCCTGCTCAGGCACCTCAGGCACCTTCCAATTCACCTTTCGAAGCTAAGGGTAAGCAGCCTGTCGCTGCAACCAGAGGCGTTGCTTCCAGTCAGGGACATGACAACAAGGCCATCTCCCCTGTTACTACAGTTAAGAAGTCCAAGAAGAAGTCTAAGGAACCCAAATCCAAGAAGGATCCGGGTCTTGCAGGTCTTATCACATTCCTCGTTATCATCTTCCTCGCTATCGGCATCCTGTGGGCATTAGACAACACCTCAGGTATCAGAAGCCTGTTCGGTAAGAAGAAAAATGTAGAGACCATTGCAACTGTTACATCTGCAACTTCCATTGAATCTTCCAAGGAAGAGACAGAGACAACGACAGAAGCTACTACAACAACCACCGAGGCTACCACAACAACTACTGAAGAGCCTACAACGACAACAACTGAAGCTACTACAACTACTACAGAAGCCACAACGACAACTACTGAGGCCACTACAACAACCACAGAAGCTACAACAGAGGCTACTGAAGAGACAAAGAAGTCTGCAGGCGGCGAGAAGGTAACCGACATCGGCACCAAGATCACTAACTTCAAGCAGACAAAGAAGGGCTTCAAGTTTACTATCGAGCTTAAGAATAAGAGTAACAAGACATGTAATCTTCCTAAGTCTCTCAACTATCTTGATATCAAGCTTTTCGCAGGTTCAACCATCAAGAGCGTTTCATCTGACGGCATGTCATTCAAGCTTAAGAAGGACGGAAAGACTTACAGAGGAACACCTAACGAAGTCGCTATCAAGGCCGGCGAGACATACTCCTTCACGGTTAATGTAACGACCAAGGAAAGCGTAACCAAGTATGGTTACAACACAGCATACTTCGACTGGAAGAAGTAATAAGTGTTCAAACTGATCTGACAAGAGCCGCTGCAATACGCAGCGGTTCTTTTTTGCAAATTAAAAGTGCTGCCCGTAACGGACAGCACTTGATGGTTTTGTTTTAAACTGTTACTCAGGTTTCTTGATCGTATCGAAAACGAACTTGCCTCTTCTGTAATCGATCTTAAGCGTAGCGACATCCTTCAAAGCGCCAGTAAGGAACATATCAGAGAGCGGATCTTCGATATTGGTTCTTATAGCCTTACGGAGCGGTCTTGCACCATACTTCTCGTCGTAACCGATCTCAGCAAGCCTGTCGCCCGCGGCCTTCGTCATTGTGCCCTTGATGTGCTTATCGTCGAGCGATGCGAAAACATCCTTGATCATGATATTAACGATCTGACGGATCTCCTCAGGCTTCAGCGGCTTGAAGATGATAGTCTCGTCTACACGGTTTAAGAACTCCGGACGGAATGTCTCCTTGAGAGCGCTCTGTACATGCTGCTCCAATGCCTCATTTGTCTCATTGAAGAAACCGATCGTTGCAGCCTTTGCAGTACTTCCCGCATTGGATGTCATGATTATGATGCAGTTCTCAAAGTTGACATGCAAGCCGTGGCTGTCAGTAAGGACACCGTCATCTAACATCTGCAGGAGAAGATTGAATACATCAGGGTGAGCCTTCTCGATCTCATCGAAAAGGATTACTGAATAAGGCTTTCTTCTTACCTGCTCAGTAAGCTGTCCAGCATCATCGAATCCTACGTATCCCGGAGGAGAACCGATGAGCTTGGAAACTGAATGGGGTTCCATATATTCAGACATATCGATCCTGATGAGAGCTTCTTCAGTATCGAACATGACTTCAGCCAAAGCCTTTACGAGCTCTGTCTTACCTACACCTGTAGGACCAACGAAGATAAACGACGTAGGCTTATGCTTCTTGGTAAATCCTGCTCTTGTACGTCTTACGGCAGAAGCTACCGCATGAACGGCATCCTCCTGACCGACAACGCGCTTATGAAGTCTCTCTTCAAGATTCTTAAGCTTCTCTGTCTCAGTCTCAGAAATGGACTTCAAAGGAATTCCTGTCCACATCTCGACCACTCTTGCGATATCCTCAACCTGAATGGGATCAGGTGTGATATCACTCTCTAATGCATCGAGTTCATTCTGGAGCTTATCGGCAGCAGCCTTGAGCTCTGCAACCTTCTCGTAATCAGCCTCGCGCTCCTCGGGAGAAGAATTCTCCATAGCGTCTACCTGCTGCTGATGCTCAAGCTTAGCCTTCTCAAGGGCCTTCCTTGTGTTGGCAAGCTTTACGAGCTTAACATTCTTAAGGTTTGCAGCAGAACCTGCCTCATCGATAAGGTCGATTGCCTTATCCGGAAGGTATCTGTCAGTGATATATCTCTTGGACGCCTTTACGGCAAACTCGATTACTTCGTCAGAATATGTGACGTTGTGATGCTTCTCATAGTAATCCTTGATACCCTTCAAGATCTCGATGGACATCTCAACAGAAGGCTCGTCGAGCATTACCTTCTGGAAACGTCTCTCAAGAGCGGAGTCCTTCTCGATCCTCTTGTATTCTGCAGTTGTTGTAGAACCAAGGATCCTGAGCTCGCCCCTGGCAAGTGCGGGCTTTAAGATATTAGCTGCGTTAGTGGAGCCTTCAGCATCACCGGCGCCTACGATCGTATGGAGCTCATCGATTACGAGAATGATATTCTCAGCCTTGATAGCTTCATTGATAACGCCCTTGATACGGCTCTCGAACTGACCTCTGAACTGCGTGCCGGCAACCATGGCCGGAAGGTCAAGCTGCCAAACCTGCATGTTAAGGAGCTTCTCAGGAACTGTGCCTTCAACGATCTTAACAGCCAGACCCTGTGCGATAGCTGTCTTACCTACACCGGGCGCACCGATGAGTACAGGGTTATTCTTGGAACGTCTGTTAAGGATCTGAATGCAGCGCTCGATCTCCTTGTCACGGCCGATTATACGGTCGATCTTGCCTTCAGCAGCGCGCTCAGTAAGGTTAGTACCAAATTCATTAAGGTACTTAAGACGCGGCTTGCCTCTTCCCTTCTGGGAATCCCTGCTGGTCTTATCGCTGTCTTCACCTGCCTGGCTTCCGGGTCTTCTGCCAAAGAGAGAATCAAAGATCGAAGGTTTCTTCTCTTCCTCATCACCGGATGACTTGTCACCGGACTTTTCCTCAGGATCAGTAATACCTACAGGTGTTGAATCCTCGTCGAATTCATAACCGTCTTCATCGTCTTCAAAATGATCTCCGAAGCCGTCACCTGACGCAAGCGACTTCAAAAACTCTGTCGGATCAGCCGAAAAGCCGGTCGAACTTGCGAGTTCTTCCAGTCTGTCGCTCATCTCGTCGATGTTGTCGGCGTTGATGCCTGTAGCCTTGAACATATCGGTAACACCCGATATGCCTGATTCATAAGCGCATTTTAAACAAAAGCCTTCGTCGATCCTTGCGCCGTTCTCATAGCGGCTGGTAAAGACGATAGCATGTCTCTTTTTACAAATACTACAAAGTGCCATTACTCTTCTCCGTTATCCTCTTCCCTTATCCTGCGTCTTACCTTAGGACCGGTAAGAATATCGTATTGTTCTTCCTCGAGCCTTGCAGTATCAATGAAAGCAGACAGATCTCTATACTGATCGTTCTTCTTAGCTCTCTCCAAAAGAGGCTTTAAGAACTGTCCCGTATAAGACTTCTTGCATTTTGCAATCTCTTCAGGCGTGCCCGTGACGACTACTTCGCCGCCTCCGTCACCGCTCTCGGGACCCAGATCGATTATGTGATCTGCCGTCTTTATGACATCCAGATTGTGCTCGATTACGACCACAGTGTTCTTATTTTCGGTTAGGCGTTCTAAAATGTCAACCAATTTATGAACGTCCGCAACGTGTAAACCCGTCGTGGGTTCATCTAATACATATATCGTTTTTCCTGTCGATCTTCTCGACAATTCCGAGGCAAGTTTGATTCTTTGTGCCTCACCGCCTGAGAGCGTCGTCGAAGGCTGGCCGAGCTTGATATAACCGAGGCCAACATCCTGCAAAGTCCTTACCTTCTTATAGATCGCCGGGTGATTCTTAAAGAAATCAACGGCCTCATCAACGCTCATGTCGAGAACGTCAGAGATATTCTTGCCGTTATATCTGACCTCAAGAGTCTCCCTGTTATATCTCTTGCCCTTACATACGTCGCATGTAACGTAGATATCAGGAAGGAAATGCATCTCGATCTTATTAACGCCGTCTCCTGCGCAGGCTTCACATCGGCCACCTTTGGTGTTAAAAGAGAATCTTCCTGCCTTGTATCCCCTCTGCTTTGCGTCAGGTGTCTCTGCGTAGAGCTTGCGGATGAGATCGAAAAGTCCGATATAGGTTGCCGGATTACTCCTGGGAGTCCTTCCTATCGGACTCTGGTCGATGCAGATGATCTTATCGAGGTTCGAATAGCCCGTGATCCTCTCGCACTTTACCCTCTTCTTTCTGGAGCCGTTAAGCTCGTGCTCAAGGTAAGGTACAAGCGTCGAATTGATAAGCGATGACTTGCCTGAGCCTGATACGCCTGTAATGACCGTGAAAAGGCCGATCGGAATATCAACATCGATATTCTTAAGGTTATTGACGCAAGCTCCCCTGATCTTCAGGAACTTCTTCTCATCGGGCTTTCTTCTGTTCATGGGAACAGGAATGAACTTCTTGCCTGAAAGGTACTGGCCCGTAACTGACTCCTCAACCTTAATGATGTCATCAATAGATCCCTGCGCAACTATCTGGCCCCCGAAAGAGCCTGCACCGGGTCCGATATCGACGATATGGTCAGCAGCTCTCATCGTGTCTTCATCGTGCTCTACAACGAGGATCGAATTACCAAGGTCCCTGAGCTTAAACAACGTCTTAATGAGCTTATCGTTGTCTCTTTGATGTAAACCTATGGAAGGCTCGTCAAGGACGTACAGAACGCCCTGCAGGCCTGCACCGATCTGTGTGGCAAGCCTGATCCTCTGTGCCTCGCCGCCTGAAAGCGTCGCGGAAGATCTAGACAGCGTCATGTAGTCCAAACCGACATCGTATAAGAACTCAAGTCTCGCCTTAACCTCTCTTAAGATAGGTGCAGCGATCTCGGCATTCTTGCCCTTCAAAGTAAGGTCAGCGAAAAACTGCCTCATATTCTTTACTGACATATCAGTAAGCTCTGAGATATTAAGTCCTCCGAGCTTTACGGACAGGCTGTTCTTATTAAGTCTCGCGCCGTTGCACACAGGGCATACATCGATGCTCATGTAGCGCTCATAGGAAGCCTTCATCTCTTCGCTTCCTGACTCTCTCCAGCGTCTCATAACGCTCGGCACAACGCCTTCCCAGTCGGAATAGTAATCGCCGCTCCTGGGATAGATAGAGTTCCTGGTATCGACCTTGAGCATCTCACCGCCGTTGCCGTAAAGGATAATGTTCTTCACATTCTCGGGCAGCTTATAGTAAGGCATATCCAAAGAGAACTTATACTTCTTAGCAAGTGCTTCGATAAAGCATCTTCCCCAGCTCTTGGGATCGTCAAAATTCCATCCTGCAGTCCTTACAGCGCCTTCATTGATGGAAAGCTTGGGATTGGTAATGCAGAGCTCAGGATCGACTGCTGTGAGCGTTCCGATACCGGAGCAGTTGGGACATGCACCCTCAGGACTGTTAAATGAGAAACTTCTTGTATTGATCTCACCGAAGGAGATTCCGCAGTCAGGGCAAGCCAGATGCTGCGAGAAGAATTCTTCGCTGGATTCATAGGTCTTCTCTCCATTCTTATCAACCGTTGCCGTCTGGAGTTCGACCTGCAAGAGACCGTCAGCAAGCTTCAATGCTGTCTCGCATGAATCGTAGAGTCTGGTGGTATTAGCTTCCTTAATGACAAGTCTGTCGACGATGACTTCGATCGTGTGCTTGTTGTTCTTGTTAAGCTCGATCTCCTCGTCCAGCTCATATGTAATGTTATCTACTCTTACACGCGCGTAGCCGGACTTCCTGAAGCCGTCGAAAAGCTTGCTGTACTCACCCTTCTTATTCCTTACGACAGGTGCATAAACAATGGCTCTGGTGCCTTCGGGATATACCTTGAGCTTATCGATGATCTGGTCAATGCCCATGGACTTGATCTTCTTGCCGCAGTTCGGGCAGAAAGGCTGTCCTACACGCGCATAAAGAAGTCTGAAGTAATCGTATATCTCGGTAACAGTACCTACTGTGGATCTGGGATTGCTGACCGTGGACTTCTGGTCAATGGAGATCGCAGGAGACAATCCTTCAATACTGTCCAGGTCAGGCTTATCGAGCTGGCCTAAGAACATCCTCGCATAAGAAGACAAAGACTCAACATATCTTCTCTGGCCTTCAGCATAGATCGTATCGAATGCGAGCGAAGACTTGCCCGATCCGGAAAGACCGGTCAGGACGACCATCTTCCTTCTGGGGATATCGACGTCGATATTCTTGAGGTTATGCTCTCTGGCGCCTCTTATCTTTATGTATCTGTTCTCTTCCATATCAAAATTCCCTATGTTAACAAAAAGACGGACATCAGATAAGATGTTCGTCCTTGATTTGCTATGTGGTGACCCCAAGCGGATTCGAACCGCTGATTGCGCCGTGAGAGGGCGCCGTCTTAACCACTTGACCATGGGGCCTTGTTTGTTTGCCCGAGTATATTACCACAGGTTTATTTACTGCGCAAGTACAACGGGCAGGAATATATGACCTGATATGCGGCCAATATTCATTTATCAGATAATATCTGTCCTCTTATCTGAAGGAATATAGGGTCTGCGCTTGTTAACGCACTTAAATGCAGGTCTCATGATACGACCGCCGGATACGAGCTCTTCGATCCTGTGAGCGCTCCAGCCTGCGATCCTTCCGCATGCGAACAAAGGCGTATAAAGCTCTGTAGGAATTCCGAGCATTGAATATACAAGGCCTGCAAAAAAGTCTACGTTCGCACAAACGAGCTTATCTGACTTCTTTACTTCGTGGAATACTTCAGGAGCGAGCTTTTCGACAAGGATATAGAGATTATAAAGATCCATATTACCCTTCTCTTCAGCAAGAACTTCAGCATACTTCTTGATGACAACTGTTCTGGGGTCGGACAATGTATAAACAGCGTGACCGATACCGTAGATAAGTCCGGACTTGTCGAAAGCCTTCTTGTTGATGATATCAGCAAGATACTGCTTTATTGCAGCCTCATCTGTCCAGTCGGATACGTGCTCTCTGAGATCCTTCATCATGGCATAAGCCTTGTTGGAAGCTCCGCCGTGCTGAGGGCCCTTCAAAGAACCTACAGCAGAAGCCATTACTGCATATGTATCAGAACCTGTAGAGGATACGGCGTGTGTAACGAATGTCGAGTTGTTTCCGCCGCCGTGCTCAGCGTGAAGAACGAGCATAACATCAAGGATCCTTGCTTCGAGCTCAGTGAACTTTCCGTCAGGTCTGATCATGTGAAGGATATTCTGGGCTGTGTTGAATTCAGGGATCGGAGCATGGATATAAAGGTCTCTGTGCTCGATGTAATGTCTTCTTGCCATATAGCCGTAGGAGATGAGCACGGGGAATCTTGCGATAAGCTCTGTGCACTGTCTTACGACGTTAGCGATATCTGTGGAATCAGGATTATCGTCATAAGAATAAAGCGCAAGGATAGATCTTGCGAGCTTGTTCATGACATCCGGTGAAGGTGCCTTCATGATCATGTCTTCTGTAAAGCCCTCAGGAAGAGGTCTTACGCTCTGAAGCAATGAATTGAATTCCTTAAGTTCAGATGCAGTCGGAAGCTCACCTGTAAGAAGCAGGAAAGCTGTCTCCTCATATCCGTATCTTCCTTCGGAGAAGAATCCGTTTACGATGTCTTTTACTTCATAACCCTGATAGAAAAGCTTACCCTCGACGGGAATCCTGTCGGCATCGTCAACGATATAACTCATTACCTCACCTACTTCGGTAAGGCCTACAAGAACGCCCGTACCATCATTGTTACGGAGTCCTCTCTTAACGTTGTACTTTGTGTACAGGTCCTTGTTGATATGCGATTTTACTTTTGCTACATCAGCAAGCTTATTGATAAGCTCTTCTTTTTGTTCAAATGCCATGTTCCGTCTGTCTTTCTGCTATCTTCACTTAGACTAGCGCCTATAATACCAGATATTATAAAGCTTTTCTTTTATTAGGGTTTGCTCGCTGTTAGACGAATAATTATGCAGCAAAAGTGCATTTAGTTGTTTAGTCTATGCAAAAATCGCACTTATAAAAGTTTTGAAAGCTCGTATCCGATTACCGATGCGGCTACTGCAGCATTGAGAGATTCAGCTTTTCCCTTCATCGGGATCTTAATGAGCTTAGTGCATTTTTTTGCAGTCTCATCAGTAAGTCCGTCGCCCTCGTTGCCGATAAAGTATGCGCAAGGGAGCTTAAGATCACCGGCGCCTAATTCATTTCCCTTAAGGTGGGTTGCGATGGTCTCGATTTTCGCGCTCTCGAAAAAATCAAAGCACTCATCCATGGTCTTTCTTACAACCGGTATATGCCATACAGAGCCCATCGTTGCTCTTATTACCTTGTCGTTGAAAGGATCGCATGTTGTGGGACTGATAATAACAGCCGTAAGACCAAAGGCATCAGCCATTCTGATAATCGTTCCTAGGTTGCCGGGATCCTGTGTATTCTCGAGCACTACATAAATGTCTTTTCCGTCGCCCCTTCGAGGGATATCGGCACTGATACCCGGCTCGTTTATGACCAGCGCAACGCCCTGCGGATTTACAGTCTGGGATATCTTTGTAAAAACCTCTTTGCTTAATACGAGAGGTTCAACATCAGGTGTGAACTCTTTTGCCCAGGAGATCTTATCTTCTGTAACGATGACTTCCTTAGCCTTTTGACCGCTTAACAAAGCCTCCTCACAAAGCCTGGTACCTTCAAGATAGATCAGCCCTTCTTTCTTGGCTTCTGATCTCTTGGTAAGCTTTGCGATACGCTTTACGTTCGGATTGTCGCGGCTTGTAATAATCACTTATAAGTCTCCTTTTCAATATGCAAAACTCTATTAGTTTAATCAACCACCGGCAACAAAATGGCTATACTTCGTATTTAACTCCCAAATAGCTATAAAGCGCTCTCTTGTAAACACTTCTCCTCGAATGACCAAAAGTATCTTATCATAAAGCTCACGTGTTTCCGGATCAGTAATAAGATTTGCATTCTGATGTAAAGACTCTCTATACCCATCCGGAATTGCTCTTTGTAAGTGACCTATTCGCCATTTATCTTGACCGAGTGAAACATCGTAACTTCTTTCCCAATCAACGCCCGTATATGGCAAAAGAGGATCAGCAAGTGCTGCTTGATCTGTCATACGAATTCTATCACCATAGTTATAGACCAGAATACCTGGCGCGAAATAGAGAATGTCGCCTTTATATCCCATTTCTATACGTTCTTCAACATCTTTAATAATATGACTGTATTTTTTTAACGGATAATTCTCTTTAGTAATCTCACTCTTTATTATCGTATGCAAAGAAGTATAAGGAATATATATGGCGCGTTCATCAGCTATTTCATTAAATGGATAAAGAACCAGCGGGCTTATCATCAGACCTGCAATAAATATAACCGGGATTATCCCTCCAACAATTGCAAGTTTCTTTTTATCATACAATTTACGGCTTTCAGCATAGTCAAAAATCAAGTAAACAGACACGATAAAGAGGCCTGCCAAATGACGTCCCAGCATAAAATCTCCGCCAATTCGCAAAATGTAAACCAACTTCATTATCATTCCCACCGCTGTCATCCTGCGCAGGGAATCACCTTTACATATTATGACACCCAAAGCAATTAAGATGATTATTAAAGTAACCGGATCACATAGGAGATTCACTTTAAAATAGTTAAAGCCCTTCGCCAAATAATCCACCAGTGGTAAATCTATACGAACTTTGACGTAATAAGTATTGGGGAAAGGGTATCCATAATAAATAACAGAAAAAACCAACCAGGCAAAAAAAGGCTGCAATCCTAAGAACCCTGCAAGCAACATTTTGCAAATGCTGCATTCTTTCTTTCTAAGAAAAATATAAGCAGTTGGGAAAAACATTAAAAAGCAGGTATCAAACCTTGTCAGCAAAGATAACGAGCATAGCAAAGCAATATAACAAAGCTGCTTAAAGGAATACTTTCCCTTATGGTTTATAACATAGTCAAAATAAAGGATTTGAATCAGGTAGATCAAACTGGTTTCAAGACCGCTGGTAGTATAGGCTATAAACCCATATGAAAGACAACAGATCAGTGTCGCTAAAATCATCAAAGATTTGCTTTTAATGTGGCGTATTATCAAGCCAAATGAAATCATTGAATTTACAACGCCTATAGCAATAGCTGTAAGCTCAATGTGTCTTGTCAAACATGAAAGGGCAGTTACAAGTAACAACATTAAAGGACACGTTGCCGCATTTACTCTTTCTCCAATGTTATAGACAAGCCCATATCCATTCATGAAGTTTTTAGTCATAACAAAGGCATGGTAGGAATCATCTGCTATCCATGACTGAGCGATTATAATCACCGAAAAAATGACAAAGCAGATTGCTTTCACCGTAGAGGGCTTAACGCTACGTGCTTTATTTGTTAAATCAGAAAATGATATTTCTTGTTTCAAGCTCATTGCTTTTCCCCTCCAACATATGAATTAATGATACTGCAAAAGAAAGTAAAACAAAAAGGGGCTGTGAAAATCGGTAAATCATACCGATTTCTTTCACAGTCCCCTGTTAAGTCAATTAAATATCAGTATTAGAGAGCTGCCTTAGCCTTCTCAACGAGAGAAGTAAAACCTGCTGCATCTGTAACTGCGATATCGGAAAGAACCTTACGGTCGAGCTCGATACCAGCCTTCTTGAGGCCGTTCATGAATCTGGAGTAGCTCATGTCGTTAAGACGGCAAGCTGCGTTGATACGAACGATCCAGAGTCTTCTGAACTCTCTCTTCTTGTTTCTTCTGTCTCTGTAAGCATAGTTACCGGACTTGAGAACCTGCTGGTTAGCAACCTTGAAAAGCTTGCTCTTATGACCCCAGTAACCCTTTGCTGCCTTTAAAATCTTATGATGACGCGCTCTTGTGCGGATTCCTCTTTTAACTCTTGACATTTCTTTGTCCTCCTAAATCTAAGCAATTAAGCGTAAGGGATCATCTTCTTGATGATTCTTGCATTCTGATCTGAGCATACCTGGTTGTGTCTAAGGTGTCTCATTCTCTTAGTAGGTCTCTTGCTTAAGATGTGGCTTCTGAATGCCTGCTTGTGGAGAACCTTACCGGTACCTGTAACCTTAAATCTCTTCTTTGAAGATGTGTGTGTCTTCTGCTTGGGCATATTATCTTTCCTCCTAAATTATTTTTTCTTTGCCGGTGACAGGTACATTACCATGTTCCTGCCCTCTAACTTCGGCGGCCTGTCAACGGATCCGTACTCGGTTACGCTCTGTGCAAATGTATCGAGCACTTCGAATCCCTTATTCTGGAAAGCCATCTCACGGCCTCTGAATCGGATGTTAACCTTTACTCTGTCGCCTGCCGAAAGGAACTTAACTACCATCTTGCGCTTTACTTCGACATCGTGAACGTCTGTTGTAAGCTTTAAGCCGACTTCCTTAAGTTCTGTCTCCTTCTGCTTCTTCTTTGCTTCCTTCTCTCTTTTACCCTTCTCGAAAAGGAACTTGTTGTAATCCATTACTCGGCAAACCGGGTTATCAGGATTGGGTGAGATGCAGACGAGATCCAAATCAGCTTCTTCAGCACTCTTGAGAGCTTCCTCGATCGGAACTACACCGATCATCTGTCCTTCTGCGTCAATAAGACGTACCTGAGGGAACTTGATAGCTCCGTTAATCATCTGATTATCATTGGTCTTAGCGATGGTGGCCACCTCCTTATTTAAGACTTACTTTAACTGCATAAAAAAAGAACGGATAAAATCCGTTCTCTCATAACTACCCTGCCTTAATGGCAACCCCTCTAAAAATAGGTTAATTATCTAGTTATTGACCTCTTTACTAGCATATCGCCGCTTGAGGTGAGAATCGGATGTTCTTCTTTCACGAGCGATATAATACTTAAACTTTGCCACAAAGTCAATACTTTTCAAAAAATGTCACAGCACCTTGATTAATGTATGACCTTTAGGAATGACCTTCTGTGTATGGGAGACATGCCTTTTTCCCTTATTGCAGCATAGTGGTCTTTGGTGCCGTAACCCTTGTGTTTTGCGAATCCGTAGCCCGGATATTCGTTATCGTAATCCATCATCATGTGGTCACGCGTAACCTTCGCAAGGATCGATGCGGCAGCGATCGAATCTGATTTTGCATCGCCCTTTTCGCAAGGATCGATGCGGCAGCGATCGAATCTGATTTTGCATCGCCCTTGATTATCGGTATTACATCTAATCCTGTGCCTGACAGATTAACCGCGTCGATAAGAAGTATATCGGGAGATACGCCTTTGGAAGCAAGTTCCTTAACGCAGTTTCTCATCGCTTTTTTCGTAGCTTCCAGGATATTAATCTCATCGATCTCTTCAGGACCAATGGCGCAGATTGCGTAAGCCTTTGCCTTCTCTTTTACTTCAACGAAAAGTTCTTCCCTCTTCTTCTCTGACAGCTTTTTGGAATCGTCTAAGCCCAGTATCTTTACTTCAGGATCAAGGATGCAGCATGCAGCAACAACA
>CACZML010000012.1 GCA_902782235.1 Oscillospiraceae bacterium
GATTCCATGATGAATGCGGTTTCAGAGACTAACCGTAGAAGATCTATCCAGCAGGAGTACAATAGAGTAAATAACATCACTCCGAGAACCGTTAAGAAGGCTGTAAGGGACGTCTTTGATATCGTTGCCGAGAACAGCAAGGATTCAGGCGGTAAGGGCAGGGGCAAGTCTTCTAAGGGCGGTATCGATCCTGCAAGACTCATTAACGAAGGCGTTTCCGGCGGTACGGAGGAAGAGAATAAGAAGCTTATCGAGAAGCTTACTGTAGAGATGACCAAGGCTGCCAAGGATCTTGATTTTGAAAGGGCGGCTGAGATAAGAGATATTATTATCGAACTTAAGGGGAAGAAGTAATGAGCGGCTTTTGTCACTTACATCTTCATACCGAATATAGTCTCCTTGACGGTGCGATAAAGATCAAGGATCTTGCGCAAAGGTTAAAGGAGATGGGCATGACATCGTGCGCCATCACTGACCACGGTGTAATGTACGGTGCTGTCTCCTTTTACAGGGAGATGAAGGCCAACGGTATCCACCCGGTAATCGGATGCGAGGTATATGTCGCACCGGGTTCCAGATTCGATAAGACAGTTGTTCCCGGAAGGGAAGATAAATACTACAATCACCTGATCCTTCTGGCCAAGGATAACGTTGGTCTTGCAAACCTCAACAGGCTTGTATCCGCCGGATTTACAGAAGGCTTTTACAGGCGCCCGAGGATCGATGAGGAACTTTTGGAGAAGTGGCATGAAGGACTTATCTGTCTTTCAGGCTGTCTTGCAGGCAAACTTTCTTCGCTCATCTTATCCGGAGAATCCGACAAGGCTGCCCAGACCGCAGTCTGGTATGACAATCTTTTCGGAAGGGGCAATTACTATCTTGAGATACAGGCAAATACCACACCTGAACAGGCAAAGGTAAATGCCGCTCTCGTTAAACTCTCGAATGAGACGGGCATTCCTCTTGTTGCGACCAATGACTGTCATTACCTCATGAAGGATGACTATGAAGCACAGGATATCCTCCTTTGCATCTCAACAGCTGCAAGGATAGACGACGAGAACCGTATGCGCATGACATGCAACGATTTTTACGTTAAATCAGAGACTGAGATGAGGCGTTTCTTCCCTGAGCTTTCAGAAGCAATAGAGAACACCGGCAGGATAGCCGACATGTGCCATGCCGAATACGATTTTGAGACTATCCATCTTCCTGTTTATGAAGTTCCTGAAGGATATAAGAATCACGAAGATTATCTGGCTGCCTTAACTTACAAGGGCCTTAAGAAACGCTTTGAGGTAACACCTCCCACGGGAAGTGAAGAAGATTACATGAAGCGTGCTGAATATGAGCTTTCCGTTATCAACAGCATGGGATATACGGACTACTATCTCATAGTCTGGGACTTCATAAATTATGCAAAGACTCACGGCGTTATCGTCGGACCGGGAAGAGGCTCCGGCGCAGGATCCCTCGTTGCTTATGCAGTTGGAATTACCGATATCGATCCTATAAGATATGGTCTTGTTTTCGAGCGGTTCTTAAACTCCGAGAGAGTATCGATGCCGGACTTCGACGTCGACTTTAACGATGAGCGAAGACAGGTTGCTATTGACTATGTAACTGAGAAATACGGCAAGACCAGGGTTGCTCACGTAATCACTTTCGGCACGCTCGCTGCAAGGCAGGCGGTAAAGGATGTTGCAAGAGTTCTCAATATGCCGATAGCACAGAGCAATAAGCTCACCAAGATGATCCCGTTCACTGTCGGCATGACTTTGAAACAGGCACTTGAGATAAGCACTGAATTCAAGGAAGCATACGACACCGATCCCGAAGCGCGGAAAGTAATCGACATGGCGATGCGCGTAGAGGGCCTTCCGAGAAATGCGGGAACGCATGCTGCGGGAATTATCATTTCTGGTAAGGACATTACCGATATCGCGCCTTTGGCGGTAAATGATGATACCGTCGCGGTCCAGTTTGCGAAAACTGATGTCGAGAGCATAGGCCTTCTTAAGTTCGACTTTTTGGGACTCCGTACGCTCACGGTTTTGCAGGACTGCGTTGAACTCGTAAAGAATAACTACGGCAAGACTATAGATCTTGACCGAATACCTTTAGACGATCCTGAGATCTTTAAGATGATCGGCAGAGGTGAGACAGTCGGTATATTCCAGCTTGAGAGCCGCGGAATGACATCGTTCATGAAGCAGCTTGAGCCGGGAAGTCTGGAGGATATTATCGCAGGCATCTCGCTTTACAGACCGGGTCCTATGGATCAGATACCAAAGTATGTCGACTGCAAGAAGAATCCTTCGCATATCACATACGACCATCCGCTTCTTGAACCCATTCTTAATGTTACTTACGGCTGTGCTATCTATCAGGAACAGGTAATGCAGATCGTAAGAGATCTTGCAGGTTTCTCGATGGGACAGTCTGACAACATCAGACGTGCGATGAGCAAAAAGAAGAAGTCCATAATGGAGAACTACAGAAACCTCTTCATATATGGCGGCATAGATGACAAGGGACGCCAGATCGACGGCTGTATCAAGCGCGGTGTTCCGGAGAAGACTGCTGCAAAGATCTTCGACGACGTTGCAGGTTTTGCAGGCTATGCATTCAACAAATCACATGCCGCATGTTATGCGGTCGTAGGTTACTGGACTGCATTCTTCAAGTATTACTATCCGACCGAATTCATGGCAGCTACGCTCAACTCTTTCAGAAATGATCTGGGCAAAGCTTCGTACTATATTTCCTGTTGCTCTGCGATGGGCATAGAAGTCCTTCCGCCTGATATCAATAAGAGCCGCGAACGCTTCACAACCGAAGGCGACCACAAGATAAGGATCGGACTTACCGTTATCAAGAATGTCGGTGAAGGTGCTGTTCTCGATATCCTGAATGACAGGGAAAAGAACGGCGAATACAAGTCCTTTGAAGACTTCGTTGTAAGGGGTGCAAAGATAGGGGTTAAGAAGAATGTTGCAGAGGCGTTGATACTTGCTTCATGCATGGATTCATTCGGCCTTACAAGGGCTCAGATGACAGCATGCGTGCAGACTGAATTAGACAGGATCGCGCACTCCGACAGCCGCAATATCGAAGGCCAGTTATCGCTCTTTGATTTTGGCGGCAGCGAGGCGGCAGGTCCTTCCATATTTATCCCTGACATTCCTGAATATCCTGATGCCCAGAAGCTCGGATATGAGAAGGAGATGGTAGGAATCTATCTTTCGGGCAATCCTCTTGCTTCCTACACGAAGCTGATATCTGAGGTTGCGACGTTCGACATGTCTGAAGCCGCGGATATCTTATCGCTCTCAGGAAGTGATGCGTTGGATGACGGTAAGCAGGTCGCAATGTGCGGAATGGTTACGGATAAGCGCACCGGATATACGAAGAAAAAGACCATGATGAGCACCATTACCTGTGAGGATCTGAGCGGCGGCTTTGAAGTGCTTCTCTTCGGCAAGAATTTCGATACATAAATGACAGGGGATATCAGACTGCATTAAGGGAAAGAGACGGAGCTCAGACCATAAAGCCTGTACAGGCCGTGACAGTAAATACCGCAGCTCCTGCGGCTGCTCCGGTTCAGGCTCAGAAGGAAGCACCTGCGAAGGTACCGGTACCAGTTAATGAGACAGGCGGCGGAGTTCTCAGGATCCACTATTCGGGCAAGCCTGATTCGAAGGCCTTTAACAGACTCTTGAATTTCCTTGCATATTTCCACGGCAACATGCCTGTGGAAGTGCAGTTTAAGGCTGATGGCAGCGTATTAAGACTTGATAACATGTGCAGCATAGCGCCTGAAGAAGGAGTTTTAAAAAAGCTGGCAGAACTTGTCGGCGAAGATAATATTGAGATGATGTAAAAGGAGGTAACCCGGCGAAGATAATATTGAGATGATGTAAAAGGAGGTAACCCATGGACGAACAAAAGGTAGCCGAACTTAACAGAATGATAAGAGAAAGCAAGCATATCGTCTTCTTCGGAGGCGCCGGAGTATCGACAGAAAGCGGTATTCCCGACTTCAGGAGCAAGGACGGCCTTTATAACCAGCACGATGTCAAATTCGACAGGTACAGTCCGGAATACCTCCTGAGTATCGATTGCCTTGTCGATCATCCGGATGTTTTTTACGAGTTCTACAGACAGAAACTCAATACTGCAGGGATCGAGCCTAACAGAGCTCACTATAAGCTTGCAGAGATGGAGAAGGCGGGAAAATTAGACGGCATTATCACGCAGAATATCGACGGACTTCACCAGAGGGCGGGAAGCAAGAACGTGCAGGAAGTTCACGGCACGACTTACAGGAATTACTGCATGAAGTGCCATGAGAAATATCCTTATGATTTTATCTTCAAGTCTGAAGGTCCCATCCCCAAGTGTCCCAAGTGCGGCGGCATGGTAAGGCCTGATGTTACTTTATATGGTGAAGGTCTGCCTCAAACAGCATGGATAGAATCCAAAAGGCTCGTATTCAGAGCTGACTGCCTTATTATCGGAGGCACATCTCTTGCAGTACAGCCGGCAGCTTCATTAGCTTATGACTTCAACGGTAAGTATCTGATAATAATCCTGATAATAATCAACAG
Source organism: Oscillospiraceae bacterium (assembly GCA_902782235.1). Lineage (GTDB taxonomy): Bacteria > Bacillota > Clostridia > Saccharofermentanales > Saccharofermentanaceae > Saccharofermentans. Next base: position 4,614 of record CACZML010000012.1, read on the forward strand.
GGATAAGACATTTGCTGACAGAAATGCCCAGCTTGTATTCCATGACAATATAACGGAGGTTTTGGACTCCATCAATCTGGAAGACTAAAATCATATTTAAGATGATCCGGATAATAATGTCCGGAAAGATTGGAAAGATCAGGCTATGGGGAAAATAAGGAAAAGCAGAAAGATCGTAATAACGGTATTCCTGATATTGACGGTAGTGGCAACGGGCATTGCCGCATTTTGCAGTTATAAGTCGTCTACATCAGGTATGGCGACTGATATCAATGATGTTGTCGAAAATGGAACTCCGCAGATAGGAGATAAGCTTTATCTGTTCTGTTATCAGGAACAGTTGTTTGAAGTGGGAGATGATCTGGTTGTATTTGAGACTTATCTTGAAAAAGAAGATCTCAATATATGTGTTCCTATCGAATGCGAAGGGAAGTTAAGCTACAGATTCAGTGCTGAGGTCGTTGAGACCGATCCCGGTATTCCTGACAAGTTTGCCAAGGGCTGCAGGGATTATTACCAGGAGCTGTACGATAAGATTCAGGCCAAGAAGGCGACTGTCGATCCGGGTGATTCGGAAACAATGGAAAGGATCCGCAAGGCTGAAGAACTGACCGAGGGGTTTCTTTCTGATGAAACTTATGAGCGTGACAAAAACTCGATCACGACTTATTCATTCAGAGCCACAAATACAGTAGATTATTTCACCATTGCATCTGTCTCGAAAATTGCAGCGGCAGTGCTTGCAATTGTTTTGCTATATGCCGTGCTCGGTATTTGGATAAGCGGAAAAAAGCTGGCCTTAGGGAGCATAGCATTAGTCCTGACCGTATGCATTATAAGCGGTGTGATCTTCAGAAGAGAAATAGCTACTATGGCGTCTGTAAAAGAATATGCGCCGGGCATGTATACGTGCAATATAACGAATGATTACTATCTGGATGAGATGCTCTCAACGGATTTCAAGGATACGGATTCTCTTATCTCGTTTTTTAGCAAAAAACTTCTTGGAGGAATGACACTCCCGATCGATGCTCATCATTTCGGATGCTCGTCTTTCAGCTGCGTAACACCTGAAGGAACGCATTTGTTCGGCCGCAACTACGATTATCTGGATACCAACGGGATGGTGATCTATTCGAACCGTGAAGGCTGCTATGCTTCGATTGCCGTATGTGATCTCCAGTGGGCAAGATTTGCGGGAGTTGATCCTATCGCCAAGCCGGATTCTCTTCTCGGAAGATTCGTTTTAAGGGGTGCTGCTCCTATCATGTGTGTTGACGGCTTTAATGACCAGGGCCTTGGCATCTCTATCCTGTCACTCGATGCCGATGAGAACAGACCTGATACCGGTAAGACGGATACGATAATTATTCTTGCCATCAGAGGGATATTGGATAAATGTGCCAATGTTGATGAAGCTGTTGCATTTTTGTCTTCTTATGACGTTCATTCCATGTTCGATAAGGAAAATCACCTGTTTATTACCGATAAGTCCGGAAAGAGCGTGATCGCTGAATGGGTAAACGATGAATTGACCATTACCGAGATCAATTGCGTTACAAATTACGTTATTGCTACACATGAGTATGATGAAGACAGACGATTTGTGGTGATGAAGACCAAGCTTGACGAAGTAAACGGCGTCTTGTCTTTGGAAGAGGCCTTAGATCTCCTGAATGCCGCTTCACAGAATTCAGAAAGCAGCGTCCAGACAGAATGGTCCTGCGTCTACGATCTGGATAACTTTGTCCTTTACATCTATAACGACAATGACAGGAATAAGGTCTATAAGATAACGCCTGAAACATTTAAGTAGCGAAGACCGATCATAACTGTTGCCGGAGCGTGCCGGCGATCTCAAAACAGTTATTTCGACCCTTTTTCTTATTTAGTGTATAATAATCTCTGAAAATCTTTTTGATGTTTCGGAGGCATTTGTATGGGCAGACTTCTTTATGATGAGAGTAACCTTCCCGAGATCAACAGCCTTAAGGCTTTGAATTATGACGAGGTAGATAAGGATACCGTTGAACCTGTTAAGCGCGTTGGCGTGCTTACGAGCGGCGGTGATGCTCCGGGAATGAATGCGGCAATAAGAGCCGTTGTAAGAGCCGGTATAAATGCAGGATTTGAGATGTATGGCGTAACCAGAGGCTATCACGGACTCTGGAAGGGCGAGATCAAGCAGCTCGACGGCAGGAGTGTATCAGAGACCCTCCAGCGCGGCGGCACGTTCCTTATGACAGCAAGATCCCAGTCTTTCATGACTGACCAGGGTGTTCTTAAGGGCGCTAAGATGATGGAAGCCTATGGCCTTGATGCTTTGATCGTAATCGGCGGTGACGGTTCCTATAAGGGTGCTAGAGCTCTTGCAAGGATCGGAATCCCTGTAGTAGGCATGCCCGGTACTATCGACAACGATATAGCTTCCACCGAATATACAATCGGCTACGACACTGCGATGAATACTGCAATGCAGTGCATCGACAAGTTAAGAGATACGGCTTCTTCACATGAGCGCTGCAGCGTTATCGAAGTAATGGGCAGACATGCAGGCTGGATCGCACTTAACGTAGGTATTGCCACAGGTGCCGAGAGCATCCTTATTCCCGAAGTTCCTTATGACTTCAATAAGGACGTTTTAAGAGTAATCCTTGACGGCAGAAATACCGGCAAGAAGCACTATATCGTTATCGTTGCAGAAGGCGTCGGCCATGCTGAAGAGATCGCTAAGCAGATCGAAGAGGCTACCGGTATCGAGGCACGTCCCACGATCCTCGGACACCTCCAGAGAGGCGGCTCGCCGACATTAAGAGACAGGACTATGGCAAGCCTTATGGGCATCAAGGCCATTGACTGCCTTGTTGAGAAGAGATTTAACAGACTTATAGTCCAGCAGCACGGAGAGATCTCCGATGTCGATATTGAGGAAGGTCTTGCAATGACAAAGACCATCACTCCTGACATCATCGAGAATATCAAGAGGCTTGGTTGATATTACAGGTCAGTAGGGGATAGCCGGCTATGTATGAATTTTTAAGCTTTGAAGAGAGCCTTGAGCGGAAGAAGATCCGCGGGCGCGTCTTGAATACGCTTGAATTTACCAAGATCAGGGACAGCGTTGCTTCCAAAGCCAGAACGTCTTACGGACGTGAGCTTTGCAGGGACATGGCCCCTGTTTGTGATGTTGAATATGTGACGCATGAACTGTCATGTTCAGGACAGGCGATGGAGCATATCTTAAGATTCGGAATGCTTCCTCTTGGCGGCATGAGAGATCTGAGGGAAGCTCTGACTTACGCAAAGGCCGGTGGCACTTTGACATGCGGACAGCTTTTGGAAGTTGCTTCGTTCCTGAAAGCATCAGATGAGATCAGAAGAACTATCGCAAAGGCGAGATCTGCAGGATCTCCTTTTGTCGACGAGACAGAGCCTGACATCTGTGCTTATGTCGATAAGCTTGAGACATCAGATAAGCTCTTAGAGAAGATCGAGAGTTCTATTCTGGGCCAGGACGAGGTATCCGATAAGGCAAGCAAGGAACTGTCTTCGATCAGAAGAGAGCGCAAGAATATCGCAAGCGGAATAAGATCGCTCTTAGACCGCGTTATCTCCAATCACGCAGACATGCTCCAGGAGGGCATCGTAACGCTCCGTGAGGGAAGATACTGCATTCCGGTTAAGGCTGATTTCAACGGCAGGATCGAAGGCATCGTGCACGGCGCATCCTCATCCGGACAGACACTCTTCATTGAGCCTATGAGCGTCGTTGAAGCAAACAACAAGATCGCTGAACTGACTTTTGCAGAGCAGGCTGAGATCCAGAGGATCTTGAAGAGCTTTACGAATGAAGTTGTATCTATTAGCCCCCTGCTCGAAAATAACATGGAGATAGCATCGCGTCTGGATTATATTTTCGCGAAGGGCGAATACGGCGTCGAGAATAATTCTTTCTGCCCCGCGCTTAATACCGAAGGCAGGATAGATCTTAAGGGCGCAAGGCATCCGCTTATTCCAAAGGAAAGCGTTGTGCCTGTAGATATTAGAGTCGGCGACAGCTATGACGCTCTTATCGTTACCGGACCTAATACGGGCGGTAAGACGGTATCTCTTAAGACATGCGGACTTCTTGTCCTTATGACGATGGCAGGACTTCCGATCCCTACTGACAGCGGTTCTGAAGTCTGTGTTTTCGACAGGGTGCTTGCAGATATCGGAGACGAGCAGAGCATCGAAGAGAGCCTGTCCACATTCTCATCGCACATGTCCAATATCGTATTTATCCTGAAGAACATCAGAGGAAGATCCCTGGTGCTCTTAGACGAGCTTGGTTCCGGAACCGATCCTACGGAAGGTGCTGCGCTCGCCATATCGATAATAGAAGAGCTCAGAAAGAAGAACTGTATCGTAATGTCTACGACGCACTACAGGGAGCTTAAGGGCTATGCTGAGACCACTGAAGGCGTAATGAATGCATCCTGTGAATTCGATACAGAGACTCTGGCTCCGACATATAAGCTCATTACGGGAAGACCGGGTTCTTCAAATGCTTTCGTAATATCCAGTAAACTGGGTCTTGCAAAGCACATTTTGGACAACGCAAGAACCAGGATGTCCACTGATGAATTAAGATACGAGGAGCTCCTTTCGAAGGCTGAAGAAGAGACGAAGAGAGCAGAAGAGCTTGCCAAAGAAAACGACAGACTCAATATCGAACTCAAGGCTGAGAAGGCGCGTCTTGAGGAAGAGAACACAAAGCTCAAGCAGTCCAAGACCAAGATTTTAAACGACATGAGAGCCGAGCAGAAGAGGCTTTTGCAGGAACAGGAGAAAGAGATCAGCGAAGAACTCCGCGACTTGAGGAAGCGCTCCAAGGATATGGACAGGGCTGAACGCGAGAAAGAGCTCGACAAGATCAGAAGAAAGCTCAGAGCAGGTGTTCAGGACCTTGAAGTGGAGGACGATGAAGCTGTCGATACAGTTGCATTAAGCGGCGAACCTGTTAAGGAAGTTATCGAAGGCGAATGCTATTATGTTCCGTCTTTGGGCCAGACAGGCGTTGCGGAATCAAGCCTTTCAAAGAGCGGCACGGTAAATATCCTTTGCGGGAGCATGAAGATCGCCGTCAAGAAGAACCAGCTCATGATGCCCACGAAGGCACAAAGAGATGAGTTCTTGAGAGGCAAGAACAAGGGTTCACAGAAGGGTAAAGTCATTAAGACCAAGTCTTCCGGTGAAGATATGGGCAAGGTAAGGTTCAATGCAGCTTCCACTACCAGATCAGAACTCATGCTGATCGGCATGACTACGGCTGAAGCTGAATCAAGACTTGCAAAATACTTGGAAGACTGTGTTCTCGCCGGTATCAGGGAAGCGAGAATAGTTCACGGTAAAGGCACCGGAGCATTAAGATCCTGCGTGCAGGACATGCTGATAAAAGATGACAGAGTCGAATCTTTCCGCGCCGGCGAACAGGGCGAGGGAGATGCAGGCGTAACGATCATTAAATTCAGATAAACGGAGGGGAAAGATCATGTCAGAGAACAATGTGAATCAGGTACAGCCGGCAAGTGCTCAGGTTCCGGCACAAGAGCCGAAGAGAGTCCGTGTGGGATTTATCTTCCTCTCGTTTGTTCCTGTGGCGGTATTGCTCGTTATTCAGACAATTTCACAGATGCCGTTTATGGCTATTGCCTTTGCGGAAGCTATGGAGGAAGCGGGCGGAAATATTCCGGACTTTGTTGACTTAGTAATCAAGATGAGCGAGGTCTTCAATGCGAAATACGCTATCTGGTCTTATTTACTCTACGCAGTGATCGGACTCATAGTTTTCGGCACCTGGTATATTAAGGGCTTTGTTAAAGGCAAGCCCCGCTTTAAGTTCAGTAAAGTGTTCGGATTTAAGTCTATTCTGGCATCCGTGGGAATCGTTATCGGACTTACGTTCACGATAAATGCAGGCATGACCATTGCGAACTGGCTTTTCCCTGATGTTATGGATTCTTATAAAGAGCTTATGGAAGCATCCGGCCTTGTGGATAATGTCCTTATCACGGTGGTTTACGGAATCCTGCTGGGCCCTGTTCTTGAAGAGCTCGCTTTGAGAGGTCTTACTTTCGGTTATCTCGAAAAGTCCAACATCAAGCCGTTCCTTATGATCCTCATCTCAGGTATCCTTTTCGGAGCAATGCATTTGAATCTTGTTCAGGGAATCTATGCATCTGTCTTAGGATTCTTCTTAGGTTATCTGAGATACAAGTACCGTTCGATCTCTATTACGATCGTTACCCATATTTTGTTCAACCTTATGGGAACATACGGAAGCGAGGCGTTGTCACTTCTGAAGCTGAGTGATGGTGCAATCCTTATTCTGGGCGGCATCTCACTCTTTATCCTCGCCTTCGCGATCGTCCTCATTAACGGAGATTCAAAGGCTTACCGCGCGGAATGAGTTAACAATCAGTTAAAGCAAAGCCCGCAGTTTGTGTGTTATACTTGAAAAGTAAATCAAACTTGATTAGGAGAGATCAGTTTTGCTTAGCGAAGAAGAACATATGTCAGAGGCCCTGGTCAGGATCTTTGAGAACGTCGTTTTAACAGAAGAGAAATCTCTTCAGGCAGGATATTTTAAAGACCTGTCTATTGCTGAAATGCATACCCTTACCGCAATCGGACCTTACGAAGCACGCACCATGACTAATACCGCTGAAGATCTCGGTATTACGACCGGCACGCTTACTGTTGCCATAGACAGGCTTGTAAAGAAGGGTTATGTCCACAGGGAACGTGACAAGCGTGATAAGAGGATCGTAAGGATAAGCCTTACGCATAACGGCAAACTTGCGTGCAGAATGAACAGCAAGTTCCACAGAGTATTGGCTAAGCATATTCTTGCCGGATATGACGAGAAGGACAGAAAGCATCTTTTAGATCTCGTTGATGAAGTTGATACATACGTTGAGCAGCAGCTCAAGCGCTATGACAGCAGTGAGAACGTAAGAGCGACCGCTATGAAGGTTGCTAAAGATACCACTAAGGAGAAGAAGTAATATGGCTGACTCTGATAACATGAGAGCGAAAGTTAAAGAAGACGTTATTAGAATCATGGCAGAGACCCTTGAGATTTCTCCTGACGAGATCACATCCGATCTCGCATTCAATACCGATCTTCCGTTTGATTCACTTCAACTCTATGAATTCGTAATCGATGTCGAAGAGACATATAACATCCGTCTTCCTGATGAGCTTTTGGATCAGGTAAAGACTGTTGATGATATGATCGACGTTGTAATGAAGCTCAAGAAATAACGATTCCGCATAGATGAAGAAGTTATTTATCGTAAACAGCAGAGCTGATTCGATAGCTCTGGACCGCTTCAAGAAAGAATATTCCAAGTGCAGTGAAGAATTTCCGGGCGATTCCCGTGTCGTTTACACGGAATTTGCCGGACACGCAAGTGAAGCAGCATCTAAAGCCGTTGGTGAAGATGACCTGCTTGTCATCGCATGCGGCGGTGACGGTACTATACACGAGGTCGCAAATGCCCTCGCAGAGTCTAATACCCCGATGGCGGTTATTCCTCTTGGAACAGGTAATGATTTCACCAGATCCATAATGGATGAGAACCACAGGAGCAATCCTGAGGTCTGCTTAAATGAGATATTCAGGGACTCTTTCAGCATAAAGAACACAGACCTTATCAAGGTAGTCTCTTACGATAAGGGCGGCAATAAGATCGAATCAAGCTCAGCATGGTGCCTGAACGTTGCTTCGATCGGCCTTGATACCGAAGTCCAGTTAAGGGCTAAGGGTAAGGTTCTGGCGCACCCGAATTCAAGGCTTGTAAGGAGCACGGCTTATCTTACTTCCGCAATAGGATGCATCTTCGGAAACAGGAAATTCCATTTCAAATTCTCTGCGAACAGGGCAGATGGCAAGCCCAACGAGTCCGTAAAGTCCTGCTTTACGCTTCTTGCAGTCTGCAATGCCTCGTATTACGGTGACGGCTTCTGTCCGGCTCCCCATGCGATAATCGATGACGGCCTTATCAACTGCTGTGCTATAGACGCGGTAAATCTGCCGAGATCTTTATACCTGCTTACCAAATATAAAGACGGCAAGCATGAGAGCTATAAGGAGATCGATACTTTCGTTACGACAAAGATCACCGTGGAGGCTACGGGCACAAGGGATCTTAACGGAAATTACGACGGTGAGGACTTTTCGGGCCATAAAGTAACGTTCGAATGCTTCCCCGGAGCCATTAAGCTCGCAATTTACGGCTAAAATCTTCGACGAATTCTCTAAATATCGCCACATATATTACAAGTTATTTATTTTGTTCGTTCGCGTTATTTTGTTATAATTACAAGTTATGAACGGCTTATTCAGAGACAGTATAGAAAACTACAGAAAGTACGGCGTAAACGGCAAGGCAATCGAGGCTGCAGTCAAGGCTGAAGAGAATCTTGCAGGCGTTTATGCGCGTATTGATGATATCGTGACATATAACGAACTGAAGGTGTTAGATGCCTTCAGATCCGAGAAATTCTCAGACACACACATGGGCATGACCTCAGGCTACGGCTACGACGATGTCGGCCGCGAGAAGATCGAGAACATCTTTGCCAAGATCTTCAAGGCTGAGAAGGCTTATGTCAGATGGCAGATCAGCACGGGTTCGCAGGCGATATCCGCTATGCTCTACGGAGCATTAAGACCGGGCGACATTATGCTCTCGGTTACCGGAAGACCCTACGACACGCTTATGGCAACTATCGGCCTTTCATCAGGCAATAACGATATGTCCCTTATGTCCTACGGAATCGGCTATGAAGAAGTGGACCTCAAAGCAGACGGCACCCCTGATCTTGATGCCATAAAGGCAGCTATTAAGCCTGAGACAAAGATGGTATTCATCCAGAAGTCCAGAGGTTATACGGGAAGAAGAGCCCTTCTTACCGATGATATCGAGAAGATCGCATCTCTTGCTCATTCTGTCAGGAAAGACATAATCGTTGCAGTTGATAACTGCTACGGCGAATTTACAGAGAAGAGAGAGCCCTTGGAAGTTGGCGCTGACGTTATCGCAGGCTCCCTGATAAAGAACCCCGGCGGCGGAATCGCAAGGACCGGCGGATATATCGCTGGAAGAGAAGACCTTGTTGAGAATGCTGCAAGACATCTTACGACACCGGGCTTGGGCAGCGAAGTAGGTCCTACATTAGGTGCCAATTCCATGATCGCAAGAGGCCTTTTCACAGCTCCGCAGTGCGTAGGCGAGTGCCTTAAGGGTGCGGCTTTTGCTGCTGAGATCTTAGGTGCTGAAGGCTATAAGACAAGCCCTGCTTCTGACGAGGTAAGAGGCGATATCGTACAGACAATCGAATTCGGTGATCCTGACAAGATGAGCAAGTTCTGTGCTGCCATCCAGTCATGCTCGCCCGTTGATTCTTTCGTAACTCCCGTGCCGTGGGATATGCCCGGTTACGATGACCAGGTAATAATGGCGGCAGGTGCCTTTGTCCAGGGCGCTACAACAGAACTCTCATGTGACGGCCCCATGAAGCCGCCCTATATCGCATATATGCAGGGAAGCCTTGCTAAAGAGCAGGCCAAGCTCGCCTGCATGCTCGTTATTGAGGAATAAGGAATATGGCAGACGGAAAGCAGTGGTACAACAATCCGAATGAACCCGCTAAGAGAAAAGTAAGCGGTAATCCGGCACGCCCTGTTAACAAGTCAGGAAAGCCCGTTGTTAAAGCATCCGGCAACAGACCCGTTGATCCCCGTACAGGTAAGCCTGCGGCAAGACCTAATGGCAGCCGCGTTATGGTTAATAAAGGGGGCGTAAAGCGTCCTTCCGGACAGCCTGCCGATAAGAGGATACGTGTCCAGTCAGGTAAAAAGCCCCAGCAGGTCAGGAATAATTACGGAGCAGCTCCCGCATCCGGAAACAGCATTATCCCGAATATCGACATAACGGGTAAGTCCTCTGCACCTGATCCCAAGGCTCAGGCAAAATCTTCTTCCAGACGTCCCATGACGGCTCAGGAGAGAGCAAAGGCAAGAGAGCAGCAGAAGATCTTAGCTGCCCAGAAGCGCAAGGAAGAAGCAAGGAACAGAGAACAGGCAAAGATCGAGAAGAATGCTTATCTTCGTAAGAATCCTTCACAGAAGAGTGCTGAGAGCAGAGCTATCAGAAACGGCGTTCTCGGTGCGGTGGTAGTTGCCTCGGCGCTTTTAGTGCTCGCGTTCGTAGTACATCACCTTTACGACTATATTGCAGAGAAGCCTAACTTCTCATTCGTTACCATGGGTGCCGTTGAACATACGATCGGTGCCAGGGCATTGGTTGTTAGAGATGAGGACATCATCAAGAGTGAGAATGCGGGAGAACTCGTAACACAGATCACTGAAGGTTCCAGAGTCGCAAAGGGCCAGGAGCTTGCCATCGTCGTTCCTGAAGACATGAAGTCTGTTGTTCAGCAGTTAAGAAATGCTCAGACACAGATATCAGAAGTCCAGCAGGAACTGATCCTCTCGGGAGGTTCTGCTGAAGCTGAAGTAATCTACAGGAACTATAACAAGAACCTGTCAGCGATCCTGGATTCAGTCAGGTTCGATGCCATGAGCGGAAACATCAGCAACCTCGCATCCTACAGTTCATCAGTTAACGTTATCCTGGACGAGAGAGAAGACGAGATGAGTAAGATCAAGTTCGTCGACGAGAGAATCTCTGTTTTAAGAAGTGACGAAGCTGTTTACGAGGCACAGCTCGAAAAGTATGCAACTAAAGTAGAAGCGCACAGACCGGGTATCGTATCCTTCAGACTCGACGGCAAAGAAGAGACTCTTGGATACAAGGACTTCCTCACGATGCCGGCAGCTGAGATCAAGGGATATATCAACAACTCCGTCGGTGCCATATCATCAGACCTCACGATCGAAGCGGAAGATCCTGTCGTAAGGATCGCGCAGAATGAGAGCCAGTATCTGGCAGTATACCTGTCGAATAACGATGCAACATTGTCAGACTTCGCTGTCGGAACTCTGCATGACATCAATATCCGTACGGAAGGTATCTCCATTGACGACTGCAAGGTCGTAAGATGTGAGAATGATGCTTCCGGAATGCTTATTACATTTGAGACAACGAGAGCCGTAGAAGCACTCTTAGACTTAAGAACTGTAGATATCGAGATCGTTATCAATGAGACTGACGGTATGAAAATTTCCGTATCGAGCCTTGTTAACGAGACATACGCTCCGAAGGGCAATCCCTGCTTTGCCATATATCTTGCTCCTTCTGTAAATGCGAGCCTTGATACATTCGGTGATGAATCCATGTTCAGTATCAATGTCGTTCCTAACGCAAAGACTGACGAAGCAGGTAACAGCGTTGAGCAGCAGAGCACATCAGTCGGAGGCTGTACGGTCGTCTATAAGGAAGTATTGGCCGACGGAGGCATTCTCGTCGCGTTCACGACACCTAATGACTATTCTAACCTCAAGAAGCTCGACAGGCTCTATACGGCAGGCTACAAGGCTACGTTCGTTAATTCCGGATCCGGTCTCGGCATCACGGCTGAGAAGATCGTCGTATCTGATTTCTCAGGTATGGCTTCCGTATACACGAACAGCCAGGGCTTCGTTGAAGAAGTAAGAGTAATCCTGCTCGACAACGACAGAGAGTTTGCGATCATCAACAAGGCAGGCAAGTCCTCTGTTCCGAATCTCAATACTGTAATCATTACAAATCCTAAGACTGTAAAGCCGGGAGATAAGGTCGGTTAATATGGAGTACGATTTCACGGAAGATCTTAAGAAAAAGATCTCAGATAATATACTGTCAGTAAAACAATCTATAGAGGATGCGGAAGACCTTGCAGGAAGATCGAAGGGCAGCGTTACACTGATCGGTGTAACGAAGGTGTTCCCTGTAGAGTACGCAGAGGCTGCTGCTGTATCAGGTCTTATGAATCTCGGTGAGAACCGCGTACAGGAACTCGTTCCCAAGGTCGAGAGATTTTCGAGCCTTGGCCTTGATGTTAACTGGCATCTTATAGGAACGTTACAGAAGAATAAGGTTAAGTACATTATAGGAAAGACAAGTCTTATTCATTCTGTAAATACAGTTGAACTGGCTGAAGAGATTTCCAAAAGGTCAGAAAGTAACAATGTTACTACCTCTGTTTTGTTACAGGCAAATGTTTCAGGTGAAGAGAGCAAGCACGGCTTTGCTCCGCATGAGTTAAAGCCTGCAATAGATAAGATAATGGCATTGCCTTCTATAAAGGTCTGCGGCCTTATGACAATGGCTCCTATCGAGGAGTATGAAGGCCAGGCAAGGGAAGTCTTTGCTAAAACGCGCGTAATATTTGAAGATCTTAAGAGTTATACGGGACTCGAATGCTTTAATGTATTGTCCATGGGAATGAGCCAGGACTACAGAAGCGCTATTTTAGAGGGTTCCACGCATATCAGGATCGGCACGGCGATATTCGGAAACAGAGCCGAATATAAGCCTGTGTAACATTGTTCGGTAAAAAATCCCTGATATTTGTTACATTTTGTAATAAAACCCCGTTTTAAGTTACCTTCTTGTGTCATATTGCCCAAAACTATTGAGGCGAAAATCAAAGTTCGTTAATATCCGAAGTATCTTATATGAATGTCCTTGGTCGGGCGAATTTTTAAGGAGGAAAAACAAATGGGCACTTTTAACGTTAAGAATTTCTTCGGCAGCATGTTCACACCTGTAGAAGATGAGATGGAAGAAAACTATTACGGTGAGGAAGAGGGCTACATTGAAGAAGATGCATACGAGCAGGAGCCTATTGCAGAGGAGACCTACTATGAGGAGCCTCGCACCTTCGTTCAGGAGCAGCCCGCAGTTACTACACCTGTAATGCAGCACAACGCAACAGTCATAATGCTCACACCTTATGACATCAGAACAAGCCAGATCGTTTGCGATCACATCCGTGAGGGCCACATCGTTATCTGCAATCTTACAAACACAGATAAGAATCAGCGCGTTGTTGACTACATCTCCGGTGGTGTTTATGCATTAGGCGGAAGAGTTGAGCCTACACCTGTTAAGACAACATTCGTTTGCACACCTAAGTCTGTAAACCTCGTTGTTGAGAATCAGGAAGCTGAGCAGATCGGCACAAAGGTTTCCGCTCTCTAATACTTAACTCACAAATCAAAAAATCAATTAAGGGTTGTCTCAAAAGAGGCAACCTTGATTTTTATTTGCAGGGATTTACGGCTCCTCTGGCGAGTCTGTCTGAGACTTATAGATGCCTTCTTTCAGGGAGCGCGAAAAAGCCATGTTTTTTTGAGAATATCCTGATTATTTTTTTCGCTAATAACCCTGTTCCGGCAGTCAGATAATATGGCATTTTGTATTTGATTTTTTTCTTCGCGTATTTACAAAAATATATATACTTGGTTTTTGTGGATAAGCGCAACCATTTTCTTGATTTCTTCAGATTTATTGCAGCCGTCGGCATCATACTGGTACATATCAAATTCAGAGGTGCTTTAGGTTCAGTTTTCGCCTCAGTCGGTTTATGGGGTGTAGCTTTTTTTGCAGTCATAAGCGGGTATGCGTGTCATGGTGACAACCGGGAAGTCATGTCAGCGAAAATCCTTAAGCGCTTAAGAAGGACTGCAGTGACCACGGCCTTAACTTTATTCTGTTATGCAGTTTTCAGTTTCTTCTTTATGAAGAACCTGGATCAGGCCGATCTCTGGATACAGGGCTTTACCGATCCCTGGTCATATTTAAGGATGGTTATTTTTGGTGACTTTGATTTCTTCTACGCCGGAACTTTCTGGTATCTTGCAGCTCTTATCTATTCATATGTCATCTTTTATTTCCTTGTGCGTTTTAACCATAAGAAGCTGATCTATATACTTACGCCTGTAACTCTTATTCTTAGGATCATTGTTGATACATATGTCCGTTCCTTTTATGTCTCATGGCACATGAGCGCAAACTGGCTTATAGGTGTGCTTCCTATGATGCTTTTAGGTTATGTTATTGCTGATCAGAAAGAGCGTCTGGAAAAGATATCGGTGTCATTTCTTATATCAGGTTCGGTCTTATCTGCGGCTGCTGTGATGACAGCCTCTTGTGTGAAGCTTTTTGGTTTTGACTTCTCCCAGGTATTCATTATCCTTTGCGCAGCATTTGTTTTCATAACAGGTATCAGAAAACCGGATCTGTATATTTGCAAACCCATAGCTTATCTTGGAAAAGAGGATTCACTTTACATTTATCTTATCCATGTGATTGTAATTCTTTTATTGAGAAATATCCTGAGCTGTCTGCCGGCCAGTAAGAATGCGCTTTGCTGGCTGCTCCCGGCAGCTTCCGTCATTTTCTCCGTGCTCACAGCAAGATTGATATCTCTTGCAATTAAGGCAGCAAGGAACATCTTTGCTAAATCTTAACCGTTATTTTTGAGGTGAATAAGCCTCATCTAACCTTGAATAAATTATCTTTGTTAATATATAATTATCTTTGAGTTAAGTTCCCGTGCCGGAGGAAATATATAATGACCATCGAAGACCGCGAATATTTATTTGATCATGCTCAGCAGTTGTCTGAGATACTTAACGAGGAATGTGTCGAGCTTTTAGGTATGCTCGAGAAGATAGAAGACAGAGTCGCTATTTCCAAACGTATCAATAAGCTTGAGGATGACGGCGATCACATTTTCCATGCTTTTGCAGACAGACTTCATCAGGTTGAACCGGATACCGAGAAGAGAATGACTATCTTCCAGATGGCTAGACATATCGAGGATTGTATCGATATGGTCGACGAACTTTCCATGACCATCGTCCGTTACAATACAAGAACAGTTAATCCCGGCATGAAGGCAAGCGTAAATGCTATTGCAGGCTGCGTTAAGAAAGAGATGCATCTTCTTAATATCCTGCGCACATATGAGCCTGAGAATAAGGAATTATTCCTGAGAGCTATCAATGAGTTTGACGCATTTAAGGTCGACTTCTACAAGATGTATGACATGCTTATTTTCGGACTTTTCTCACAGGCACACGATACTGTTGACATCATCAGATGCAAAGCTATCTACGATGCTGTAAAAGACATTTTCAAGGCGTTCGAAGTCAGTGCTGATGACTGCTATAAGTACGTTATGGCAAGAAGCAACGACTCCGATATCTGGGCAGTAGACAAGTAATATAATCCGTCATTTTTACGGAATAAGGGTTCAATGAGTAATAAGGTCTCGCTGCCGGACAATTATCATATTGTCTGGTCAGAAGAATTTAATAAGAATGTTCTTAAGGAAGAGTTCTGGAACACGGAAACCCGTGCGCCCGGATGGACTGATGGCGAGAAGCAGGAATACGCAGGATCTGAATGCATTGAAGTCAAAGACGGATGCCTTTCGATAAGACCCAAGATAACGACCAATGATTCCGGAGAGATGAGATATATTTCCGGAAGGATCACTTCGTTCGGTAAGAAAGATTTCACATACGGCAAGATAATTGCCAGGATCAAAGTTCCCAAGGCAAAGGGCCTTTTAAGCTACATCAGACTTATGCCTTCTGAAGGCTATGATGTATCTTCCGGCGACTATAAGGATTTCCCTTTGCACGGGCAGATCGATATGCTCGAGATCGCGGGAAGCAGGACCGATGAAGCGGTAAGCCGTATCGTTTTCGGTTATCCTTACACACAGCGTTCGGGAAGTTACCAGAGACTTAATACTGACTTTTCAGCAGACTTCCATATCTTCTCATGCGAGTGGGATCAGGATGAGATCATTTTCGCGTGCGACGGAAAAGAGTATTACAGAACTTCTTACTGGTTCTCAAGAACCGGCGAAAATGAGGAGCCGTATCCGGCGCCTTTCAATAAGCCTTTCCATCTCATAATCGGCGTTGCTGTAGGATCAGATAAACTCGGTAAGGGAACTGATGCACAGGCTGAGATAGAATGCAACGATGCAGAGCTTCTTGTTGACTATGTAAGAGTCTATCAGAAGCCGAGATATAACAGACAGGTAAACAGGCCTGCAAGAGTCCTGGCGCTCAATACAGAGGACTCTGTAAGCGTAAACAATAACAATGCTTTCTATGTTGCTGAAGGCGATCTGAACGCAAGTGTAAGCTTCATGGAAGATGAGCTCATAATCACACCTTCATATATCTCCGGAGTGTCCGGTGAGACAAGGCTTTTGCAGGGCGGATTCCCTTTCAAAAAAGGTGAGACATATGAATTCTCTTTTGACGGCAGAGCAGATGAGGAGCGCACGATAAGATGTATCTTCAAGTCTGACGATGAGTCATCAGAAATGATCACCGATCCTTACACGATAAGGCTCGACAGGAACTGGCAGAAGCACAGGATGGTATTCGAAGCTGCTGAAGATTACGACAGTGCATCCATAGTATTTGCTATCAATGCATTCTCAAAAGCTTCGATCCATATACGTAATATTTTGCTCCGCAAGAGAAACAATAATCCTGACAGACGCAAGCTCATCGCAGTGTGCGGTGTGTGGGATGATTCTGATAACTACAGCCTCTTTATGAAGGCTTTGCAGACTGAAGAGATTAAGAAGGAATTCATACTCTCGAGCTTTACTTTCAACGTTGATAATCCGGATCCTGTCCAGACTGAATTGGAGTTCGATTTTGCAAATCTTCTTTTGAGAATGGATGTTGCATGCATCATCATTTTCGGAGAGATGATAAAGACCAGGGAAGTAATCGACAGGCTTGCTGAAATAGGACATGAGAAGGGTATTCCGGTCATAACATTCCAGCGTCCGGTTAAGGGTTGTATCAATGCTGATTTTGAATACGGTTCGGCATTTGAAGCAATGGTAAAACATGTCATCGAAGTTCATGGTGCAAAGAGGCTCGACATGTTCGGCGGCTTCAGGGACAACCCGTTCTCTGAAGAACGTATCATGATCTTTAAGAAGGTCCTTGACGATCACGGCATCAAGACATCTACAGCAAATATCTATTACGGTGATTTCTGGCAGGCTCCCGCATTTACGGTTATGTGCGATCTTCTGGAGAACGGCTATGAACTTCCGGATGCGATCATCTGTGCTAATGACTCGATGGCGATAGGTGTTATGGACGCGTTGAAGCGTTATGGAAAACGCATTCCCGAAGACGTAATAGTTACGGGCTTTGACGGCATCTGGCAGGGTCAGTTCAACGATCCTGTATTAACGACATGCGAACTCGATTACAAGCAGATCCCCGAACAGGTATTAAAGAGGATCCGTGACTGGGAGAATGGAATAATAACCGAGAACGATTCGTTCCTGATCCCGTACAGGATGATGCAAATGCAGTCGTGCGGATGTAAGGACCGTTCTGAATTCCCGTGGTCAAAGATTGTAGATGTATTGGCTGAAGAGAACATGGATTCTTTCAGACACATGCTCGAGATGGGACGCTTTGTATCGAGAATGACTTCATCAGAGAACCTCGATGAAGCAGCGGACAACCTGCAGAATTCCATATGGATGTGGCGCAGCCAGTACTATTTCGTAGGCATCTCGGAACCGGATGAATGCTGCCATTCGATATTCCACGGAAGAGCGAATAAATATACTTTTGCGCAGAAGTTCTACCGCATGAGACATCCCATGCCGGATTACGATATTATCCTTGCCAAAGACAGCAATATAAATGTGTTGCTGTTCAAGCAGATCAGATCTAATACTGAATCTTTCGGCTATGTCGTTAACGGTTACACGAGAGTATCGATGAGATCAGAGCAGAGATTCGAAGAGTTCGGTAACTTTATTAACGCTGCTGTAAATGCCGTTAATAACAACCGTAAACTTATCTCGGCGAGCAGGGCAAATGAGATGCTCTCAGAGCAGGATTTCTTAACCGGTCTTTACAACAGAAGAGGATTCTTTACAGTTCTTAACAAGCTCCTCAACGTGCCTTCTAACAAGGGCAGGATATTGTCGCTTTTCTCCATCGACATGGATAAGCTCAAGACCATTAACGATACATACGGACATGAGAATGGTGACTTTGCGATCCAGACACTTGCAAGGGCAATGATGAAGTATGTTAAGGACAATGGTATCGCTGCAAGATACGGCGGTGACGAGTTCGCATTCGCATTGATAGGAGATAAGAAACTCGA
This sequence comes from Oscillospiraceae bacterium, assembly GCA_902782235.1. GTDB lineage: Bacteria > Bacillota > Clostridia > Saccharofermentanales > Saccharofermentanaceae > Saccharofermentans. The sequence goes on from CACZML010000012.1 coordinate 22,793, forward strand.
GGACGAAGTAAAGAATATCAGACTCGAGATCGAGCAGTATGCAGACCAGGATCCTGCTATGGCAGATAAGCCTTACGAAGTAAGTGCGAGCCTTGGCATTGCCGAGCGTGTAATTGACAGTAAAATTGATATAGAAGATATGATACTTGAAGCCGATTCGAAAATGTATGCGGACAAGATGGCTAGAAAACGTCTGCGCGGTTTCTGAATTTTAAGGGCGATAACAGGAATGGAAGGAGTAAACGTATGGGGCGTAAACTTAACATCGGTCTTGTAATTGACGATATCGATAATTTCTTTTCTAACCAGGCTGCAATAGGTGCCGAACAGGCAGCGAAAGTAATCGATGCCAATCTGTTCGTGTTCCCGGGCCACTACATCGGAAAGACCGACAGCAGATATGCTGACAGGAAGTATGAGTATCAGTATAACGTTATCTTCGATCTTCCGACTGAAAGAAATGTGGACATCATCTATATCCTTCAGGGACTCATTTGTTCAAGAGCTGATCTTGAGACACAGAAGGACTTTCTGCAGAAGATGCCTAAGGTCCCTATCGTATGTCTTTTCTCTGATTTTGAGGGCTATCATTCAGTAACGTTCAATAATGCTTCCGGTCTTAAAGAAGCATTGGATCACCTGATCGAAAGGCACGGTGTCAGGAACATCGGATATGTATCCGGACCTGTTACAAACAGGGATGCCAGAGACAGACTTGAAGTATATAAGCAGGTCTTAAAGGAACACGATATTCCGGTAGATGAGGATAAGATCGTTTATGGCGATTTCTCGATGGCAAGCGAAGCTGTTACAGGCGAACTTCTTGATAAGAACAGTGATATTGATGCACTGGTTTTCGCGAACGACTCAATGGCAGTCGGAGGCTACAATGAGCTTGCGAGAAGAGGTCTTATTCCGGGCAAGGATATCATGGTAGTCGGATTCGATGACGATATCTTCTCTGTGTCTTTGGAACCGCCTTTGACAACGGTTGAAGCGAGCTCGGCATCACTTGCCTACAAGGCGGTCCTTAATGCTGAGAACTACATCAACGGAACTGCTCTTAAAGACATGACAGTCGATACTCATCTTGTGCAGAGGAGTTCCTGCGGATGCGATGATTTCGATGCGGAAGTAATGTATAAGAGATTCCATATCGAAGGCAATGATATCGACTGCGATAAGGTCTACAAGATCATAAAGGAATATCTGTTTAATGATTTCGTTGATGCGGGATCGATCAATGACGTTCTGGACGGTTTTGTAACTTCTTACATTGAATTCTTAAGGGCTGAAGATAAAGCGTCAATGATAGAAGTGATGAACGATAAGTTCACGGTCCTTCTTAAGTCAGATCTGTTTGTTCTGTCCACAAGAGAGAAGTTCTTCAATGTTCTCCAGACGATGCAGAACAAGTCTTTAAGCCTGATCGGCAATGACGAAGACAGAGACCTGATAAATGATGTCTTTACGAAGTTCTACAGACGCCTTGCGTTCTCCGGCATACTGCCGGCAAATTCCGCGAGAAGAAGAAACGAGAGAATGAGAAGCGTCGTAAACCGCCAGTTGGGTGAAGTCTTCCTTAACGAGGGCGGATCAGAGATACCGTATGAGAGCCTTTTGGGAGGCCTCTACGGATTAGGGTTCGAGAAGTCGCTCCTGTATCTTTTCCAGGGCAACATTAAGAACCGTGGAGAGAATAACTGGAAAGTTCCTGCATCGATCCTTCTTAAGGCATACAGCGAAGGCAAGGATATAAAAACTCCTTCAGAAGAACTGCAGCTTCTCCGTACCGAGTATATTTTCGAGAACGAATTCGTAGATGATTCAAAGCGCCGCACCATGATCGTGGCTCCGCTTTTCGTAGGCGAGAACGTATATGGACTTCTTGTGATCGAGCTTCCTGTCCAGTATTCGATAAGCGTATCTTCTATCGCTTCACAGCTCTCTGTAACGCTCAGGTCCCTGTTCATGATGGAAGAGCAGAACAAGGCTAAGCAGGCGCTGCAGAACTCACTGGAGAGATTTATAAGAGACAACACAAAACTCGAAGAGATCGCGCAGAAAGACGAGCTCACGAGGCTCTACAACAGAAGAGGTTTTATCGCCAATTCCGAGAAGCAATTGGACGATCCCGTTAATCAGGATAAGGTCGCAGTAATATGCTATGCGGACATGGATAACCTCAAGATGATCAACGATAAGTTCGGTCACGATGACGGCGACTTCGCGCTCTGCACTAGTGCCAGGATCCTCCATGAATCATTTAGAGATTCTGATGTTATCGGACGCTTCGGCGGCGACGAATTTGTAACGTTCGCCATTACAGGTTCTGACATTGATGTTGCCAAGCTCAAAGCCAGGATCGATATGGTTACCAAGCGTTACAACGATGAAGTCCAAAAGCCGTATCCCATCGAGATGAGCACTGGTATCTACAAGTTCACGATCACCGGAAAGATCGATATCTACGAGATCCTCAATTATGCAGACGAGCTTCTCTATCAGGAAAAGATCGCGAAAAAAACGGCAAGAGGCGAGATCAAATGATTAAAAAAGGAAGCTTTTACGCTTCCTTTATTTTTGCTTTTTTCTCGTATGCTTTCTTTATCACTGTCTGGTATATCAGGTATGCTATGGCGCTCGTCGCAAGGCCTAAGAGGAGGCCCGTTATAACGTCTGTGGGATAGTGTACGCCGACATACATTCTGGAGAATGCAAGGAGTACGGCGTAGATGATAAGAAGTACTGCGCATAGCTTGAATGTGAGTGTCATCTTGGAGTGTGAGATCTCACCGGTCTTCTCGATAACAGGAAGTCCGAAGAATGCTACAACGAGCATAGCTCCTGCAACAGCAAAAGCAGCTCCCGTATGACCTGAAGGGAAGGAGTAATCGCTCTGTCTGCCAACAAGATTGATCAGTCCGTCGATCTCATCATAAGGCCTTGTTCTTGCGATTATGTTCTTGAGAAGAACGTTGTTGAGAAGAGCTTCGATAGCGATGCTGATAGTTGCCATGAAGCCGATCGATCTGGTCTTCGGAATGATAAGCAAAGTAAGTATGAGGACAATGAGAAGGATTCCCTTATCGCCGGAATGAGTCAGGACCTTCATGATCGGATCTAAAAGATCTGACCTGATATATTCCTGAATGAAAAGCAGAAATCCTGCATCCCAGCCCATAACAAACCTCTCGATTTAGTTTTACCTGTTTATTGTAATACTAAATCTGTTACAAACCCGTGAAAATTGAGGGAAGAGCGCTTTACTCTTCAGGAGGCATCGGAAGTGTAGCACCGCCGAAAGGCATGCAGATAACAGAGCAGTCCTCGCCGTATCTTGCATATGCTTCATCGAATGCTTCCTGTGCGGAGTGCATGGGTTCTAAGAAAATCGATCTTACGAAGTCGTCGTCCATCTCAGATATCAGAACGATCTTTGCGTGCTTTAATACCATTGCGATAGCAGCTGCCTTGTGTCCGCCTAACTGGAAGTCCTTACCGACTCTCTCGATAAGTTCATCCGGGGTGTTTGCAGTCGTGAGCCATTCTTCGAACTTGGCACTGCCGAGGCCTTCATTGCATGCACCGATAACGATTATCGTACCACCGTCTCTTACGGCATACTTGGAGTTGTCCAGAGCCTTCTGAGTCTGGTAAAGGTTAGCATCCTTGGGCGCGCCTCCCTGAGAAACGATGACAATGTCGGCTCTTCTCTTAAGAGGCTTTCTGTACATCTGGTCCAGGTACTTGCAGCCTGCCCTGTGAGCCTTTGTAACGTCGCCTGCAACGCAGTAAACGATGTGCTTATGTTCATCGAGGATAGGGTTAACGATAAATGAGAAATGGCAGAATGTCTCAGACTCTTCGATGTCTGCTCTGATCGGGTTGCCATTGAGGTTGCCTGCGCATGCCTTCTCGTCGACCATCATGCGGTGGTTAGCCTGGATAGCGGAAGGTGTGGAGACTCCGGGCATCAATGCCTTGGCTCCGCCGGAATAGCCAGCGAAATAGTGGAACTCGATATTTCCAACGCCAATACGGAAATCAGCCTCTGCGACGCTTCTTGTGATATCAACGGGTGTGCCTCTTGAAGTGTCACCCATGTGGATGCAGTCAGAAGGATCTGAGTCTATGCACTTAACCTCGCTGTATACACGCTCACCGACGAGCTTTTTCTTCTCTTCCTCGGTGTGAGGTCTGTGTGAACCGAGCGCGAAAACAACGGTAATGTCCTTAGGGTCGCATCCTGCAAGATAGAGCTCGTCCAAGATGGAAGGGATGACATCAAAGCTCGGAAGAGGTCTTGAGATATCGCTTGTTACGATAACGATCTTCTGGCCGGGCTTGGCAAGGTCTTTAAGGCGGGGTGAACCGATAGGATTCTCAAGTGCATAGACAACGGCATCAGGACCGCGTCTCTCATGCTCGATCTCATTTGCAACAAGGACCTGATCGAGATTCTTGTCCGGAATATCAACTATCTGTACGCCTTTGCCGTAGCCGAATTCAACCTTCATATGCCGCTCCCTGTAAAAAAGATTCTTCTATTTTACAGTTATGGGGGAGTTTCTCAACAATCATATTGCCCAAAGACTGAAAACGTTAATTTTCTATATTAAGACAAGTTTTTTTATACGCGCGCATGTTACTATCTAATCAATACTTTAGCGGAGGTGGAATATATGCTAAGTAACTTTGAGGAAGCGAGGATCTTCATCGACGAGAATGACATCAAGATGATCGATTTCAGGATGATAGATCTCAACGGAAGATGGCATCATCTGACGATCCCGGCAGACAGATTCACAGAATCTATCATGACAGCAGGCATAGGATTCGACGGCAGCAACTATGGTTTTGCCCCCGTCGAGAAGAGTGACATGGTATTTATTCCTGATCTCTCCAGTGCAGCTATTGACGATTTCTGTGAGATCAAGACTCTCTCCATGATCGGCGACGTCCGTATCATTGGAAAGGATGAGAACATTCCTTTCAACCAGGAGCCGAGAAACGTCAGTAAGCGTGCAGAAGAATACATGAAGGAATTAGGCGTTGCAGACCAGTTCCTGCTTGGACCCGAATTCGAGTTCTATGTTTTCGATGAAGTAACATATGCCAACAAACCCAACAGCTCGGGTTTTACGATCGACGGTGCAGAGGCATTCTGGAACACCGGTGAATTCGGAAGCCTGGGTTATCAGACACCGCACCAGGGAGGCTATCACGCAGCGCCTCCGCAGGACATTGCATACGACTACAGAAGCCGTGTAACGATGCTGATGGAGAACCAGGGCATCAAGGTCAAGTATCATCATCATGAAGTCGGTTCCGGCCAGATGGAGATCGAAGTCGAGTTCGGCGGCATGACCGAGATGGCTGACAAGACGATGCTTACCAAGTACATCGTCAAGAATGAGGCAGTCAAGGAAGGACATGCTGATGTTCAAGGACGGCAAGCCTGTTTTCTATGATGAGAACGGTTACTCAGGCCTGTCCCAGACAGCGCTCTACTTCATCGGAGGCGTGCTCCGCCACGTTCCCGCTATCTGCGCATTCTCTAACCCTTCAACGAACTCATACAAGAGACTTCTTCCGGGCTTCGAAGCGCCGGTAACGATCGGCTATGCAACCGCTAACAGAAGTGCTGTAATCCGTATTCCTGCATATGCCAAGACACCTGATAAGAAGAGATTTGAGCTCAGGAATCCTGATGCCACATGCAATCCTTATTATTGTTATGCAGCTATTCTCATGGCAGGTCTCGACGGCATTAAGAACAAGATCGATCCGGAAGCTGAAGGCAGGACAAGAAAAAGATCAAGGGTCTTCCGAAGTCATTAGGTTCTGCTCTTAAAGCTCTCGAAAAGGATCACGACTTCCTCACCGCAGGCGGCGTTTTCCCGATCGAACTCATCAACCTCTGGATCGCCAACCGCAGAAAGGACCTCGGCCGCCACATCTCCATGCCTACACCGATGGAGTATGAGATGTATTACGATCTGTGATAGTTATTTGCTTCTGAAATTAAGCCGCAGACATGTATGTGCCTGCGGCTTTTATGTGCGTTCTGTTCGCCGTCCGTTAAGTTTTTCGAGTGTTCACAAAATGTTCGTCATAGAGTGTCACAACAGGAGAACAAAGTGACGAACATTGGCAAAAGTCATCTGTTTGGTCGTCATTTAACTGCTTCATAGGCGAACATTTCGTGAACAGTTATCAGACGGGAAATGCGATTGTCTTGCAATATATTGCGGCGTTCAGTTTTGCTGATAAATATCTGATGTCGAATGGCATTCCCTCGGTGTCGTGTGTGAACAGGATATCAAGATCCGGTATGAGACCGGCATTAGTATAGTTGCTGTATTTTACCTTGGTTGTTGTCAGATAATCGGATGATTCTTTCATGCCGAAGTGTTCATGTATAAAGCAAGTATCAAGTTCTTCAATATAGATTATAAAATCAGGATTGACTGGCTTATAAAGTCCTGCAAGCATTATAGAGGGTTCATATTTAAATGGTATACCCAGATATGTGTAGAAGATCGCTATATCGCGTTCAGCCGCGGAACGATAATAGATTCCGTTGAAATAATTGCTTTTATACTTTATGTATTTGGAATTGTCATCATTTTTCAAACTGTCGAAAAATGCCTTATCCATGACCACATGTTTATCTGTATCAATGCGCAAGGTTCTGATCACCTTATGCGGCATGCATTCCGGAAGCGGTTCATCGTTAAAATGGCAACTCCAGATCGTCTCATAGATTTTCAGTTGACATTCTGTCTGTTTTCTTTTGTGCATATTCTTGAGGTACTCTTTTCCGAGTTTTGAATCAAGAAAATACTCGTGGTTATTGGCTTTGATTACTTTCCGCAGTTTACCTCTTTTGATACGGTCTGCCACAGAATAATCAGGTATCTCGTTGAGACACTTTTTACAGTAGTTTATCTTGAGGGCCAGATACTCTTTGGGCACATATTTATTCATAATTTCCATGCCTGGATTATAGGCGGTCCGTTTGTCGGTTTTCCAGTGACAAAAGCCTACAAAATATGACAAAACCGACAGGCGGAAAATGCGCCGAAAAGCGAAAAACGAATATATAAATATAATAAACGGCCCCAAAGCAACAACTTTGAGGCCGTCTGAGACGCAGTTAACTTATTCCACGTTCTTTAATGCCACATCCATAGGGATCTTCTTTATCCTGAAGAAGTCGATCATTGAGACGAACGCGTATCCGACGAGAAGGTAAAGGACTGATAATACCATTGACAAAGGTTTCATGTAGAAAGCAAAGTATCCGTCCATCTGCAGCAGGAATGCGTGGAAGATCCAGAGCATCAGGAAGTAGCCGACAACGAGACTGATTAATGTAAACAGCACGACGACGATCGCAGTCGGGATGATGTAGAGCGAACCAATCTCGCCGTTCTTAAATCCCAATATCTTTACCATGGAGATAGAGTGTTCGTTGCGTTCGATGATGATCTTTGCGAGCAGATAAATGAGGGCTGCCGCGAGGATGATCATCGCATACTTGAAGATCTCGATGAATCCGCCGACCGAGTGCATGAGCTGGGTCGTTACCTTGGAAATATCCTCCACGGTTATTACGGTTGCGATGTCCTGCTCATCAATGTCGGTTATCTCGTTTCTGGAGAAATATCCGGAGAATTCGCCGGACTTCTTATCGAATGTCTTATTGAAGTTCTCGTTGCTCATGAAGACTGCGATGCCGCCGTCGTAATCAACGAAGCCCTTGATGGTAAATTCATAAGACTTGTTCTCGTATTCCTCGTGAAGCGATAACACATCACCTTCCTTAAGATAGAACTTATCTCTGAATGCCGTGGATGCGAAGACACTGCCTTCGGGAACATCGGCAGGAAGTGAGATATATTGGCTGTTGTCTGCGATTCCGTAAACGGTAATGCTCTCATCACCGCCGCTTCCCATACCTTCGAAGCGCGAGAAATCACTCTTCTGCTTCGGGTACATCAGCGAATGGCAACTGAATCTTTCGGCTGTGTTCTCATCTGTTTCGATAACATTGCCGTCCTTGTCTTTGTATCCCATGAGCATGTACTGGTATTCGGCAAAGACCATTTCGGGCGCTTTGTCACCATAGTTGACCAGGGAGTCAGTAAGACCGAAAGCAAAGCAGAGCATCAGTTCCGACAGGATTACACCGAAGATGAGTACTGCGTAGTTCGGCATGTTCTGGAATAAGACCCTGATTCTGAAGCGTCTTAAGAATGACCATGCGGGAATCCTTCTTGCCTTTGTGCGTCTGGATTTTGTGAGGTCATGTCTTAAGAATTTCAGAGGGCTTAACTGAAGTTTTTTCACGATAATGAAAAGGTTGATCAGGAACATCAGAAGCAGCGGAATGACTGTGGTCTTTACCAAAGCCGACGGACTCCAGACAAGGCGGGGAGTAGGGAGGCTGTATGTGTTGTAGTAAAGGTTTACGGCCATGCCGCGGAATGCTGTATACCCCAGTGCATTACCGATCACCGCGCCTGCGATCGTTACGATAAAGGGCATCGACATGTAGTGAACTATGAGTTCGCCCTTGCTGTAACCTGAAGCACGCAATGTGCCGATAACGGATGCTTCTTTATCGATCGTGTTGCTGATCGTTATAGCGAAGATAAATGCAATGACAGCAATAAGAATGTAGCAGAAAATGCCTGTGCCTGTTGAGTCACCGTCAATGTCAGATATCGCAAAGTTTCTGGCCTGGCTTAAGTAGGTGGGCAGATAGTCTTTGAGTTCGTTATCGTATACGACTGACTGGGTGATAAGAGCTTTAAGGAAAGCTTCGGAAGTGTCCTTTTGAGCGGCTTTATCCGCGGGTTCGCTTTCGTAAAAGAATGAGTAATTGTAGTGAAGTCTTGATGGCAGTTCATCAAAAGCTTCAGGTGTTACCATTGCGACGTCGAAGCCGAACGCGTCAAACATCAGATCTGTATTTGACTCGTGCATCGTGAGGTAATTTACGAATGAGACGAGTCCAGTTACTTCAAACTCTTTGCCGCTGATCCTGACATTATCGCCGACTGAAACACCGACTGTTTCAGCGTGATTGCGGTCTAAAGCGATCTCGTTTTTGTTTTCGGGAACGCGGCCTACGATAACAGAAGCCATATCAACCGTTGAATCACTCTTGAAGATCCTGACCGTGGCATCTTCCGTGCCGTCGTTGTTGTTATCTTCAGATTCATTGCGGTAGAAGTGCTCGAAAACCTTCACGGGAACAGGCGAGAACCCGGGATCGTTGAGTTTATATTCTTCCGCGATATCCTCCCATTCCTCGTCAACAGCCTTAAGGACTTCCTTATGTGCTTCTTCGTATGCCTCGTTGACAGCTTTTTTGAATTCGTCTGAGTCTCTTGCTTCATCAAGCGCGCTGTCGAAGTTCTCGTCCATTGCAGTCTTTATCTGCTCTTGGATCATCGCTTCATCGGTAATACCGTAGGCTTCACACTGTGCGCGGACACCGTCTTCTATAGCTTCTTCGACCGTGGAGCGGAGCTCTTTCTCGATCTCTTCTTCAACTTTTTCATCAGCTTCCTTCATGCCTTCATCGATGAAATACTGCTTAACGTCAGCCATACCGCCGGTGCATATGCTGTCAAGCATTTCATCTGAAGCTTTGTGTGAGAGCTCGAAGCACCCGTCTTCAAGATTCAGTTCTTCTTTTCCGGCTTTGATAGCAGCGATCATGCTGTCACGGCCTACATACATGCCGGAGATAACACCGATCATGCCTACCATGAACAGAATGATTACCAGATACTTGTGCCAGTCGGAAGCGAGCTCTTTAGGGATTCGCTTTACAAGTGGATTTCTCATCAGTACGCCTCCTTACCATTCGAGCTCGGAAGCGGGGATCTTCTTATCGTTGATATCGTTATGGCGTACGATACCGTCTCTTAACTTTATCACGTGATCTGCCATGTACTTGATCGCTTCATTGTGCGTGACCATGATGATGGTGCTGCCGTACTTTTTGTTGCAGTCTTCGATAAGTGCGAGGATCTCTTTACTTGTCTTATAGTCGAGCGCGCCTGTAGGCTCGTCACACATTAAAATATCCGGATTCTTGACAACCGCACGTCCTATGGAAACTCTCTGCTGCTGTCCTCCGGATAACTGATTAGGATATTTATACTTGTGATCCTGAAGCCCTAATGTTGTGATTACTTCCTCAACGTCCAGCGGTTTGTCCGACAGGTAAGCTCCGACTTCAATATTCTCTTTTACGTTAAGGTTTGGGATAAGGTTATACATCTGGAATACATAACCCAAGTGTTTTCTTCTGTAGATCGTAAGCTGTTTCTCATCCATGTCTTCGAGCTTATCACCGTTGATGCTTACGAATCCCGAGTCCGGCGTGTCGATCCCTCCGATGATGTTAAGAAGGGTGGACTTGCCTGATCCCGAAGGCCCAAGAAGGACGCAGAACTCACCTTTGTTTACAGTGAAGTTCATACCTCTTAAGACTTCCTGTTTTGCTTCTCCGGTACCAAAGCTCTTCATAAGATCTTTGATCTCCAAAAAGTTTTCTGCCATGCTGATCTTCTCCTCTGACTTTATAGATTTTCTAATTCCCTAAAGTCTTCGAAAAACGAAAGACCCAAGTACAGCAAAACTATACTTGGGTCATCAATGTCTAAATAATAACGTCATGTATAGTTTGGCTATACATGAGTCTCGCAATTTAAAACAAGCCAGGCCGTAAGGCCAGGATGTTGACTTGCTACGCTTAGCAGGCGCTTGCTACTCCCCCATGGGAATTACATTCTCAAGTTAGCATATGCTAATTGGTGTGTCAACCTGAGCAAATCCGCCAAAAAATCGTGGATCTATGTCCGGAATGATTGGGAAAAGGGAAAAAGTCAGTTCATCCGGATCTTGTTGTCCGACTTTTTCAGTGGCTTTTGTCGGAAAAGTGTGACGCAATACCGTGTGACGAGACGGATCTTTGCGGGTCAGTAGATCGTCTTTACCTCATCGACGCCGTAGAGCTTCTTGAACTCTATAAGGTCGGCATCCGACTTGATGAGCATCACATCGTGGTACTTGCCGGTCTTATTGTCGATGAAGCCGGCAGTTTTCTCTCCCGTGCAGATGCTCGACTTTACTGCGGGTGTCTCATTGTCCTTGTCGTAGGATAACTGTGCAGGTTTCTTTTTACCGAACATCATAAGAACTCCTTTGCGAGAGCTTCAACGAATTCAGCGTCATCAAGTACAGATATGTCGGGAATGACTTTCGGAGCTGGAAGTCTGCGGCGGTTGATCCAGAGTGAATGCCAGCCGGCTTTTATCGCGCCTGCTATATCCTTGTCGTAATTGTCGCCGACCATCCAGAGGTCGGAAGGGGAGAGCCCGAGGCGGTCTTCCATCATGCGGAACAGCTCAATGTCAGGCTTGGTATATGGTGTGTCGCCGGTAACGAGGATAAGAGAACGGTCAAACCAGCGGTCGAGATCCAGCATGTCCACCTTGTTCCACTGGTGCTTTGATTCGCCTGCGGTAAGGATCGCGAGCTTTATCTCCGGATCGGAGGCGAGCTTGTCCAGTACAGACGCGAGCGCATCACTTATGACCATATGGCTCTGGAGTTCAAGGTAAGCGTCAGCTGAGAGAACGCCATCCTCAGGCTTATAGGGAAGTCCCAGAAGTCTGAATGTCTCATTGTAGCGCCAGCCGTTGAT
>CACZML010000013.1 GCA_902782235.1 Oscillospiraceae bacterium
CCTCAGTTCTGTTACTTCAAGTCACCCCTCACCGAGCTTGCCGGTAAGACCCTTCACATAATCGGCCTTGGCAAGATCGGCCAGCGCGTGGCCCAGATGGCTTCAGCCTTTGGCATGTATGTAACGGCTACTCCTCACAAAAAGTCACTGATCGGTACCCTGGTCGATATCAACGGCTGCACTGTCAGATGCCTGGAATTTGAAGAGGGTGTCAGGAACGCCGATGTCGTTTCCATGCACTGCCCTCTGACAGATGAGACACGCGGGATGATCAACGGGAAATCCCTGGCTCTTTTCAAGCCCGGCGCCATTCTTCTTAACGTTGCAAGAGGCCCCGTCATTAACGAGGCTGATGTCAGAGCCGCTTTGGACAGCGGACTTTTGGGCGGCTACGGCACCGACGTCGTCTGCGTCGAACCGATGCTTCCGGATAACCCCCTCCTCGGCGCTCCCAACTGTGTCATCACTCCCCACATCGCGTGGACTCCTGTCGAGACCAGGATCCGCCTGATCGACATGGCAGCTGCAAATCTCAAGGCATTCCTGGACGGCAAACCTGTCAATCAGGTTAATTAAGGTTCTGAAAATTTATGACGGCTACGTTGCCTCTTGGTTCTGTACGGTAGCCGCCCTCAAAATCCACTGCAAAACACATGCAGTGCGTGACAAAAATCGTGAAAAACAGCTGGTTAACTCAGAAATCCACTGCAAATTACACTGCACAGCGTGTATTTTGCAGTGAATTTTCGAGAGTGGGTATTGGTATCTTTCGAAAACAACGATTCCAACAAAAAATTCCCTATAACACGCCGAGGGCTTCCCGTTAAATCGGAAAGCCCTCGACATGGAATAAGGGATAGATTAAGAAAATTGTCGTAATTAATTATTCGGATGCAAATTCGTAAATATGTATCCAGCCAAATTTTAACAAGCAGAGTGTCTTTGGTCAAATCATTTTTTATACTATTTTCTTGATGTTTTCAGTTGTATTGCAAAACCGGCTGCACAAAATGCCACAAGCACCACTACTCTTATCAATGCGTAGCTCATGGAGATGTCTCCGCCGATCACTCTCTGCTCGATAATTCCCGCATATTCACCCGATGAGACGCCCGCCCAGATCAACGGAGCGAGAACGCCCGAGATGATCTTGGCACCGACGTATGCGGTGAAAAGGCTTATCGTCCATTTCTGGGCATAGTAGACGATTATTCCGATTATGGCGCCGACCACAAGGCCTACTCCGTAGGTGGCAAGGAATCTTAAGCCGTTGCCCTCGATCTTCGCGAAAAGAAAACTGAAGTCATCGTAGAACCAGAACGCGCATACGATCGTCGTGATCGCGATCAGGGCCTTCATATAAAGCGTAAATGCAAGGATTCCCAGGCCGACCGTGAACAGGAGAAGAACGACCGATTTGCTTATATAGTTCCAGGACATTCCCATATTGCTCGTCATGCTGATGATGATCTTTCCCAGGATGAATCCTGCCACACCACCTGCAATTCCGAGGCTCAGACGGAAGAGTTTATAGCCTTCGAAGCACATGAGCACTCCGGCCAAAACTGCTATTACCGCAACTACAATATCAGTCAATTTCCAATATCTCCTTTACTTCGCAAACCTTGCAGCAGCTGCAAAGCTCCACTTTGATCCGGGCAGATCCGGGAATGCCCTTAATGTAGAAAGGCATCACGCTTCGAAATTCCCTCACCGCCACATCTTCAGGAAGATACTTAAGTCTTCCTTCAAGCTCACGGAAAAGCATGAGCTTGCGGTCTTCTTCGGAAGGCGCCGGCGGGATCTCTTTACCGTTAAGACCCGCAGTTACCTGCTCAAAGATCCAGGGGTTGCCTCTTGCTGCCCTGCCGATCATGATGCCGTCACATCCGGTATCCTCAATGATCTTTCTGGCAGAATCAACATCCGTAATGTCGCCGTTCGCAAAGAACGGTATGTCATAGCCTCTTACGGCTTCGCGCATTACGGCGATTGCCTCATTTGAACTCTCGCCGTGATACATCTGGATCCTGGTCCTGCCATGGACACAGAGCATATCACATCCGGCGTCAGCCACTGCTCTCGCAAATTCCGGTTTCCCCTTGTCCCCGGCATTGTATCCGATTCGGGTTTTAACAGTCACGGGAACATTGAGGCAAAGCTCCGCCAATACCTTTTTGCAGGCCTTGACGATCGAAGCGGCTCTTTGAGGATCCTCCATAAGAGCGCTGCCAGAGCCCGTTTTCACGACCTTCGGCACGGGGCATCCCATGTTGATGTCGATAATGGACACTTCCTGAAGGACCGGAGTTGCCATGATCGTCCTGACCGCGGCCTCGAAATCTTCCGGCTCGCTTCCGAAAAGCTGGATCGCAGTGATCTTCTCGCCGGCAGGATCGATACGCATATAGCGCAGGCTCTTGTCGATGCCGTTATACCTTATGGATCTGGCGCTGACGAGCTCAGTCGGGCTGTAGCCCGCGCCCATCTCATTGCAGATCACCCTGAACGGCAGGCTGGAGAAACCCGCCATTGGCGACAGGCATATTGGGTTTTCTATTTTTATGTCACCGATCCTGACTGATTTCATTAAAACTCCAAAATTTCAAATTTACCGATAATTGATTTTATACTTTTTCTTGCTTGAAATAATAACAATTCAGGGACAAAATAATATCTGTTAAAGAGGTGCACTATTTATGGATGATTGTCTTGTATATTTTTTCACCGGATTCCTGGACAGCGGTAAGACGTCCGTTATCTGTTCCTGGATCGGCGGCGAGAACTTCAAAAACCGCAAGGTTGTCGTAATCAACACCGAGGAAGGTGAAGAGGAATATAAGCAGGAGAACTACGAGGGCGCTGACCCTGTGGTCATCAACTGCGATACTGACGATGTCGACAAGAACATGACTTTCGACATTGAGAAAAAGTATAAGCCCGGTGTCGTTTTCATCGAATGGAACGGATCGGTCTCCCCTGCAGAGTTTTTCGAGAAGGTCGACGTGCCTGAGCGCTGGGCTCTCGCAGCAGCTATCGTCGTGATCGACGCATCCACTTACGGTGAGTATTTCAAGAACATGCAGACTTTCTTCGCCGACTATTTCAGATACGGCGATACGGTCATTTTCAACAGAGTAAACGAAGAGACGGACAACATCCCCAAGCTCAGAGGCTCAGTCAAGGCCGTTAATCCCGGCATGAGCATCAATTTCCTTGGTGAGGACAACAAGATCATCAGGATCGAAGACCACCTTCCCTTTGACCTCAAGCAGGATCCCTGCCACATCGCCGCAGAAGACTTCGGTCTTTTCTACACCGATGCGATGGATAACATGAACCGTTATAACGGCAAGAGAGTAAGCCTTATAGGCCAGGCCGTGATCCTCAGGGAGTTCAACGGCAGGGCATTCGTCCTTCAGAGACAGGCTTATACATGCTGCGCTGCAGACATCCAGATGATGGGCGTTCTCTGCTTCTACGAATTCAAGTCCAACTTCCCTGCCGGACAGTGGCTCAAGGTAACGGGCCAGGTCAGATATTTCGAAGACGATGACGGACAGGGCGGAAAGATCAACGTGCCTTGCCTTACCGTTGAGGATTACGCGGTAACGAGCAAGCCCGACAACGAAGTTATTTATTTCAACTGACAAATAGAAAAGAGGCATTTTAAATGACAAAAGTAGACATCTTCTCAGGATTTCTGGGAGCAGGCAAAACAACATTGATCAAGAAGCTCATCGCTGACGGATATAACGGCCAGAAGCTCGTGCTCATCGAGAACGAGTTCGGCCAGATCGGTATTGACGGCGGCTTCCTCAAGGAGTCCGGCATCAACATCACCGAGATGAATTCCGGCTGTATCTGCTGCAGCCTTGTAGGCGACTTCGGTACAGCATTAAAGGACGTTATCGATCAGTTCGATCCTGACAGGATCCTCATCGAACCCTCAGGCGTAGGCAAGCTCTCTGACGTAGTTGCAGCAGTTAAGCGTGTTGAAGGCACAGATATCTGCGGAACAGTTACAGTTATCGACGCTTCCAAGTGCAGGATCTACTTGAAGAACTTCAAAGAATTCTATGAGAACCAGATCAAGTACGCAGGAACGATCATCTTAAGCCGTACAGGCAATATTTCTCAGGAAAAGCTTGATCAGGCTATCGCTCTTATCCGTGAGATCAACGATCACTCCCAGATCATCACAACACCCTGGGACGACCTCTCAGGCGTTCAGATCCTTAAGGCGATCGAAGAGCCTCTTACCGCAGCTGATATGGCAGCTGCCCTTCTCGAAGCTGAGCAGCACGAGTTAGAGCACTCCCACCATCATCACGAGCACGGTGAGGACTGTGAGTGCGAGGAGTGCAAGCATCACCATCATCACGATGACGACGATGATGACGATGAGGATGAGCACGAGCACCATCATCACCATCATGATCACGACGATGACGATCACGATGAGCATGAGCATCATCACCACCATCATGATCATCACGCTGACGAGGTTTTCGATTCCATCGGATTCGAGACATCAAAGCGTTTCACAAAAGACCAGATCGAAAATGCCCTCAAGGCATTGGATGATACAGAAAAGTACGGCATGATCCTCCGTTCAAAGGGTATCGTTGCCGGCGAAGACGGATCATGGATCCATTTCGACTTCGTACCTGAAGAGGCAGAAGTCAGAACAGGCGCTTCGGACGTAACAGGCAAGATCGTCGTTATCGGTTCCGGAGTTAAGAAAGACGCAGTCAAAGAGTTATTCGGGATTTAAGTGCTATGAGTAAAAGAGGATTAAAGATCATCGTAGTAGGTGCCGGCAAAGTCGGCGATACACTCGTTAACAGACTCGCAGAAGAGGGTCACGATCTTGTTATCATCGACAAGAACGTAAACCGTCTTACAGAGCTTGCAAACCTGTGCGACTGCATGGGTATCATCGGAAACGGTGCAAGCCACGGCGTTCTGGAGGAAGCAGGTGTTGCATCTGCTGACCTTTTCATTTCCGTTACCGAATCAGATGAGCTTAACCTCCTCTGCTGCACGATCGCAAAGCAGTTCAACAGGAATCTTGCAACGATCGCCCGTGTAAGAAATCCTGACTACGGCAAGGAGATCCCTTACCTGAGGTCCAAGTTAAGCCTCGAAATGATCATCAATCCGGAATACGAGGCAGCCGTTGAGGCAGCACGTATCCTCTTCCTCCCTGCAGCGCTCTCGATCAACTCCTTTGCGCACGGCAGTGCTGAGATCGTTAAGATCAAGATCCCTGAGGGAAATATCTTGGACGGCAAGACAGTCGCATACTTGGGAAGCAACATCACGAACGGCATCCTCATCGTAGGCGTCGAGCGCGGTGATGAAGTAACGATCCCTAACGGCGGCTTCGAGCTTTCCGCAGGCGACATTATCTCTTTCGTTGCAACACGAAAAGAGTGTCACTCATTCCTTAAGTCCATCGGCTTTAAGACAAACTCCGTAAGGAGCACGATCATGATCGGCGGCGGTAAATCCGCATTCTATCTTGCCGACCAGCTTATAAAGACAGGTATCGATGTAAAGATCATCGAGAAAGATGCAAAGCGCTGTGACGAATTAAGCGAGCTTCTTCCCAAGGCAACCATCATCAACGGAGACGGTATCAACGAAGCCCTCCTTGAAGAGACAGGCATCAGGGATGTCGATTCCGTTGTCGCAATGACAGGCATCGACGAAGAGAACATCATGCTCGCACTGTTCGCAAGACAGATCTCAAAGGGCATCAAGTCCGTAACCAAGATCAACAAGATCAGCTTCACAGACGTTATCAACCGTCTTGACCTGGGCAGCGTTATCTACCCCAAGCAGATCACTGCTGAGGCCATCATCACATATGCACGTGCAAAGCAGGCTTCCATCGGAAGCAACGTTGAAGTCATGTATCACCTTTTCGACGAGAGAGCGGAAGCTATCGAGTTCAAGGTAATGGAGAAATCCGCTGCTACAGGCATCCAGCTTAAGGACCTTAAGCTCAGAGCCAATACGCTCCTCGCGTTCATCAACCGCTCGGGCAAGATCATCATCCCTACGGGCAGCGACTCGATAGAAGTCGGCGACAGCGTCATGATCGTTACAAAAAATAAAGGCTATACAGCCCTTACGGATATTCTCAGATGAACATAAAGATGCTCATTTACATCCTGGGAAAAGTCCTGCTGATCGAAGGCGTTCTTATGCTTTTGCCGATCGGCTGCGGCTGGATCTATGGTGAGAGCGAGACCGTTTATTATCTGGCCTGCGCATTGGCCTATGTTACTTTAGGCTACCTGATCTCATTCAAAAAGCCCAAGAACATGACCATCTTCATCAAGGACGGCTGCGTTGCAACAGCCCTTTCCTGGGTAGTATTAAGTATCGGCGGATGCATACCGTTCATTCTCACGGGAGAGATCCCCTCCTTCACAGATGCAATGTTTGAGACAGCTTCCGGCTTCTCCACAACAGGTGCGAGCATCTTAACGAACGTTGAAGCAATGTCCCACGTCTCGCTCCTGTGGCGTTCACTGACCCACTGGATCGGCGGTATGGGTGTTCTCGTTTTCCTTCTGGCCGTAGTTCCTATGACAGGCGGCTCCAACATGAACCTTATGAGAGCAGAAAGCCCCGGACCTACAGTCGGCAAGATCGTACCTAAGGTAAGATCCACGGCCAAGATGCTCTATCTCATCTATCTCGCAATGACTGTAACGGAGATCATAATCCTTACGGTCTGCGGCATGCCCTTTTTCGACAGTATCTGTTCCTCATTCGGTACTGCAGGTACAGGCGGTTTCGGTGTAAGAAATGACAGCTTCGCTTCTTATGCTCCGCACCTTCAGGTAATCGTTGCAGTGTTCATGATAATGTTCGGCATGAACTTTAACTTCTACTATTACTTCACGACAAAGCAGATCAACAAGGCATTTAAGATGAGCGAGATCAAGGTCTATCTTGCAGTTATTGCCATCGTCACTGCCATTATCTGCTTCTCCGTAAGAGGACTTTACGGAAGCTTCGGCGAAGCCTTAAGACATTCCTTCTTCCAGGTGGCAACCATCATTACAACGACAGGTTTTGCCACAACGGACTTTGACCTCTGGCCTTCTGTTGCCAAGTTCCTGCTCCTGGGTCTCATGATCCTCGGCGCCTGTGCAAGTTCCACCGGCGGCGGTATCAAGGTCGCAAGATTCCAGATCATGTTCAAATCCGTAAAAAGAGAGATCCAGTCTTATATCCATCCGAAGACTGTCAAGAAGATCCACATTGACGGCAAGACAGTAGACAGCGAAGTCATCCATTCCGTTGCACTTTATTTCTTCATCTATCTGATCATCTTCGCCACATCGATGTTCATCGTATCTTTCGAAGGCCATGACCTTGTTACGATCTTCTCTTCAGTGGCAGCGACATTCAATAACATCGGACCCGGACTTTCACTCGTAGGCCCTACGCAGAACTACAGTTTCTTCTCCGGCCTCTCGAAATGGGTGTTTATTTTCGACATGCTCGCAGGAAGATTAGAGCTCATGCCGCTTATCGTATTCCTTGCGCCTACGACTTATAAGGGAATAATAAAAAAGCCCCGCAAGGTGCAGAGCTGATTCACGTAATTAACTGAAATGATCTGATCAGATCTCGTACGGCTTGGGTTCTGTCCTGGTGTATCTGATTATCTCTTCCATTCTCGGGCGGTCAAGATAAGCGACAAGCGAGAATGCCTTTCCGGACTTGCCGGCACGTGCTGTACGACCGATCCTGTGAAGATAGAGTTCGTTCTCCTTCGGAATATCGTAATTGAATATCGCTTCGATATCGTCGACGTCGATTCCTCTTGCCACAACATCAGTTGCAACGAGCACGTCGAACTTATCCGCCCTGTACTGGTCCATTACCTTATTTCTTGTGCCCTGGCCGATGTCGCCATGAAGCACCTTCGCGGATACTCCTGCGTGGGTAAGCATCTCGCCTACCTTTGAAGTCGTGGACTTTGTATTGCAGAAGACAATAGTTTTTCTTAAGTCTTCCTTTGCCATGATCCTGATGATCGCAGAAAGCTTATCCTTTTCGGGACATTCGACAATGTACTGGTCGATATCGGGATGGTCTTCAGCCTTGGGCATGACGTCGATCTCAGCGGCATCAGCCATGAATTCCCAAGTGATGTTCTGGATCTCCCTGGGCATCGTGGCGGAGAATAATGCGATCTGCTTATCCTTCGGAGTCAGCGCCATTACTTTTCTAATATCATTAATAAAGCCCATCTTCAGCATCTCATCAGCTTCGTCTAAGACGAGCGTATAGATCTGGGAGATATCGACGAGCTTTCTTCCGACCATATCGATAAGGCGTCCGGGAGTTGCGACTACGACCTGGGGATTCTTCTGGATCCTCTCGGTCTGGAGGCGCATGCTCTGGCCTCCGATAAGAGCTGTTACCCTGAATCCCTTGATGTACTTGGCAAGACCCTTAAGCTCTGTCGTGATCTGAAGCGCCAGCTCTCTTGTCGGACAGAGGATCAATGCCTGGATGAACTTCGAATCCAGGTTAAGGTACTCCAATATCGGTATGCCGAAAGCAAACGTCTTACCTGTTCCGGTAGGCGCTTTGGCAATGACGCTGATGTTGTCCATCATGAGGGGAATAGCCTTCTGCTGAATGGTCGTAGGCCTTTTTACGCCCATCTTCTTCAGCGAATCCATTACCTCAGGTGACAGGTCCAGATCTGCAAATGTTATCTCTTCACTCATAATTCCACTCATTTCTATATATCCCGCCAACTATATCACAGATATACTCATAATGGTATTATTGCTAAAGTAATATAAAAAACCTATTAAAGGAGTTCCTTTTATGGCAAAACGCGTATTTCTCATTGTTTTGGACAGCTTCGGGATCGGCGGCGCACCTGATGCCGCAAAATTCGGAGACGAAGGCAGCAACACTCTGGCAGCCGTTCTCTCACATTCCAACGATGCTTTCCCTAACCTTGCGAAAATGGGACTCCTGGCAATAGACGGCGAGGACGATCCCAGGATCACAGCATATAAGAATGCCCAGGAATTCATCCCCTCACCCATCGGTTCTTACGCAAGAGTCCGTGAGGTATCAGCCGGCAAGGATTCCACTATCGGTCACTGGGAAATTGCAGGAATAATATCCGACAAGGCCCAGCCCACTTATCCCGACGGCTTCCCTGATGATGTAATGAGAGCCCTCGAAAAGGCTACGGGCAAGGAATTCCTCTGCAACAAGCCTTACAGCGGCACAGATGTCATCCGCGACTTCGGCGAAGAGCACATGAAGACCGGCAAGCTCATCATCTATACATCCGCTGACAGCGTTCTCCAGATCGCAGCTCATGAAGAGGTCGTTCCTCTTGAAGAGCTTTACGAAGTCTGCAAAAAGGCCCGTGAAGTCATGTGCGGAGATCATGCGGTAGGAAGAGTGATCGCAAGACCCTTTGTAGGCGAGCCCGGCAATTTCACAAGAACGGCTAACCGCCACGACTTCTCTCTTGCGGCACCGTCATCCACAATGCTCGACCTCTTAAAGAGCGAAGGTTATGACGTAATATCCGTAGGTAAGATCTATGACCTCTTTGCAGGAAGGGGCCTTACCGAATCCAATCCCACAAAGGGCAATACAGACGGCATCAACAAGACGATAGAGATCATGGATCGTGACTTTAACGGCCTGTGCTTTACCAACTTGGTCGACTTCGACATGAAGTACGGCCACAGGAATGATATCGAAGGCTACAATACCGCAATGCATGAATTCGATGATGCACTGGCCACCATCCTGGGCAAGCTCAGAGATGATGACCTCCTCATCATCACTGCAGATCACGGGTGCGACCCTTCCACCCCTTCAACTGACCATTCAAGAGAGTGCATTCCGCTCCTGATCTACGGCGCAGGATACAGAACTCCCTGCAACATGGGCGAGCTCACAGGCTTTAATAATATAGCCGGAATCGTTCTGTCTTCACTGATGTCCAGAACTTATGCACATGATTTTGCACCTGAGGCAAATAAAAACACGCCTGATCCGTCAAACATTATGAGTTATGTTGATCTTACGAATCTCAAGACTGTTGCCACTGAAGATGATATTAAGGAACTGATCGAGAGAGCCGTTTCCCTTAAGACTGCATCCGTCTGCATTCAGCCCTGCTTCGTAAAAGATGCTGTCCGCTTCTCCAATGGAAGAGTCGCTGTCTGCACGGTAATAGGATTCCCCAACGGATATTCAACGACAGCAACTAAAGTCTTCGAAGCAACCGATGCCTGTGACAACGGGGCTTCCGAGATCGACATGGTTATCAACATCAACTTCGTTAAGTCAGGCAGATTCGATGAAGTATATGAGGAGATCAGGCTCATCGCAGAAGCTGTTCACTCCAAGGGCGCGATCCTCAAGGTAATCATCGAGACATGCGACCTCACAGAAGATGAGAAGATCCGTCTCTGCAGGATCGTAAGCGATGCAAAGGCTGATTTTATTAAGACTTCAACAGGTTTCGGCAGTGCAGGCGCCAAGGTCGAAGACATCGTTCTTATGAAGAATAACGTCAGCCCTGACGTCAGGATCAAAGCCGCAGGCGGTATCAGAACTGAGGACGCAGCCCGCGAAATGATCGCTAACGGCGCCAACAGGATCGGCGCATCCAAACTCGGAAACTGAACAAAACAAATTTTTGTTCGTTTTTGGCTAAAATCGCATTTTAGTCCCATTAATAGAACATAAACCGTGATATAGTACCTCCAACAAAGAACATACGATCTTTTTGGAGGTATTAATTATGTCACCGTTTGATATGCTTCTCTTCTTCTTTTTCATCCTCGTTACCATCAAGGCTGCAACTTCCTGCATTGATTACTGGAGAGATATCGACGACGAACTCGCTGAAGCTTCCGCTCCTCACAGAACTGCAACCAGAGCTACCCTCTCCAGGACAGTAAGGACAGGAAGACCTTCTTCCGTACGTGTCACACCTATCAAGCGCGTGGACGCTCCTGCCAGAGTATATGCCCGTTCTAATAACCGTCAGAATAATTTGAAGGATAAGGGTGCCGCATAAACCGACCAAAGACAGCAAACCCACAATCCGTTTTTTCTCCGTAAAGGGACTTATCCGGCCTTGCTCTTAACAACCGTTCTTCCGTACCACACCTCAACAAAAGCAAGGCCGGGATATCTCCCGGCCCTGACAATTGATTCCGTTATTATTCCGATATCAGAATGATACCTTGTTCTTTCCTTCTCTCTTGGACTTGTTGAGCTTTCTTTCAGCTCTGGATAAGAGGTCGGACAGATCAGGCTCACTGTTGTCGAACATTGCAAGACCTGCTGAGATAGTTACTGTCTCTCTTCTGCCATCAAGGATAACAGGCTCGCTTGCGATCTGCTCAACAAGCTTTTTGGCCATGCCGATAGCAGAGATCTTCTCTGTATCGAGAAGTACGATAGCAAACTCATCACCGCCGGTTCTGAAGCATGTATCTTCTGTTCTGACGTTTGCCATGCAGGATTCGGCAATGCTTCTTAAGACGATATCACCGTTCTGCTGGCCGTTCTGATCGTTAACGTGAGTCATGTCATCCACGTCGATTACCACGAGCGCGAATGTGCTTCCGTCAGATCTCTTCTCATAGAGGCTCGCATACTTTTCGAGTGTCTCATAGAAATAGCGTCTGTTATAAAGTCCGCTCAAGTCATCGACACGTGCCAGGAGCTCTAACTTGTGATTAGAACGCTCAAGCTCTAATTCGAGCATCTTCTGATCTGTGATGTCACGGCTGATGCCCCATGTTCCCACGATCTGATTATTCTTGTCGTAAAGGGGATATTTGGATGCACTGTAGTACTTGATGGTATCTTCATCAAGCGGGAGTGCTTCCTCAAAATTAAGGACAGGCTTGCCGGTCCTCATGATCTCTAATTCGAGTTCTCTTGCCTTATCTGCGAATTCAGCAGGGAAGAAATCCCTGTCTGTCTTGCCGACCAGTTCGTTCGGATCTTCGATACCGAACTGCATAGCATGCGTCTTGTTGTTCCAGATAAATCTTGAGTTCTTATCCTTGAAATAAATGGTATCCTTTCCGTCTCTTTTGATCGTTTCTATTACGAGATCGTCGTTAATCTGCAAATCTTCCCAAAAACTTCTTTTTGCCATTTATTTCTCCTTGGTTCGCGGGGTAAGGAAAGCTTTTAATTGAAGCGCTTTCCTTCTCCCTCTCTTATTTCAATGCCTTCCATTACAAAGGCCTCATAATATGAATTGCAATCGAATGCAGCAGGGGTAAATACGCCCGGCTTCTTCCACTTGTCCTTGCACATGAGCTTAACACCTGCGATGAGAGCTGATCCCTTCAAGTATTCGAAAGCGCTGTTGTAGTTCTTCTCATAGCACTCGTCGTTGTCGCCCTTGATGACATAAGACTTTGTGACTTCCTTATCTTCCTTCTTGCTCTGTCCGGTGATGTAGATCTCAAAGGAAGCCATGCCCTTTGCCTTCTCTTCCTCGTC
Organism: Oscillospiraceae bacterium; assembly: GCA_902782235.1. Classification (GTDB taxonomy): domain Bacteria; phylum Bacillota; class Clostridia; order Saccharofermentanales; family Saccharofermentanaceae; genus Saccharofermentans. Next base: position 12,553 of record CACZML010000013.1, read on the forward strand.
CTTGTCGGTGTCGAGGTCAGCCTGCTTCGGAAGCATGGCTGCGATAAGGTCGATTGGAGCAACCTCCACATTGTTGACCTTTACGGGCACTGTTGATAAGAGTCCCATCTCCTTGAGGAAATCGATCTTCTTCTGAGGAGGTATATGTTCCTTGGGCGGTTTCTTTCCAAGCTTGAAGTATCTTACGCTGATCGCATCAGGGAACTCCTTGAGAAGATCCGTGAGCATCGGGCTGGAAGAAAGATAAACCTTGCTTCCGCCGTCAGACTTTCCTTCGATGGAAAGCGGATCAGCTTCAACAACCTTACCCTTATCGATATAGAAGACCTTCCTGTCGTTGGTGGCTTTCTTTATCGGAATGAGCGGAGGCTTGATGTCCTCTGAATAAAGATTCTCATCGATATCTTTCTTCTTGCTCTTTGTTGTTTCCTTCTGTTCGCCGGAAACGGCAATGATATCGATGCTGTCGATCTTCTTGAAATGATAAAGACCGGCATGTCTTATGATCGTATTGGCAACACCGGGAACAAGTCCGGCACCGCAGACTGCCGTATTGCAGTTATTCTGGAAATCCTTAAACTTCTCGAACTGCTTCGAAAGAAGTGAGATCGGCGACGGAAAATCCGGCACGCCGAAAAGTGTTGCGTCGATATAATCAGCTTTTGCTTTAATTGCAAGATCCATAGCAGGAAGTGCAAGCTCAGCAGGCAGGAGATTTACGACCATATCAGGCGCAAAGATCCTTACCATCATCATGGCGCCCTCGACATTATTCATGTCGATTCCTGCTGTTGTGACTCTGACGCCCATGCTTAATGCAAGCTCTCTGAGCTCATCACAATCTTCCTTGTTGCGGGAAGCAAGACAGATGCCTGAAACATAAGACTGGTATTTGCAAAGTTCAATGAGCAAACGCTTTGTTAATTCATTGCAACCGAGAATTAATACCCTCTTCATAGATCCTCCCCAAGACCGTTAACCAAAATTCTAAAAATATTATATTTAAAAAAATACCAATGAGCAAACGAAAAATACACAAAATTTAGGAGTTTTTGTGCATATACCTTGCACCCTTTCATAGCGTAAGATACCGTTATCCAAACTATTACAAAGGAGATTGTTATGAAGACAATTAACAAAATCGCTGCAGCTTTCCTTTCCGCAGCTCTTTTGCTCGGAATGACATCTTGCGGCGCAGCTAAGAAGAACCTCAAGATCCTTGACACAGCTTACGCAGTTGAAGATTATGCTATGGCTATCAGCAAGGAGAACGAAGGTCTCAAGGCTGCTATCGACCAGGCACTTAAGGAACTTACAGATGACGGCACGATTCCTTCCATCATCGAGAAGTACATTCCTTCCGGCAAGACAGTTGAGAAGAAGGAGTCCGTTAAGGGCGAATATCCTGAGTTCACAACAATCGAAGCAGGCAAGCTCATCATGGCTACAAACGCTTTCTTCCAGCCCTATGAGTATCACGAAGGCGACGCTATCGTAGGTATCGACCCTGAGATCGCTAAGGCAGTAGCTGACAAGCTCGGTCTTGAGCTCGTAATCGAGGACGTTGAGTTCGATTCCATCATCGCAGGCGTTCAGGCTGGTAAGTACGACATCGGATGCGCAGGCATGACAGTTACAGAAGACAGACTTAAGTCCGTTAACTTCTCCACACCTTATGCTACAGGCGTTCAGTCCGTTATCGTTGTTGAAGGTTCCGAGATCACTGACGTAGATAAGCTCCTTGCTGGCAACTACAAGGTTGGTGTTCAGACAGGTACAACAGGCGACATCTATATGTCCGGTTCTCCTGAGGACGGTGGTGTAGGTGAAGACAGAGTTGAGCGTTTCGCAAAGGGTAACGATGCAGTCATCGCTCTCCAGTCCGGCAAGATCGATGCAGTAGTTATCGACAACGAGCCTGCTAAGGCATTCGTTGCTGCAGCAAACAAGTAATCACCATTACTTAGAGTTTAGTAACAAAACAATCAAAAAGAGCGGAAATATGGTCTGTATTTCCGCTCTTTCTGTATTTATAATAAAAGATGTTTTTCTAACGGATCAACAATTAACAATTGAGGATAATCAAATGCCCAAGAAGAAATCATATAAGATACCGCTGATAATCGCAGCCATACTGCTCGTTATCATCGCCGCAGCATTATATTTGCTGATCGCACCCATAGCGAATATACCGTCCTGGTTCATTCCTGCCCGAGAGGCTTTCTATGCTTCGGCATTCTATTCGGACTTCGAAAACAACTTCATCACAGACGCCCGCTACATGTATATCGTCAAAGGTCTTGGCGTCACTTTTGAAGTTACATTCTTCGCTGTTCTTCTTGGTATAGTTTTGGGCGTTATCGTTGCTCTTGTAAGATCTTCCTATGACACACAGAAGGAAGAACTCAGGGGCTTTGGCAAGGGCGTTCTTTATTTCTTTTATAAACTCTGCGGCGTATATCTTACGGTCATCAGAGGAACCCCTGTAGTAGTTCAGCTCATGATCATCTACTTCGTCATTTTCGCTTCTTCCAACAATAAGATCTTAGTTGCAGTTCTCGCATTCGGTATCAACTCCGGCGCTTACGTTGCAGAGATCATCAGAGGCGGAATCATGAGCATCGACAAGGGACAGTTCGAAGCAGGACGTTCCCTGGGCTTCGGTTATGTAAGAACGATGGCGTTCATCATCATTCCGCAGGCATTCAAGACTGTTCTTCCCGCACTCGCAAACGAATTCATCGTCCTGATCAAGGAAACTTCAGTATCAGGTTATGTAGGTCTCCAGGAGCTCACAAAGGGCGGAGACATCATCAGATCGAGAACATACTCCGCGTTCATGCCGCTCATTGCTGTTGCGATCATCTATCTCGTTATCGTAATGTTCTTCAGCTGGCTTGTATCGTTGCTCGAAAGGAGGCTTAAGAACAGTGAGCGCTGATAATAATGTAATCATTTCCGTTAAGGATCTTAAGAAATACTACAACGACGGTGAGGTAAAGGCCTTGGACGGCGTTACCACCGACATCAAAAAGGGCGAGGTAGTCGTAGTCATCGGACCATCAGGTTCGGGTAAATCAACGTTCCTCAGATCCCTTAATCTTCTTGAGCGTCCGACAGGCGGCACTATCACTTTCGAAGATAAGGACATCATGTCTCCTTCAACAGACATCAACAAGTTAAGACAGAAGATGGGTATGGTGTTCCAGCACTTCAACCTCTTCCCTCACCTTACGATCCTCCGCAACATGACCATCGCTCCTATGAAGCTTCATGGTCTTTCGAAGGAAGAAGCAGAGAAAAAGGCACTGGCTCTTCTTGAGAGAGTCGGTCTTGCAGACCGTGCCGATGCATATCCTTCACAGCTCTCAGGCGGTCAGAAACAGAGGATCGCTATCGTAAGAGCTCTTGCGATGGATCCTGATGTAATGCTTTTCGATGAGCCCACAAGTGCTCTTGACCCTGAGATGGTAGGCGAGGTTCTTGATGTTATGAAGCACCTTGCAAAAGCAGGAATGACAATGGTATGTGTAACGCACGAGATGGGCTTCGCAAGAGAAGTCGGCACTCGCGTTATATTCATGGACTGTGGTAAAATCATCGAAGAGAATACACCTGAGCAGATTTTTACAAATCCTCAGAACGAGAGACTTCAGGCATTCTTACAAAAAGTTCTGTAATCAGAAAAGGAGGGGTAGTTTATGTATTGTGAATCATGTGGTTCGTTAATTCCTGATGGTCATTCATTTTGCTCCAACTGTGGAACACCCGTAGCAGGACCTCAGGTTCAGCCTGCGCAGGCAGCAGCTCCCGCACCCGCGCCTGCACCTGCACCCGTAGTTGCAGCAGCTCCCGCACCTGCAGCACAGCCGGTCCAGCCCGTATATCAGCAGCCTGTGGCACAGCCCGTTCAGCCTGTTTATCAGCCTGTTGCCCAGCCTGTACAGCCTGTTTACCAGCCCGTTGCTCAGCCTGTATATCAGCAGCCCATTTATCAACAGGCAGCACCTGCTACTCCCGCTAAGCGTCCTAACGGTCCCGCTACAGCAGGTCTCGTATTCGGTATCCTCACATTCGTATTCTGTGCTATTCCTGTACTGTTCTGGCTCTTAGGCCTTTTCGGCTTGATCTTCTCTATCGTCGGTCTTTGCAAGAGAAATGCCGGCGGCAAGGGTAAAGCTATTGCAGGTCTTATCCTCACAGTCCTCGGCGTTATTGCAGGCATCGTGATCCAGGAGACATTCTGGACAATGGTCGGCAACGAGTTCGAAAAGCAGTGGGATGAAGCAATCTCTACTTTGTATGACACAAACTATTCCGGCAACGATGCCAACAACTTCTATGTTGACGGCGATTTCGTTAACACAGATGACGGCTATGTGTCCGGCGTCCTTCACATCGACGGTTACAGAGTGGATTTCTGAAGGGATAAATAATTTAGATTTCAGAGGCTGTTCCTTTCAGGGACAGCCTTTTTGTTTGCGCTTAATGTGGTACAATCAACAACTGACAGACATTTTTGTTTTGGGGGTAGATATTATGTATTGCGAACAATGTGGTTCTTTTATTCAGGATGGTGAAGCTTTCTGCACTAACTGCGGTGCTCCTGCTCCGGCAGCAAAGCCTGCACCGGCACCCGGACCTGAACCCGCACCGGGTCCTGTCGTCCAGCCCATTCCTGCACAGCCCATAGAGCCTGTAAATCAGCAGCCTGTACAGCCTGTTTACCAGCAGCCCGCTGCGCAGCCGGTCCAGCCTATTTATCAGACGCCTGCTTACATGCAGCAGGGTGTCGTTATCACTCCATTTGAGCGTCAGAAGAGCAACGCGGTTGCTATTGTGGGCATGGTATTCGGAATAATTACATCCGTTTTATTCTGGTTACCGGTTATTAATCTCCTTCCGGGAATCGTCGGAATCGTATGCTCCAGCATCGGACTTGCACAGAAGAATAGCGGAAAGGGCCAGGCTATTGCAGGCCTCATTACTTCGATCGCAGGTATCCTTCTCGGGTTTATGATCCTCGGTCTCGCGATGATGGACGGAAATTACTGATAAGAAGCTTATTTGCGCTTCCTTCTTAAAGTCTCGTCGTAGGAATAATTCTCTTCAAGGAAATCCTCGCCCTTCTGTTCTTCTTTGAACGAAAGGCCGGGATAGTTTAACTGTCTCAATACTTCGTAGATAGCAACTGCTGCCGCATTGGAAACATTAAGGCATCTGCAGTCTGCGGCCATGGGGATCCTGAAGCACCTGTCCAGGTTTGCTCTTAAGATCTCACCCGGAATGCCTGTGCTCTCCTTGCCGAAAATAAGATAAATCTCAGACTTCTCCGAAGCCTCTTTGAAATCGATATCTGAGGGCGGCACCTTACCGTAGCGTGTCATGAAGAAATACTCACCGTCGTTCCTGCTGACGAAGTCCTGCCATGAATCGTAGAGCGTGTAATCAGCCCATGTGATGTGGTTGGTTGATGCCCTTCTGAATTCAGGATTCTCAATATCAAAACCTACGGGGCCTATGATGTGAAGTGTTGCTCCGGTGGCAACGCAGGTACGCATGATGTTGCCGGTATTCTGCGGGATCTCCGGTTCGAATAATACGACATTTACTATGCTTTTACCTGATTCACTCATGTTCTTTCTCCGCAACGTATATCATTTATATAGATATCCGTCTATGTTTTATGCCTTGGCTGCAGCGATCTTCTTTTTGCTCTTGGGCTCTTCTTCGACATTAACGTCTTCAGGCATCTTCAGAGAAATGAGATTGGACTCTGCGGCAGCCTCTGCAATGTTCAGCATGTGGTCGCCCAAACGCTCGAAGTCTGTAAGCATCTCAGAGTAGATAACGCATGCATCGCCTGAGCAGCTTCCGGACTTAAGTCTCTCGAGCTGGTGCTCTCTGTAGTCCTCGGTCATGTCATCGATCTTCTGCTCCATCTGAGCCATCTTGATGTGGACTGAACCCGGTTTGCTGCCAAGCAGGATATTATAGGCTTCACTGGTTGTCTTTACCATCTGGCTGACTTCTGCCCTGGCCTTCTCTGAGAGTTTTAAGCCCTTGCTCTCAAGGAGATTGGCATAGCCCGCGATGTTCGTCGCGTGGTCACCCATACGCTCGATATTACCCGTTATCTTGAACAGGGCACTCATTGCGACCGCGTGTTTCTCGGACATGTCGAAAACCATGGCGTGCGAGATATAGTAGGAGATCTCTTTGTTAAGGTAATCGACATATTCTTCTGTGTCGTTTATCTGCTGCTGTGTCTTCTCACTGTTCTCAAGTACAGCCTCGATACTTCTCTGAACGTTCTTGCCGGCCATCTCGAGCATACGGCTCATCTCGTTACAAAGGGCCCTTATCAGGACTTCAGTACCAACCTGGTTGTTGTTGCTTATCATGTTGGGATTGAGGTACTTAAGACAGTAAACGCTGTCATCGCCGCCCTTCTTGTCAGGTACGATGAGCTTTACGAGCTTAACGATGTACTGACCGAAAGGCAGCAGTATGATCGTTGAAGCAAGGTTAAATACCAGGTGAATGTTAGCGAGCTGTCTTGCTACATCGTTAGGAGACAGAGCTCTTACCCACTCTGTTATCGGGAGCACATAATATGCGGCTGTAAAGATCGCTGTACCAATAACGTTAAATGTCATATGGAGCATACCGGCTCTCGTAGCGTTCCTGGAGCCTCCGATAGATGCGAATACTGCAGTAACGCATGTACCGATATTAAGACCGAAGATGATGAACATTGCCTGGTCCAATGTCATAAGCTGTGCGCCTGATGCTGACATCGCCATAGCCTGGAGCATACCGACACCGGCAGCAGAACTCTGGATGATGATAACGAAGATGATACCTACGATGATTCCTATGAAAGGGTTGTTGATAGAAGACATGGTGTCCTTAACAATTTCCATCTTGCTCAAAGGCTCCATGGAATCCTTCATGAGGGACATCGCGACGAAGATAAAGCCCAATCCCGCAATGGCTTCGCCGATGCTCCTGAGCTTCTTATCCTTTGTAAGAATGCAGAAGAAAGTACCGAGCAAAGCTATGACCGGAGCTACGGCTCCGACATCGAAAGCGATGATCTGTGCGGTGATATTTGTACCGATATTGGCACCCATAATGACCCAAAGAGCCTGATAAAGGTTCATGAGTCCGGCGTTAACGAAGCCTACCGACATTACCGATGTTGCGGTCGAAGACTGGATCAATGCGGTAATACCTGCACCGACCAGAACGCCTATTATTCTATTTCCCGTGAGTTTTGCAAGGACACTCTTTAATTTTTCTCCTGCAATCGCCTGTAAGCTTCCACTGGTGATCTTAACGCTATACAAGAACAAGGCCATACCGGAGCAAAGCCCCAATAACGCCGGCCATACTTCTGCCATAAAAAATCATGCCTCCAAATTGGCTAAACAAAATACCTCTGATTCACAACCAATATATTATTTATTAAGAAGATGGTTTTCAAGGTTTTGGATTAAATATCAAAGTCTTTTTTGGATATCAGACGGCAGATCAAGAAGATGTATAGATATCTGTCTATATATTCGAAAACGGATGCCTTGGCAAAGCCTTTATCAGCCTTGTTTCGGGTAATTATCTATCGCGTAATTAAGCCTTGCAATGCACTTTTTGCAGTAGTCTCTCTCGACAGGAACCGAGTGGTCCTCGATCTTCTCCAAAGCCTTAACAACACAGGCTTTTGCTCCGTCAACATTGCCTAAACAATTAAGTTCATAGAAGCCTTTAATGAACATGGCATTGGGATCTGTATCCTTCGTAACATCATTGATGATCATGTCATAGTATTTCTTTGCGTTATACGGGTCATAATTGTGGTATGAGAAGTAGTAGATGAGGTCCATGCAGACAGCGATGCTGACCTTGGTCTCCACGCCGGGCTTTAACACCGACTCAACATCTGCCACGGCTTCAGGCATCCTGTCAAAAAGATCACAGGCATCCAGATATTCAAAATAAAGGAGAAAATACACCATTCTTTCCGTGTCCCAGACCTTTGGATAATTAAGCTCGCTTACGGGCTTCAATTCCATCTTCTCGAACGGGATGCCGGCTCTTATCATGCTGATGCCTTCCTGGGTATAACCGCTAAGGGACTTACCGGCATTGACCTTGGCAAGAACAGACAGTGCCAGGCAGAATTTAAAGATTACAAAGGCCAGCGTCCAGGCGCCAATGAAGAAAAATACAGATGCAAGCGCAAATGAACTGACGCTGAACGTGGCAGCAAGAAGTCCTGCAAAAACGACGATTCCGAGAACGAGCGTAACTATGCCGACAACGGTAAGATAAGCTTTCTCATTGGCTATGAGCTTTTTGCTGTCAGTACCTGCTGTCTTTTCAAGATCAAAGGAAGTATAGACTTCCAGTCCGACGCTGGGCTTTCTTCCACGGCTCTCCCATTTGCCGGACTGGGACCTGCTGAATTTAAATCCGAATATTGAGAAATCCATGACCTTCATGCCAAAGGGTTTTACAAGAATAATCTCCACTATACTCTTAATAAACGTGGATAAGACCAGTCCCACAATACCCATTGTCAGGATAAGTATCGGACTAAAGCTCAGATTTCCCAGATATCTCAAATACTCCATTTGCGTCTCTCCATTCCACAAATCAGGACATTTATGTTGTATATGTTAGCATTTTGATCTGAATTAAGTAAATCAGTATGGCCGCATAGTATAATGAACCAAATCAAAGACGGCGGTTCCCTATGACAGACAAGAGAAAATTCTGGACATTAAGATATATCATCATCAACGCAACATACTTTGCCGTATACAGCGGCATTCATGCGTATGCGTCCGTTTTCCTGCTCGAAAAGGGTTTCTCCAACACCCTCATCGGAATCACACTGGCTCTGGCAAACATCCTGTCTGTTGTATTCCAGCCGCTTGTTGCAGGTCTTATCGACAAGCAGGGCAAGCTTACAAACAGAAATGTCTCCATGGCATCAACTGCCCTCCTGCTCATTGGCTCCGTTCTCCTTCTCATCATTAAGAGCGGAATAGTTGTTATATTCATTATCTTCGCTCTGATTTATATGGTGCAGATGGTTTACCAGCCAATCATTACGGCTATGTATTTCGAATACGAGGCGGCCGGATGCCATATCTACTACGGCCTTGCAAGGGGCCTCGGATCAGCAGGATTTGCCGTAACATCTTTCTTTACGGGCAGAGCTATCGGATGGTTCGGCGTAAACATCCTAATGATCCTCGACATCATCTTCTTAACGATCGCCCTTATCGTGCTCTATTTCTTCAAGAAGCCTGCTGTTAACACTCCTGCTCCCGCAGGCAATGAGGAAGCCCATAATAATCTCATAAGCTTCATAAAAACGTATCCGGGCTTCATGCTTTTCGTGCTCGCGGCAGTATGCTTCTTCTTTGCGCACAATGCGATCAACGACTACATGATCCAGATAATCACGCCTTTGGGCGGCACCGAGACCCAGATGGGTATTGCAGTCAGCTGCGCAGCACTTCTTGAGCTCCCGACGATGGCTCTTATCGATAAGATCATTAAGAAGATCTCCGTTAAGAACCTGCTCCTTATCTCAGGCGCGGCATTCCTTGTTAAGACCCTTCTTATGCTCATCGCCCCTAACATGGTCGTCGTCTACATAAGCCAGGCGATGCAGATGTTCGCTTATGCGGTCTTCATCCCTGCAGGCGCGTATTTTGTCAATCAAACGATGGAGAGATTAGATCAGGTCAAAGGCCAGGCATATATCAACGTCTCCATTACATTAGGCGGTGTTTTCTCAAGCCTTATCTGCGGAAGGCTCCTTGATATCAAGGGTCCCCACTTCATGCTGATCGTAAGCTTTGCGGTTACAACGGCCGGTCTGGTCATTGCTTTCCTCGCTCTCAAAGTTGTGGCAATCTCGAGGAAAACCGCTCTTAAATAAAATTCAGTATTGAACATTGTATAATACCGCGTTATACTCCCCATATAGGCCGGAAACCTAATGGGAGAGATTTATATGAGTAACGATTGCTGTTTAAAGTATCCGTTGTTAATGGTCCACGGAATGGGATTCCGCGACAGAAAGCACCTGTGCTATTGGGGCAGGATCCCCAAAGCTCTTGAATCCCGGGGAGCTAACGTCTTCTTCGGTCACCAGGATGCAGTAGGTTCAGTCGAAGGCAACGCAGACACTATCGCTAAGAGCCTTGATAAGGTCCTTGAGATCACCGGCGCGCCGAAGGTCAATATCCTGGCTCACTCCAAGGGCGGCCTTGAATCCAGATATCTTTTTAACCACGGCTACAGCGATAAGATCGCTTCGATCACCACGATCGATACGCCCCACCACGGTTCCAAGACAGTCGATTTCCTTATGAGAGCGCCCAAATGGATGGTCAAGGCAGCCGCCAAAGGCAACGATCTCTGGATGTGGTTCTTAGGCGACAAGCATCCTGACAGCTACGCATGCTTCGATATCCTCACGACCAAGACCGCTGAGCAGTTCAATATCGATAACCCCACACCGGACAACATCCTCTGCCAGAGCTACGGCTTCAAGTGCAAGGGTTCCTTCTCCGATTCCGTCTTCTGCATTACTTATCCGATCGTTCGAAAATTTGACGGTGACAACGACGGCATGGTCTCCACCGATTCCATGCACTGGGCAGACTTTAAGGGCATCCGCACATCCACTACCCACAGAGGCGTTTCGCACGCTGATGTGGTTGATATGAGACGCATGAGATTTACTTCCAAGTCACCTGCAAGTGACAATGAGGTCAGCGACATCGTGCCCTTCTACATAGGCATAGTAAAAGAACTCAAGGAACTGGGTTATTAAATCAATAGAAGAACGTTCCCCTGAAGAAGACTGCCGCCATCACGCAGTAATGTAAACGCCGGGAACATTCCGCAGTAGTAACGGTAGAAGCTCCTCGTCGGAGCATTATATTCAGGGTCCATGATGGTCGTGGCAAAGATCACGACAGACAACAGCGTTACGAGAACAGATACGACTGATATGACATCCAGCTTCTTAAGCTTTTTGAATTCCTTAACACAGAGATAGATCAGGAATGCTGTCATTAAGATCGTGATCACTTCGTTGATCCTGAAGAGCACCAGCGTGTAGATATCGTAATCGTAAGCATTGGTGAATATCATCTTAAAGCTGATGAAGCAGGTCTTGAAGAAATTCGAATGTATCTTCAGCCAGTTCTCATACTGGCAGTCGACAAAGATCTTCCAGTTGCCAAATTTTACCTGAAGATAGACGGGATAAATAACGCTTATCAATGTGGCAGGAACATAAGCGAGGATGATGTCCGTGAACTTTGTTTCCTTCCTGATCCACCTTATTACCATTCCGACGAAGAGCGCGAAGAAAACGATCGATCCTGTATTTCTCGTGAACACTGAAAGTCCCAGAAGGATTCCCATGAGCCATGGAAGTTTATTCTTAACGAACAGATAGAACGCGCCTAAAGTGAGAACGAAGAAGATGCTCTCTGTATATCCTGTGAGCGAGAAATATGCCACGGGAGAAAATGCGAAGATCAGAAGGATATATTTGGCAGACGGACTTTTCGCGTCCTCCTCCAAAAGCTTTTTTAAGAGTACCATCGAAATAAACAGGCAGATCTGGTTAATAACGATAAGTCCGTATCCTGTAAGGAACCGCATAATGAGCGGGATCATGGGGAAGAATGCGGTCAGGAAATCCTTGTAGTAACCGTTCTCTGCTATCTGGCGGTAAAGCTCGCTGTCAAACAGATAGACGAGCTCGGGTACAGTCTTTCCGGAGACCAGGAGGATCACCGCAAAGCATATGCGCGACACCAGGAATAAGGCGATCACGTCAGCATACTTTTTTATCACACCCTGCTTCTTCTCCATCAGATATCTCCGTTATTTCGCGAAATACTTAAAGAAAGTCTTGTCTTCATAATCGTAAACATAGAACTGGACCTGTACCATCTCAAGATACTTCTCATCGCGGACGTCGCCGAAAGAGACGATGCCCGTCGTCATGTCCTGCTCAGGCTCGATCTTCATATAGATCATCGATGTCAGAAGGACGGATGTCAGGATGAAATTAAGACTCGTATATGCTGCAACCAGGAACGTGAGGATCACCAGCCTCGGCTTTACCTTCTTGTTACCCTTCTGCATCATCTCGTTGAAGCTGTCGGTGACAAACATTACGGCGTAAAGCGCGATCGTAAACAGCGGTGCCATTGAGCCTCTCATGAGAAGATCGTTAGGTCCGCTCATCTTGTAGATAGGGATGATGAGAAGCGTTGCGATCGCCGCATAGAACATCGGATCCTTCTTGTATTTTTTATGGATAAGCACAGCCCAAATGCCGAATTCGAAAAAGATATATGCGGCATAATCGAGAAGCAGGCCATACCATGTCGCATAGAAATTCCAGATAAATCCGTAGTCGTAGGTTGCGTTGGAATTTGCCAGATAGAATGACGCAAAGCACGCGAAAAATACCACGGGCGCGATCATGTTGCCCCAGGTGAATATGTTCTTAAGAACTTCTTTTGCCTTAAGGCCCCTGTTCGCTTCAAAGATCTTAACGACGCACATCGGGAAGATTCCGATCGCAGCCCAGGGCGAATAGCAGAACATCAGAGAGCCCAGTAATCCAATGCATCTTGATCTTACGCAAAGGAGCAGCAGGATCGTGATAAGCCAGCCCGGTATCGCCTGATGGAACACGTTCATTATCTGATAGAAATTGCCCACCACTCTGAAATGCCATGTCCAGTCTTCCCACGAGGAGCCGAAACCTGAGAACTGGTTGTACCAGTAAGGGAATACGTCAAATCCTGCAAAGAGCATCAGCGCAATGAACAAGAATCTCGACTGCTTTCCGTAGAGGAGATTGGCGCCCAGTGCGACGAGGGATAAGCCAATAGCGGACCAGATCATGAGAACGATCCTTGCGGCCATCATGCCGAAGACTTTTCCGAATAATGCGGGGATCATCCAAAACACAAAATAATATGCAAATGCAACTTTGCCGGAGCCTAAGGATTCGGCTACGACAGGATTGCTCTGCGTCGAGAAATCATAGATGACAGGCCACTTATATTCGATGAGGTCATACAGGATCGCATAGCGTACGCGGTGGTCTCCTACGCACCATGAGAACTCGCTGACACCGCCCAGATAAAGGAATATAAGAACAACAGGGATCAGGAACAGGAAATAAGAATACTTGACCGTAACCGATCTCTCATTAAGATCCTTAACTCCGCCTGCATTTTTCTTCGCCATGTCATGCCATGCCCACCAGACGGAAAAGACGGTAAGAGATGAGAAAAGCACTGCCCATCCGAACTTGAGATAACCGATAAAGAATATGACTACCGGCAACGTCAGATAGATCAGGGAAGCAAGGAAGAAATTGCTTAATGTGATCTTTATCTCTTTTTGCAAGAAGCCTTGTTTTAACGTGTCGGTCGTGTTCATAAAATCTGCATGTTTAATGGTTAATCATAATTCTTTGATGTCCGCCGTTTGATTATACCATTATTATATCAGCCGGGCATTCGGGGGCAGCATTCTAAGGAAAACGAATCCTTGTATAATAATGGTACAATTTGCTGGAGAGGGCGGATCAACTATGTCGGACAAAGCCAACAGGAAAGCGTTTTTGGGGAGGATATTATTTTCCTTCCTCGTTGCCGTGTCCGTGATCCTGGTATTCTCCTGCTCATCTCCCCTCTATCCGTTCAACAACTGGGAAGATCCGAACTGCTTCTTTACGATGGGCTCCGGGATCTTAAGAGGACAGGTCCCCTACAGGGATCTTTACGAGCAGAAGGGTCCTGTTCTTTATTTCATTCATGCTCTTGCAGCCCTCATATCCCGTAAGACTTTCATTGGTGTTTTCTTTATCCAGATAATCATCTGCGCGGTCACTCACTTCTATTCCATAAAGCTCGCAGGCCTTTATGTGGAAGTCACCAGGCGTCTCTATGTGCTGTCCGTTCCCGCCATGATGCTTCTCTATTCCGTAAGATCTTACTTCTACGGTGACAGCGCTGAGGAAATGATCCTGCCGTTCTATGTCATCTCGCTTTATATCCTTCTTAAAGCACTTAAGAACAAGACTCTGCCGGACAAAAAAGAAACAGTATTTATCGGTGCAGCAACAGCCATGGCATTCTGGATCAAGTACACCCTGTGCGGTTTCTTCCTTGGCATGGTTCTTATATTCCTCGTGTTCTCCATAAGGAAAAAGCTGTTCAAAAAGATCCTTCCCCTCATACTGGTCTTCATCGCAGCCTTTGCCGCAGCATCACTGCCCGTGCTGGCTTACTTTGCCTGCAACAATGCGCTTGGCGACCTCTATACCGCATACTTCTACAACAACATTTTCCTCTACAGGAACTTGAACGAATCCATTCCGCTGTCGGGCATTCTCCCCTACACGCTCTCACTCGCAGTAATCAAGCTCTCAGATAACATATATATTGCGGTGACTCTCCTGATCTCAATCGTATTCTTCGCTTTAAAGAAGCGCTTTGCGGAGCTCATGTCTTATCTGACGCTGTTCCTTTTTACGGTCGTATTCATCTTCCAGGGAAGCTTTATCGGCTTCTACTATGTTTTCGCGCTCGCGGCATTGACCCTGCCTGCGCTTGCAGCTGCAGAAGCCCTGCTCTCACGCATTAAGACCAGAATGTTTATCACCGTGCCTCTTGCCGCCGGACTCGCAGTATTGGCGTTCTTCTCGTCTTTTGCCACCGAAAATATCTTCAGGAAGAAAGATGAGATGCCGCAGTATGTTTTCGCTGAATATCTTAAAGACTATCCCGGCGCAACTATGCTGAACTACGGATTCCTCGACCAGGGCTTCTACACGGTCTCCGGCATAGCTCCGACGGAAAAATATTTCTGCGGACTTAATATCGATTCCGTTCTGGATGAAGCCAGGCTCTCGAAAGATGACGCCATAAAACAGCAGCGCGTCGATTTCATCGTCACAAAGAACATGAATGACGGCTGGGAAGGCTATGAAGTCGTAAGCATCTGCAAATATTCGGCAAAAGACTTCAATTCAACTGTAGGAACCGACGCTTATTATCTCTACAAGAAAGCAGGCATTTAAATATGGGAAAAGACAAGAACAGCAACTCCAGGACCAAACTTCTTCTGACCGGCGTAATGGCCGCTGCAGTTATCCTGCTCATCGTTCTGCTGTTCGGTTTCTTTGATCTCGGTCACAGGATCGCCCTTTTAACCTATACGAAGATCTCGACTTATGAGGATCTCAAGGCCATCTCCAATAAACCCGACGGAAAGTATTACCTCGCCTGTGATATCGATATGGCAGGCATTGAATGGACTCCGGTTACTTTTAACGGAACGCTGGACGGCAACGGCCACGCGATAAAGAACTTAAGGCTCAGCACCAAGGGAAACGCTGTAAGGGATACTTACGACGGCAACATGAAGTCTTATCAGACTACCCTTGTGGGCCTTTTCGACGTGATCGAGAATGCAACTGTAAAAGACCTTACACTCTCTTCAGTCTACGTTGAATATGAGACGGATGAACCCTGTTTTGCAGGAACGATAGCCGGATATATGGGCAATTCGAAGATAATCAACTGCACTGTCACAGGCGAAGTCTACTTAAGAGCTCACGAGAAGATGTTCGGCGTCGGCGGCGTTGCAGGTTACGGTTATGGCCTTCTCGAGAACGTTCAGGCTGATGTGACTCTCGTATGCACAGATACTGACCGCAATACCAAGGATGAGCAGTTCATGGGCGGCCTTATCGGAGCAGGCTACCCGGACATCATAAGATGCGCTGTTGATATCGACGGCTACGTTTCAGAGCATGGTTATGTCCATAATGGCGGCATGATCGGCCTTTACATGTTCTATCCTGAAGGAACGTCTCACAAAGGACAGATCACACACAACAGGGTTTACGGCAAGATCACATTCTTCGAAGACAACGACGACAGAAGAGCATACTGCAAGGCAATCGTCGGCGAGATGCTCGATCAGGCTGAGGTTTTTGAAGACAATGCTGCAGGTTTCCGCTCTGTCGAAGTATATAACTACGACGCTGATCTTTTGCCCGGCGAGCATTCCGAGGTCTATTCATTTGACGCCAAAGAGAGCGGCAGGTTCGACCTCAAGGCTTCTTATAAGAATGCCGGAGCAGACGCTACATACGGCCTGTTTATTAACGGCAGATTCTTTAAGAAGGTCAGCTTCCCCAACGGCGAAGGAACCATAGACGAAGCCATATATCTTGATGCCGGAAAGAATGAAGTAAAGTTCAGATTCCTCCCCGGCGACGGCAATATCACATTTAACGATGTCTCCGTAAAAGAATCCAGGAAACAGGTATCGCTCATCGTAGCTCCCCACCAGGACGACGAGATCCTTGCATTTGCAGGCACGATCCAGCAGGAACTCAAAAAAGGAAATAGCGTTAAGGTCCTGTTCCTTACAACTGGTGACTATTACGGCACGGAATATACTGCGATCCGCCTCGCTGAGAGCGTTGAAGCGCTTTCTGTCGTGGGCCTTGATAAGTCTGATATCACCGTGCTTGGTTATAGCGACCTCACGATACAGGCGCTCTTCACTTCAGAAGATCCCGATAAGTGCTTCCAGTCCAGAAGCGGCAAGACTTCCACTTACGGCGATCCTGTGCAGAACCTTTACGACTACCACACGCTTAATACGGGAGAGCCTGCGGACTTCACAGGTGCAAATCTGAAATCAGATCTTTATTCATATCTTCTCGCCTGCCGTCCTGACCGCGTCTATACGACATCAGAATTCGAATGGCACACAGACCACGCATCAGGCTTTGCACTGGTAAAAGAGACTCTGGAGAACCTTTCCAAGGAAACCGGCTTCCACCCTGTACTGTGCGAATCAGTAATCCACGGTGAAGAAAACGAATGGCCTGAGCGCCTCTCTTACGGTTCAGACAACAAGCCGGTGATCAAGGAATTCTCCAATCCGTTCCCCACAAAGGAAACGACGCTTGACTGGAGCAAGGTCAAAAAGATAGTTCTGACCGATGAAGAGATCGCTAAAAAGTCTGAGGCGATCGATAAGTTCATATCACAGAATGAAGGCACCGACGAGTATCCCGGCACCAAGGATTACACATTCGCTTTCTGCAAGCGCGATGAATTCTACTGGGAGATCACTTACTGATCTTTTCCTTTTTCCTGCTCTCGAAAACAGTAATCCCGGCAAGTAAAACTATACCCATTACAGCAGCAATTATGCCTGCTGTAAGATGAGGCACACGATAGTTCATCTCTATTACGTTGCCGCCATTCTCGAGAGGGATCGTGATGAAGGTATCACATGTAAGATCAACGTCGATCTTGTGGCCGTTTCTCGTAATGGTCCAGCCCTTGTTATAAGGGACCGACACGAAAAGGCTCGTGCCGGCAGATGCGTTACTTACTTCGAATCTGCAGTGGCCGTCACGGATATCGGCTTTGGATGCTGCTTTGCTCTTAATGGCTTCTGAAGCCTCAGCCAGAGCAGCCTTATCAACGGTATAGAACAGCGCATCAGTAACCTTGTGTCCGCCTTCAGAATCCTTGAAAACAAGCTTTAATTCAGCCTTTCCGTTGACGGGCTGAATACGGATCATCTTGGGAGCCATCTCCTCGGAATAAGCAGTAAATTTCTCACCATTCATGTAAAGCTCAGCGCCTTTCTCAGTGTCCGTGATGAGATTTGCATATAAGATCACACCTTCATCAGAACCTGTACCGATCAGATATGTATAGCCTGTCTCATCAGAAGCAGCGGTTACACTGTCTGCTGCAACAGGGATAAAGATATCCTTTTCGACGCCTGAAAGGTGCTTATATACATCGTTAAGATATAGCGCAGGATCAGTCTTGCTGCTCTCGTAAGAACCTGTCTTATCAATGACAAACGCAGCAGGCACAGCATAAGGATTTAAGTAGATATCCTTAAAGCCGTCCACGCCGCCCATCTTCTGCAAACCTTCAGTGTTCTTATCTCCTGCAGGAAGAAGAACATACTTAACGGAAAGAAGGCTGTCGAGCGCGATATTCTCCGATTCCGTTACCGGGATCGTGTCGTAATAACCGGGATATCCTGCGCGGTCCAGGAACCATACGCTGTTCTCATCAGGTGCAGATACAAAAGCCGTTACCGAATTAAAACCATATGCCATCGGCTCGCTGTACGAACCTGCAAGTTCATGGTAGTAACTGTGATATGTTGTCTGGACTACTCTGTAGAATGAAGGATCATCGATCTTATCAAGAAGCTCCAATTCCTTAGTTGTATAAGAATCGATAAAAGGTCCGTCATCAGTAGAATAGATCCTTCCCAGGACATTCTGGCTCATCACAAGTTCCGCGATAAGGATAAGTGCGAGAATTGCAGAACCCAGCTTAGGCAATGATTTATCAGCTTCCTTAGCTCCAATGATCAGACACAGAACGAGTGCCGTAAGGACCGGAAATACGATCTTGGAAACAAGCGGTATGCCATAGTAGTCAGGGGTTAAAGATAAGATCTCCGACATCTTCGCTGTTAAGAGCACCTCCGGTACCGGGTGCGAATTCTTATCGGTCATTAGGAATACGATAAGAGCATATACAGCTGCTATGCACGGCGGAATGAAGATCCTTATCTTCTTCAGATCGCACTCGAGGAAGAATACTGCAGCAAGATATACGAGCGCGAAGCTTCCCACGTAAGAATAGCGGTACCAGAATGATTCGACTTCACGAAGCATCGAGAAAACTGCTACCAGAGGCTGCCAGTAAAACGCCAGAACCGTAAACAACAATAAGCATCCGTAAAGGATCTTCTCCTTGAGTTTTTTGGAGACGGAGAAGAACAGCATGATGACGCCGAAGAACACAAGGCTTCCCGCAAAGAGATTTACGCTTCCCTTAAGGCTTACAATGCCGAACGAATAGTTGCTTATAACATTGGGGATGAGACCTATTACGGAGAAGTCCGTGAGCATCGACAGGCCCGAGTGGCCGTAAGATCTTCCTGAGAGCATCGTCAGCGTCGGAAGAAGGATCACAGCCGAGATCAGAAGTGTCGATACTGAAGCTATTGCGAACCTTACGGTCGATGCGCCAAACATCTTTAATACAGGATGTTCCTTCTTATTCCCGTAAGGGCTGTTCTGTATTGCTTTTCGCGCGGTCTCGAAAAAGAGCCAGATGCCTGCAAACATCAGATTTATTATTCCCACATACCAGTTGAAGATCAGCCCAAGGCCAGCTGAGATCACAAAGAGCGTGCTCTTCTTCTCATCCACGAGCTTCTCAACGCCTGCAAGGATCAGGGGCAGCATATAAACTCCGTCGAGCCACATGACGTTGGAGCTCTGGGAGATCATGTAAAGATTAAGGGCATAAGATGTCGCAAGGATAACCGTGAAAGCATACTTTGAGAGCGTGTCAGGCTTGAATCTTCTGCAGATATAATAACCTGCAAAGAGCGCCGCGAACGAAGCCTTCAGCAGGTAAAGTATATTCATGAACAATGAGGCCTGGGACTTATCGAAGAAAACGATAAGGAGGCTGAACGGTGATGACAGGTAGTAAGTGAATACTGCGAAATTACTGCCTCCAAGATACTTGGTGAACGTATAGTCTATTGAAGACCTGCCCGTGAGAACGTCCTTATACCAGCAGAAAAGGTCGACCATCTGCTGCTGTCCGTCTTTATAAAGAAGTGCCTTGTCACCGAACGGAGAAAATCCCAGAAGGATATAAGACAACAGAAGGATAAAAGCAGTAAGCAGCATGGAGCCAAGGCACGTAATCACAGGTGCCTTCTGAAGCGCTGTTTTATCTTTACCTAATGAAGTCAGATTTTTCAAAGCAAGCTCCTTCCCCACACGATTATATCATGCAATCGCATTTCGTCTCCGTGTCATATCCCATTGCTTTAGGAGCTTCCCTTACACTTCTTTGCCTGCAAGGATCTCTTTATAATCCTGAAGATTCTTCCTAAGAAGATTCGGTATGTCGAGTTCGTAAGGACACCTTGTTTTGCACAGTCCGCAGTCGACGCAGTTCTCGATCTTCATCATCTCATTCTGCCAAAAATCCGTAAGCCAGTTCTGTGACGGCGCACGTCTTATCATCTGGCTCATTCTGGCGCACTGGTTGATAGTGATCTCAACCGTGCACGGCATGCAGTATCCGCAGCCTCTACAGAACTCGCCTAAGAGCTCCTTGCGGTCATTCTCAATGAACGCCCTGATCTCATCAGTCATCTTTACATCGCGCTCAAAGAAACTGAGCCATTCGTCAAGTTCTGATTCTCTCTGAACGCCCCAAATAGGGAGCGCCTCATATTCGCTCATGAAGGCCATGCATGCTTCGGAATTCGTGAGCAGACCGCCTGATAAACCCTTCATGGCGATAAAGCCCATACCTGCCTTAGCGCAGTTATTAACAAGAGCAATATCCCTGTCAGATGCCAGATAAGAGAACGGGAACTGCAATGTCTCATATAGACCGCTGTCTATGATTTCTTCCGCAACACCGATCTTATGTGCGGTGATTCCAATGTGCCTGATCTTGCCCTGCTGTTTTGCTTCCTTCATGCACTCATAAAGGTCGTCGCCTTCGCCATAACACTTAGCTGCGCAGTGAAGCTGATAGATATCAATATAGTCAGTCTTGAGGAGTTTCAGAGATGTCTCCAGATCAGACCAGAACTTCTCCCTTGTGGTCGCCTGTGTCTTCGATGAGATATAGACCTTATCCCTCATGCCTTCGAAAGCGATTCCGACCTTCTCTTCACTGTCGGAATAAGCTCTGGCAGTATCAAAGAATCTCATGCCGCCATCATATGCTTTATGCAAAAGCATAACTGCATATTCCGTGCTTACTCTCTGGATAGGCAGCGCACCGAAAGCATTCTGCGGAACTGTTATGCCCGTATTCCCTAGCGTGTAATCTCTCATATGCGCCTCCTGCTCTTATTCTTTGGTCTAATTATATCTTATGACAGCAAAAACCTCTGCACAGACAGCGCAGAGGTTTTTGAACCCATTTTCCATTCCCACTATTATCTGAAGTGTATAATTGCCTTAAACGTTCCTTCCTCCGACACGAGTTCGAGCTTATATCCAAGGATATTAAGATTATTCTCCGCAATGGATAATCCCAAACCTGTGCCCTTATTGCCTCTTGCATCTTCGCCCTTTACGAAAGGTTTTTTCAAGGATTCGACATCATCGTAGGTCTTATCTGTTTTGTTGACAATGACAAG
>CACZML010000014.1 GCA_902782235.1 Oscillospiraceae bacterium
TCACGTGAACCAACCTGGATTGTGTACTCAGCAATCTGAGCTTCCTTGATCTTAGCGTCTACATCGATGCCGAGATCCTTGTAAGTAGCTGCGAACTTAGCCATGTCACCCTGTGAATACTTGAGGATGAAAGCTGCCTCAGCTGCATACATGTCAGGAGCCATGTCGCCGCCAGCAACAAGAGCGTTGTCAAGAGCTGTCTGATAAGCACCACCGTCTGTAGCGATGATTGTGCACTCGATTGTGTACTTCTCACCGAAAGCAGGAACCTGCTTAACATACTGGCCTACCATCTTCGGGATCTCGTCTGTGAATGACCAAAGATTGATCTTCTCAGCACCTGTACCGAATGTCATAGTACGCTTTGCTGTTGTTGTGGGCTCGTCTGAAACGCTAGCGTCGGGACCCTGTGTAACACCGGGCTCCTGTGATGCTGTAGGATCAGACGGTTTGTTTCCCTCGTCGCAACCAGTTGCAAGTGCAGCAACCATTGCTAATGAAAGAACACTGGCAATAACCTTTTTCATAAAGTTTCCTCCTTAATGAAATTGTTCGGGGCCTCTTGGCCCTTCTACATTGTAAATATTAGTCAAAAACGGAATATGTTTCTCCACATTTCTTGCTACAATTTGACCACAATTATACATATCTTGCTTTCCTTGAGTAAATTGTACAATTTTTGCTCTCGATAAAGGTAAATTGCATAAAACGATGTGCATAATATCGCGTTTTTTACAACCAGCGCGGCTTTCACTTGTGCAAATCGCTTCTTAAGTGCGCAATAACTGTGGTTATGTGGTACTATTGGTAGAGTTTACTATATATGAAATAAGGGGTAAATAGCATGGCAGCTGACAACAACAAGGCACCCGCATCAAAGCCTTCGTTTTTTAATCCTAAAAGTACGGCAACGAGATTCCTTACCGGACTCTGTAATCTGATTATAGTTAATTTATTATTTATATTAACTTGTATTCCGATCTTCACTATCGGTGCTTCACTTACATCTTTGTACAGAATAACGATCGCGATCCTTGCAGGCGACAATCCGTCTATTTTCAAGGACTATTTCAAAGCTTTCAGGGATAATTTCCTTAAGGCTACATTGCTTGAGCTGTTTTATGCGGCAGTATCGGCATTCTTTATTTTCGAGGTCGTCATGGTAAATACTATGATGTCACCTGACCTTTCATGGGTTCAGTACATTCCCTACTTCTTCCTGATCCTGATACTTGCACACACTCTCTATTCCTTCCCTCTCCTGGCCTGGTTTGAGGAATCCTTCGGACAGATCCTGAAGAACGCTCTGCTCCTGTCCATCACCAACCTGCCGGTAACGATCATGTATGTCGTAATCACTGCAGGTCTCGCTTATGCATTCTGGCAGTTCCCCTCACTTACGGCGAGCCTTCTGATCTTCCTTGGCATCTCACTCATCGCGCTGTTCTATTCCATCTTCCTTAAGAGGATCTTCGAGAAGCTCGGCGCCGAGATCTCCTTCAAGGACAAGGAAGGCGACGGAAGAGAAAGATAATTTCTTTGCTGATTAAAACAGTTATAACAGGGCCGTCTCAACGATGAGGCGGCCCTTTATATATAAACATTTATCAATAAAATCACACCTACAGACAATTATCCGTATACAGCAAGTTTTATATGTAGGTTTAGCCACAAAACACCAGCATCTGCAAAGAACCTGCAGACATTTATCAGATTATTCGGAATAATATCTGTAGGTTTGACCCGTTTTAACCTCTTTATCGCAAAAAACTACATATAAAAAAGTCAAACAATGAGGAATTGTCTGTAGGTGTCAGTTTTCACCTTATCACAGCTCATAAGAAAGCGGTGCCTCACATGAGACACCGCCTTGGTTTTCGAGTTATTGTCGAAAGATCAGATCTTAGCCTTGATCTGGTTGTAGATTCCTTCTGCGTCGAGCTGGAATTCCTTCATGAGGGCGCCAGCCGGGCCGGACTTACCGAATCTGTCATAGACACCGATCTTTGTAACCTTTACAGGATACTCTTCAGCAAGTACATCGCATACTGCGCTGCCCATACCGCCGATAACGGAGTGCTCTTCAACTGTGAATACTCTGTTTGTCTTCTTAGCGAACTCAAGGACAGTATCCTTGTCGATGGGCTTGATCGTGTGGATGTTTACGACTGCTGCGCTGATGCCGTCAGCTGCGAGCTTCTCAGCTGCGCCAAGAGCCTCTGCAACGCAAACGCCGCAAGCGAAGATTACCATGTCTGTGCCGTCCTTGAGGACAACAGCCTTGCCTACTTCGAACTTGTAGTCAGGATTGTCGTTGATTACCGGTACAGCAGCTCTTCCGAATCTCATGTAGAAAGGTCCCTCTGTCTCAGCAGCAGCGAAAACAGCAGCCTTAGCTTCGATGTCGTCGGAAGGAACGATAACTGTCATTCCGGGGATCGTTCTCATAAGAGCGATATCCTCCAAGCACTGGTGGGAAGCTCCGTCCTCACCTACTGTGATGCCGGCATGTGTAGCGCCGATCTTAACGTTGAGGTGGGGATAACCTATAGAGTTTCTAACCTGCTCAAAGTTTCTGCCTGCAGCAAACATTGCGAAAGAAGATACGAACGGGATCTTGCCGCATGTGGAAAGACCTGCAGCGATACCTGTCATGTTTGCTTCTGCAATTCCGCAGTCGATATGACGATCCGGGAATGCCTTCTTGAATGTGGAAGTCTTTGTTGCGCCTGCGAGGTCAGCATCAAGAACTACCACATTGGGGTTCACTTTGCCGAGCTCTGCGAGTGCGTTACCATAGCTCTCACGTGTAGCGATTTTTACTATATCTCCCATGATCATACCTCTGCTTCATATTTTGCTAACTGCTCATCAAGCTCTTTCATAGCCTGCTCGTACTCTTCGTCAGAAGGAGCCTTGCCATGCCAGCCTGCCTGATTTTCCATGTAGGAAACGCCCTTGCCCTTGGTTGTCTTCATGATGATAGCCGTAGGCTTGCCCTTGCATTCCTTAGCCTGTGCGAATGCATCTCTGATCTGGTCGAAATCGTGACCGTCGATGCAGATCGTATTGAAGTTGAATGCTTCGAGCTTCTTGTCGATCGGATAAGGTGAGCAAACGTCTTCGATCTTACCGTCGATCTGAAGTCCGTTGTTATCGATAACTACTGTGAGGTTGTCGATACCCTTAGCGCCTGCGAACATGAATGCTTCCCAGATCTGGCCTTCCTGGATCTCACCGTCACCTGTAAGAGCATAAACTCTGTAGGAATCACCATTGAGCTTTGCAGCAAGAGCCATACCAACTGCAGCGGAAACGCCCTGACCTAATGAACCTGTGCTCATGTCTACGCCGGGAGTCTCTGTCATGCAGGGATGTCCCTGGAGGTAAGAACCGAGCTTACGGAGTGTCTTAAGGTCTTCAACAGGGAAGAATCCTCTGTTTGCGAGTGTGGAATAAAGGCCCGGAGCCGTGTGACCCTTGGAGAGGACGAATCTGTCTCTGTTGGGATCCTTGGGATTCTTAGGATCAATGTTCATTTCTTCAAAATAAAGATAAGTGAACATATCAGCAGCGGAAAGTGATCCGCCCGGATGGCCGGACTTTGCACTGTGAACTGCTTCAACTATTCCCTTGCGAACCTTTGTCGCTGTGATTTGAAGTTCTTTGTTGTTCATTTTAGGTTTTCCCTTTTCTTATGATTTTTATTCTTCAAGCTTGAGACATACGGAAGGGCTTGACCCATAGATCAAGCCCCACCATACATATCCAAACTATATCAGTTGAACGGTGCGTTAAAAGGATTTTCCTTCGGATATCTGTCGCCAGCGGGCTTGTTGTAGCCGATGTCGCAAGGGCAAATGCCAAGATATGTGAAGAGGTTGTAGAGAGCCTTTCCATAGTGGCCGAATGCAACTGCACCGTGGTGAGGGAAGTTCTTCTCGATAAGGAAGTATCTGTAGAATCTGCCCATTTCCTTGATAGCGAAAACGCCGATGCCGCCGAAGGACTTAGTAGCAACAGGGAGAACCTCACCCTCTGCAACGTAAGCTCTGATCTGACCGTCAGATGTGGACTGCAGTCTGTAGAATGTGATGTCACCGGGAGCGATGTCGCCCTCGAGAGTACCGTTTGTAACCTCTACAGGGAGAGCACGAGCCATGATCATCTGGTTCTTCATCTCGCAGAAAGCAAGCTTCTTGGAGCATGTGTTGCCGCAGTGGAAGCCCATGAATGTATCTGTGAACTTGTAATCGAACTTGCCAGCGATGGACTCATCGTACATGTCGTGAGGTACGGAGTTGTTGATGTCGAGGAGAGTAACGATATCTTCAGAGATAACATATCCGAGGTACTCAGAGAGGCAGCCATAGATATCAACTTCGCAGGAAACCGGGATACCCATACCTGTGAGACGGCTATTTACATAGCAAGGAACGAACTTGAACTGTGTCTGGAATGCAGGCCAGCACTTACCAGCGATTGCAACGAACTTCTTTGAACCCTTGTGAGCCTCAACCCAGTCAAGGAGTGTGAGCTCGTACTGAGCGAGCTTCTCGAGGATCTCAGGCTTCTTGTTGCCTGCGCCGAGCTCTGCTTCCATCTCTGCAACCTTAGCAGGGATTCTCTCGTCGCCTTCATGATTCTTGAAAGCTTCGAAAAGGTCGAGCTCAGAGTTCTCTTCGATCTCAACGCCCATTCTGTACAAAGGCTCGATGGGAGCGTTGCATGCGAAGAAGTTCTGCGGACGGGGACCGAAAGAAATGATCTTCAAATTCTTCATAGCATAGAGAGCTCTAGCTACAGGAATGAAGTCCTTGATCATGTCAGCGCACTCTTCTGCGTTTCCGACAGGATACTCAGGGATGTAAGCGTTTACGCCACGGATCTTGAGGTTGTAGGAAGCATTGAGCATACCGCAGTAAGCATCGCCTCTGCCGCCAACGAGATCGTTCTGTGATTCTTCAGCTGCTGCGCAGAACATAACGGGGCCATCCCACTGCTGAGCGAGCATTGTCTCGGAGATCTCAGGTCCGAAGTTACCAAGGTATACGCAAAGAGCGTTGCAGCCTGCAGCCTTGATGTCTGCAAGAGCCTGCTGCATGTGGATCTCAGACTCAACGATGCAGATAGGGCACTCATAGATGTCATCAGCACCATACTTGTCAGTAAAAGCCTTAACAAGAGCCTTTCTTCTGTTTACGGAAAGTGATTCCGGGAAGCAGTCACGTGAGACTGCTACGATTGCGAGTTTAACGTCAGGTGCGTTAAATAATTTCTTTGACATGTTTAGATTTCCTCCATCTGTTTTTTAGTCACGTTGACTTCAATATTAGCACCAATGAGTCCGGGGAAATGTCCCTTCTCACCGGGAGCGTCGGGATGAGCGATAAGCCACTTATTCTTAGCTGTAAGGAGCTTATCTTCGCTGTCTGAGTCTGCCAGACAGTCGATGTGATCTTCTTCTAAGTCGAAGTTTGTTCCGTAAGGAAGGATTACGCCGACCATAAAGCCGTCATCTTCGATTCCGCAGGGAGCATAGTGAAGAGTTGTAGCATAGAGCTCAACTGCTGTGCCCTTACGGATATGGAATGCTTCGATCTTGGAAGTGTCATACTTAAAATCGTCAGTTACGTCCTGCAGAGAACCCAAAAGAAGGATGCAGTCTGTAGCAGCTACGTTGATCTCAGAAGATCTGTGATACTCAACTGCGTTAAGAAGAGTATTGTGACCTGCGCAGTAGCCTGTCTCAAGCTTTAACTCGCCGCCGAAAAGTCTCGTAACATCGACCTTTGCAGATGCCTCTTCAAGAGATGCAACCGTAGGCTCATAAGCTACGCCTTCTGCGGGAAGAGCGATCTTGTTAAGAGCCTCGATAACGGGTGCGAAATCGATGTTCTTAACGATTCTTCCGTACTTTTTGAAATTGGAAGATGTTGCCTCGTAAATTACCATAAACCTGCCTCCTTCATTGCGGGATAGATTTTTGAAAACTCTTTATATCTCTCGTCATACTTAGCAACGAGCTCAGGTGTGGGAACTACGGAAACGTGCTTGGAAACTGTAGCTGCGCAAGCTTCCTCAACAGAAGCATACTCGCCGCAAGCAACTGCTGCGAGGAGAGCGCCGCCCATAGCAGGACCTTCGTCGTTCTCTGTCTGAGTGAGTTCGATACCGAGAACGTTGGATACGATCGTGCACCAGAGCTTGGACTTTGCGCCGCCGCCGCAGATGGAGGAACTCTTGATGTCGAGGCCCATCTTCTTAGCACACTCGAAGGAATCTCTGAGTGCGAATGCAACGCCTTCCATGACTGCAAGTGTCATATCCTTACGTGTTGTATCCATTGACATACCTACGAACATAGCGCGGCAGTCAGGGTTGTTGAGAGGTGATCTCTCGCCCATGAGGTAAGGCAGGAAGAATACTTTGTTAGTACCGAGAGCCTCAAGACCTTCCTGTTCCTTAGCATAATCTGTTGTGCCGATGATCTCTTCCATCCACCACTTGTTGCAGGAAGCTGCTGAGAGCATGCATCCCATGAGGTGGAATCCGCCATCTGCGTGGTCGAATGCGTGAAGTGAGTTAGCTTCATCATTCTTAAAGGTGCTGGATGCGATGAATATCGTTCCGGAAGTACCGAGAGAGATATTGCATCCGCCATTGCCGATGATCCCCATACCTACGGCCGCTGCAGCATTGTCGCCTGCGCCTGCAGCAATTACGCAGTCTTTATTGATTCCGAGCTTGTCAGCGATCTCAGGAAGGATCTTGCCGATTGCCTCATAACTCTCGAACACTTCGGGAAGCCACTCAGCCTTCATGTCCAAGATCTTAAGCATCTCGTCTGACCACTTTCTGTTCTCGCAGTCGAAATAAAGCGTGCCTGATGCATCAGAAACATCTGTAGCGAAAACGCCTGAGAGTCTGTATGCAAGATAATCCTTAGGTAGCAAGATCTTTGCGATCTTTGCAAAGTTCTCGGGTTCATTCTTATGTACCCACATTACCTTCGGTGCTGTAAAACCAGCGAAAGCAATGTTGCCTGTGTACTTGGAAAGATTTGCCTTGCCGATCTCATTGTTGAGATAATCTGTCTCTACCTGGGATCTGCCGTCGTTCCAGAGGATAGCAGGTCTGATTACCTGACCCTCGCTGTCAAGAAGAGTAAGTCCGTGCATCTGGCCGCCGAAGCTGATACCTGCAACTTCATTGCCGTCGATGCCTTCAAGGAGTCTGGATAAGCCCTTGATAGTGCCGTCGAACCAATCTTCGGGATTCTGTTCGGACCAACCGGTCTGCGGGAAGTTAACGGGATAGCTTTCAGAAACAGTTCTGATAATCTCTCCCCCGCTCTTCATGAGAAGCAGTTTAACTGCCGATGTTCCGAGATCAATACCTATAAAATACATATGAACCTCCCGATTCGCTTAATAGTACAAGTAACATATTAAAAGGAATACCTCAAAAAGTGCACACTCCAAAGTGCAAGGAATCTTCATTTATATTTATACGCTTTCAACAAATTTGACCTTTCTTGCGATTTGCCGATTAATCCGATATTGCTAACTTTTTACAACGCTCCTTCAATGTTTATCGGCATCTCGCGAAAACGTGTCGTCTCTTAAAGCGTGTTTTCTACAAAAATTGCTATACAAATCTTGCTAGTTTAAATAGCAACTTTTGTCAAATCAAAATGAGGCAAATATGAGGCTAAAAATGTCCGATTTCTGATAGATGCAGATTCATATTCTGCCGGTGGTGTTTTCTGGGCCGGAAAGCTGGCGCTTACAGTCGTTTCAACATGTTTTCGATGCGCTCCGGGAAAGCCTTTGTTATTTTACCCCAGTGCTGAAAAATGTACTCATTCCGGGTGCAAATGCGTACAATTTCAGGTCTTGTAATGTACAAAGGGCAAAATCGTACTCATTCCGGGTGCAAATGCGTACAGTTTTGCGTACACCGCCCTCTTGAATAACAAGACAGGATCATTTTGCTGAAAATTTGCTAAAACCATAGTACTTTTGGCAAGGATTTTTGCAAAACGCGTTCTTTTTGCCAAAATTTTGCTAAATCAGGGGTGGTTTTGGCAAAAAACCTGCACTGCGGCATAACCGGGGCTCGAAAATAAAACGGCCGGACAATGAAGCCCGGCCGCGTTAATACAAATAAATTTACTTACTTAATCTCAGCGTGGTAGTCCTGGAGTGCCTTGACCTCAAACTGACGCTCCTTGGCAGCCTTGATACCCTCAGCGCATGCCTTTGCAGCAGCCATTGTCGTGATATAAGGAACATGCTGGCGGATAGCGTCCTTACGGATGTAAGAGTCATCGTGCGAGGATGTCTTTCCGGCAGGAGTGTTGATGACGAGATCGATGTCTCTGTTGAGGATCATGTCGCCGATGTTAGGTCTGCCCTCGTAGAGCTTCTTGACCTTCTCAGCCTTGATTCCGCTGCCGACGATCATGTCATATGTGCCGCCAGTAGCATAGATCTTGAAGCCCAGGTCTTCGAACATCTTTGCAACTTCAACGAGGTCAACCTTATCAAGATCGGATACTGAGAGGAGAACGCTGCCCTCAAGCGGAAGCTCTGTCTTTGTTGCTTCCTGAGCCTTGAAGCTTGCTTCGCCGAAGTGTGTAGCAAGGCCAAGAACCTCACCTGTGGATCTCATTTCAGGTCCAAGTACAGGGTCAACTTCCTGGAACATATTGAACGGGAAGACTGCTTCCTTAACTCCGTAGTGAGGGATAACCTTGTCGTGGAGTTCCGGTACAGGTGAAGGTCTGCCTGTAAGGCTTCCTGTCATGATATCTGTTGCGATCTTAACCATGTTGGTGCCTGTAACCTTGGATACGAGCGGTACCGTTCTGGATGCACGAGGGTTAGCCTCGAGCACAAAGACAACGCCGTCCTCGATCGCATACTGCATGTTCATGAGACCTACAACGTGCATCTCGACTGCGATCTTTCTTGTATATTCCTTAATTGTCTCAACGATTTCAGGTGAGAGATTCTTTGAAGGAAGGATGCATGCGGAGTCACCGGAGTGGATTCCGGCAAGCTCGATGTGCTCCATAACTGCAGGAACGTAGCAGTTTGTGCCGTCAGAGATAGCATCTGCCTCGCACTCTGTTGCGTGGTGGAGGAAACGGTCGATGAGGATCGGTCTGTCAGGTGTAACGCCTACTGCGGCATTCATGTAGACTCTCATCATCTCGTCGTCATGAACGATCTCCATTCCTCTTCCGCCGAGAACGTAGGAAGGACGAACCATAACAGGATAGCCGATCTTGTTTGCGATGGAGATAGCCTCATCAGCATTTACAGCCATACCTGCTTCAGGCATCGGGATACCAAGACGGTTCATCATTGCACGGAAGTGGTCTCTGTCCTCAGCGAGGTCGATAGTCTCAGGTGTTGTACCTAAGATGTTTACGCCGTTAGCCTTGAGTGAAGCTGCAAGGTTCAGAGGTGTCTGGCCGCCAAACTGTGCGATAACGCCGATCGGCTTTTCCTTCTCGTGGATAGCGAGAACGTCTTCAAGTGTCAAAGGCTCGAAATAGAGCTTATCGGATGTATCGTAGTCTGTGGATACTGTCTCAGGGTTGCAGTTAACGATGATGGACTCGAAGCCGAGTTTCTTGAGAGCAAGTGCAGCGTGAACGCAGCAGTAGTCGAACTCGATTCCCTGACCGATTCTGTTAGGACCGCCGCCTAAGATCATGATCTTCTTGTTGTTGGAAGAAGGTGACTTGTCCTCAGCAATATGATAGGAAGAATAGTAATAAGCTGCATCCTGTGTTCCGGATACGTGAACGCCTTCCCAGGCTTCCTTGATGCCGTATTCATAACGTGCACGGCGGATAAGGTCTTCGGAAACGCTGAGGAGCTGAGAAAGATACTTATCGGAGAAGCCGTCGAGCTTAGCCTGGCGGAGAACAGGCTCATCAGGGATCCTGCCTGCACCCTTAAGGAGAGATTCCTCTTCCTCAACAAGTTCTTTCATCTGTTCGATGAACCAGTGCTTGATCTTTGTGAGCTCATAGAGTTCCTCAACTGTAGCGCCCTTACGGAGTGCCTCGTACATGATGAACTGGCGCTCTGAAGAAGGCTGTGTGAGCTTAAGCATAAGCTCTTCCTTGGAGAGCTTGTTGAAATCCTTTGCAAAACCAAGGCCGTATCTGTCCTTCTCAAGGGATCTGATTGCCTTCTGGAAAGCTTCCTTATATGTCTTACCGATACTCATGACTTCGCCTACGGCTCTCATCTGTGTGCCGAGCTTGTCCTGAGCTCCGTGGAACTTCTCGAAAGCCCATCTTGCGAACTTGATTACGACATAGTCGCCGTCCGGATAGTACTTGTCGAGTGTGCCGTACTTGCCGCAGGGGATCTCATCCAATGTGAGGCCGCATGCGAGCATTGCGGAAACGAGAGCTATAGGGAAACCTGTTGCCTTGGAAGCGAGAGCGGAAGATCTGGATGTTCTCGGGTTGATCTCGATAACAACGATCCTTCCTGTCTTCGGGTCGTGAGCGAACTGGCAGTTGCAGCCGCCGATAACCTCGATAGCCTTAACGATCCTGTATGAATAATCCTGAAGGATATCCTGAACGTCCTGTGAGATAGTGAGCATCGGCGCGGAGCAGAAAGAGTCACCTGTGTGAACGCCGATAGGGTCGATATTCTCGATGAAGCATACTGTGATTACGTTGTTCTTAGCATCTCTTACAACTTCGAGCTCGAGCTCTTCCCAACCGCTGATGGACTCTTCTACGAGCACTTGGTGGATCATGGAAGCTGCAAGGCCTCTCTCAACGACAGTCTTAAGCTCATCGATGTTATAAACGAGGCCGCCGCCTGCGCCGCCCATTGTGTAAGCAGGTCTGATAACTACAGGGTAGCCGAGATCATCTGCGATCTTGACAGCTTCCTCAACGGAGTATGCTTCGTGGGATCTGGGCATCTCGATTCCAAGGGATGTCATTGTCTCCTTGAACTCGATTCTGTCTTCGCCTCTCTCGATAGCATCAACCTGGACACCGATAACCTGAACGCCATACTTTTCGAGGATTCCGGCCTTTGCAAGCTCGGAGCAGAGGTTAAGGCCTGACTGTCCGCCTAAGTTAGGGAGAAGCGCATCCGGACGCTCCTTTGCAATGATCTGCTCAAGTCTCTTAACGTTGAGCGGTTCAATGTAGGTTCTGTCTGCTACATCAGGGTCGGTCATGATCGTTGCGGGATTGGAGTTAACGAGAACGATCTCATAGCCGAGCTTTCTCAAAGCTTTGCACGCCTGGGTTCCGGAATAGTCGAACTCACAAGCCTGGCCGATGATGATAGGACCTGAACCGATGATGAGGATCTTGTTGATGTCTTCTCTCTTTGGCATATTCTTACGCCCCCTTATTTATATAGAAAAAATTACTAGACAGAATTCTAACATAGATTGTCCTGACTTTGCACAGTAAAAATTATGGATTAAAATACTTTCATGAAAAATGTAATAAAGCCCGACAGATATCACTCTTTTTGCCCTGCGAAAACATCGTCCGCGGGACATTTTAAAGGCCTAATCCCTACCGCCCTGCTATGCTTTGCCCTCATTGCGGCGCCTCTTACAGGCTGCTTTGAACCAAAGGTCCAGCAGACAGTCTATAAAGAGACCTCCGATACGGCCGCTTCCGTATTCTCGGAGAACGACATCGGCGGCACGGAACTTCCGTTCGGAGTAAAGCTTCAGGTCGATCCGTCCGTCCTGGTCGCATGTGAATTAGAGCGCGTGGTCGACGGCGATACCATAATCGTCCATGACCCCGACGGAAAAAGATTAAGGGTCCGCTTAACAGGCATCAACGCTCCCGAATCAGTACTAGAGGACGAGAGCAAGAATACCGAAGAAGGCAGGGATGCTTCAAAGTTTTTGAAAGAGCTTCTGGCCGATGTTAAGACCGTCTATCTCGAATACGACGAAGGCAGATATGACCAGTACGAGAGAACTCTCGCATATGTCTGGATCGACACCGGCACAACATACATAATGGTCAACGAGATCATGCTCGCGACAGGTCACGCAAAACCCGTTTATATCAAACCGAACCTGCGCTACGCTGACGACTTCAGAAAGTACGAAAAGCAAGAATGAGCAAAGCACCTGATACCGCTTCAAAAGACATCACGGCACAAAAGACCGAACACCTCAAAGGTATCGCTCTTCTGCTTCTGATGTTCCACCACCTGTTCGGAGTCGAATACTTAAGCGGATGGAGAGCGGTTATTCCCGGAACGGAAGGTGCGGATTACGTCATCGGCGCATCAGGCAAGATCTGTCTTGCAATGTTTTTGTTCTGCTCCGGCTACGGACTTTACAAGTCATACATCAGCAAGGAAGCACCTAAGAAGACTTATATCCTCCAAAGGCTCATCAAGACGCTCATCCCCTACTGGATAGTCATGCTGATCGCAATCGCATACCTGGCATTTGCAGGAAAGTTCGAACCCAAATATATCTTTGTAAATCTTTTCGCGCTGATACATAACGACGAGATGCTTTATGTAAGCTTCAGCTGGTTCATAAAGCTTTATGTTCTGCTTATCTTATTGCTGCCCCTGATCAGGCTCATCGAGCGCAAATGGAAAAAGAACGCTCTGATCGACCTTCTCATCTATGTCGCTCTTCCCTTCGCGGTCGCTGTGATCTTTGCCGGATACCAGAATGAATCTTCATTCGTTAATGTTCCACTTTTCCTGGTAAGCACTGTCCTTTTTATGCTTTCATGGTTCCCGCTGTTTGCGGTCGGAATCTTATTTGCAAAATACAACACCTATGAGAAGGTACGCGGATTCGCGGACAGATTTCCAAAAGCGCTCGTTATCGCTTTGTCACTCCTTATTCTCGGAAACATGATCTATCTGAGGTTCATGTTAAACAACATCATCGGCGATTCGGTTCTCTATCACTGCTGCATGACGGATGTTGTTTTCGGACCCGTATTCATATGCGGGATCTTACTCATCATGGATAACATGAAGTCCTTAAGCAGATTTGTGATCCCGTTCATCGGAAAGAACTCCGTGTTCTACTGGCTCCTAAGCGGCATGTTCTTCAAGAACACGATCGAATTATCGTTCCTGATCACATGGCCGAAGATCACGATTCTCATCTTCATCTGGACGATGGTACTGCTCACGCCGTTTGTGTTTGCATGCTCATGGCTGGCAGATAAGCTGGTAAAACTTATCTGCAGCAAGATATAACCTTTACTCGAATCCCTGACGCTTCATCCTCTTATAATCTTCGTCATCATTCTCGATATTGCTCTGGGAATTGTTGAAGAACTGCGGATCAAACTGCGGTTGCTCCTGCGAAGGAGCGGGCTGAGTCTGAGGCATCGTATCTGCAGGCGCAGAAGGCGCCCCATCAGTGTTCTTTTTCGCCTTTGCAAAAGCAACGATCATCTTGATCAGCGTGAAAAGAGTGATTGCCGTCCAAAGGATTCCGAATCCGATCATGAAAACACCCGATGAACGGTCAGCGTTCGAAGCGATTCCGATACCTGCGCCGATCAACGTGATGCCAATTAATGTAAACGGGATCGTTATTGCAAGAGTAAGGATTATCGCGCCTTTCGGAACGGGGCCGCCTTTGGACAGGTCGTAACTGACCTCTTTGGAATGGTAGTTGCTGCCGGCAACAGGTGTCTGAGGCTCAACATCCAAAGGGACTTCATCGTACTCAACATCCTTGTCTCGCCTGTACTGCCTTATGCTGAAGAAAAGGAACACACCAAGGAATCCAGCGACGATCAGGACAGGAACAGAAGATCCTATTATGCTTAACATTCTGGACGCAGAACCCGGATCAAGCTGGTTCTCAGCCTTTTTATATGCAAATTTGAATGCTTCGTCAAAAGCCACGCCTGCATCTTCGCCGCTCTCAAGGCCATCCTGAACTTTGTCTGCAAATTTCTTGAAATAAGACTCCGTGATAATGGGATCCGTATCATCACCCTGCGTTGCTTCCCACTTAAAATCAGGAACAAACCCGGGATCCTGCCCTATGTATTCAAGATCCGACACGGGAACGCTGTAAACGATCACAAAATGTGCCTCATCTTTGAAATTCGACGTATATGTGTAGAAAGAATAATCTTCAAGACTATCGTAATCGTCCTTCCAGTCCTCATGAACGGCCGTATATATGACCGGACAGATTCCCGTAAGTTCCTGATAATCCTTAAGCGTATCAACCAGAGATTCATCATCTGCAATAACATCAACATTGTCATAAACTGCAGGCGTATCAAGATATTTAGTCTTCAGTTTATGCGGAACGCTCGAAAAGACTCCGAAGCAGGTTCCGCCCAGAAAAATGGCAGAGAAGACCGACATGAAGATGACCGAACCGAGGCCTGCCTTCTGGGGCTTGGATGAAGCATAAACATACTCATCCTTGCCTGTGCTTATATGATGCCTTCTGTAGCGTCTTGCACCTGCAAAATAATGCGTTGAAACGCGGGGGCCGCTAGAGCCTCCATGTGAACCGCCGTGCGATCCGCCTCCGTGTGAACCGCCGCCTGATGAATGTGGCATGTCTATCCCTCCCTTATTCCCTTATTGTTTGGGTACCACTGCATAGAATATCAGATTTTCGCTTCCGTTGTTTATGAGCGAATGAGAGTGTCCTTCAGGACAGTAATGGCAAAAACCGGGCTTAACCTCTTCTTCAGTATCGTCGTAAAGGACCTTTCCAGTGCCTTCGACGATGAAGATCATCTCGCAGTTGCCTTCGTGCTTGTGATATCCGATCGACGAACCGGGTTCTAACTTGCCCTGCATCATCTTATTAACGCCGTCAGTAAAGACCTTGTTGCAGAAAACGCCCTCGCCGCCCTTAAATGCGGGATTTGAGATCCATTCCATCGAATTGTAATCAGCTACCATAAAAGCCTCCATATGCTTGTATTTGTTGCGTGTAACATTGTTACACAGATCGTTTTGACATTAAAGTATTATCAGCCGAACGTCTCCAGCGCCTCGTCGATATTTATGTCGGAATATTCGACTTCGCAGGAGAAAACTCTTGCCACATCCTTTACGCCGCATCCCTTCACAATGAGATCTGAGATGAGATATACGGATTCAGCTGCGAACCTGCCTGCGCCCTTATACCTGTACATAAGATAAGCTGCGAAGTTCCTTAGCTCGCGCTCATTCTCTGCGATCGCCTTAACCTCGTCTTCTTCAGAAACAGGTGCTTCGATTATCTTGCTCAGGAGCTTGCTCCACTTGGCATCCATTACTTCCATGCCGTCGAAAATCTCCGCCCTCAGTTTTGACGCTGCCTTTCTTCCGCCGCTGATCTCAGAAAGTATCTCTGTAAGCGGCTTTGACTCATCGAAAACATTCTTAACATAATCCGGGAGTTCCATTTTCGAGCCGTCATCAGAAACAAGCTCGAAAGGCTTCTCCGAACTGAGCACAAGCCTGCACGCTTCTTCGCAGACAAGACCAATTCCCGCTTCGGTGTGATCACCGCAATCGTTATAAAATCTCGGGTGCTCCCTGCAGATATCGCAAAGGTAATCCTCACCGTGCTTTATGATCATCTCGCAGAGATTATCGTCCCTTAAGTAGGGGCATCTTCCGTCATCTTTAAGCACAAAACAGCCGTCCGATATCGTGCTTGCCACATCAGGATCGCCGTTAAAACGCTCAAGTGATTCCTCATCAATTCCGATGACCCAGCCGGCACAGCAGGTATGCTGGCATGCATCTGCTTTGCAGTGAAATTTTTTGTAATAATCCGGCCAATAAATCGTCACGATAATAACACTTTCTTTTTTATACAAAATCTTATACTTATGTTAGAAGAATAGGACAACTGTCCGCGTTTATTCTACAACAACAAGAAGCAAAATGAGAAAGAAAAGGAAAACATCAAATGACTTCCTTCTCAGACAACGAAGAAAACAATAAGAGGACTTCCGGAAGCTCCGATTTTGAGTTCGCGGGCATAGAAAATAATGTGCCTTCGTCAGGTAAGGACAAGGCAGGTAACTCCGGTGTCTCTGACTTCGAATATGGTGATGCTTCAGTCGCCGGCGAATACGACGTAAAAGAATCCAAATTTTTCAAATATGGCAACAGCACAGCTTCAACCGACGAATCGATCGGAGCTTATTACGGCCACGAGACCAGGATCGACAGATATGCCAAGGAAGAAGAATGCGAATGCTACGGCTACGAGACTATTCCTGAAGAGCCTTATACTGAAGCTTACGCAGTTGCCTCTTCTGCCCCTGAGGCCGTACCGGAAACCGCAGCAACAGAACCTGCCGCTGAGCCCGCTCATGAAGAAGCGGCTGCTGAGCCTTCCTACGAAGAGCAGGCTGCTGAATCAGCTGAACCCTACTTCGAAGAATCTGCAGCATCCATCTTTGGAGAACGAGAAGAATCCCAGGCTGATGAGACTGTCAGAGCTGATCCTCCCGAAGAAGAAACTGATGAAGAATTATCTGACGAAGACGATGATGAGGCATACGAACCCGATACCGAAGAGAATTATAACGACAACTACGTTGAATACGACGATCCGAATGTAGTTATATCTGACATTCCGTATACGGAAGAGAACGAACATGAAGCAGTAAGGATTCCTCCTCACGTAAAAGCGAAAACGATCATCAGCATTGCCGTAAGTGCAATAGCACTCACCGGTATACTCGGAATCTGTGCATTTGCCATTTACTGTGACAGCAAGAAAACTGATCCTACCCTGATCGCTGCTTATCCCGCTTCGACAACTAAAGCAGTTGCAACCACTACTACAGAAGAAGAAACGACAACAACCGAAGCTGAGCCGACGGCTACTCCCACACCCGCACCGACCAACACGCCCACACCTACTCCGACTCCGGAACCTACGAATACACAGGCTCCGAAGAAGACTCAGGTACAGGCTCCTGTGGTAAAGAAGCCCAAGGCTACAGCAACTCCAACACCTGCTGAAACAACTGATCCTAAAAACGGCGAGTCCGGTTCAGGATCAGGTGACAGCAGCGGTTCAGGCGATACCAGCGGAGGCGGTGCCGGCGATACAAGCGGCGGCGATTCAGGCGGCAGCACCGGCGGTGGTGACAGCACTGGCAGCGGAAGTGCCGGAGGTGACAGCACCGGTGGTGGCACTGGCGGAGGTAGTACCGGTGGTGGTTCAGGCACTGAATCCGGAGGCTCAACTCCTCCCGCAGAACCCGATTCCGGATCAAATCCATAAAACATTAACGCCGGGCTTTATGCCCGGTTTATAATTTGCTTTA
The DNA here is from genome assembly GCA_902782235.1 of Oscillospiraceae bacterium. Lineage (GTDB taxonomy): Bacteria > Bacillota > Clostridia > Saccharofermentanales > Saccharofermentanaceae > Saccharofermentans. The sequence goes on from CACZML010000014.1 coordinate 17,321, forward strand.
CCAGAGCCCTCGGGTATAATTACCCATAGCAGAAAGAGAACGCTTAGCGCCTGTGGCGGGTCCGGCACGTATCTTCTAAGGCTTCGCAGGCAGCCGGTATGTGTACGATCTTGTACATCCAATAATTTTATTGGATTTAATGATTTCTCTTTCTGCTTATATTTTGCAAACAAAAAGGGCACCTCATAAAGAGATGCCCTTTTAAATTCAAATCAATTGACTTATCAGCCTTCGTGATCGTAAGGGTGGATCGTCTCGATCGTGCCGTCTTCAGAGATAGTGAGCTTTGTGAACTTAACGCTTCTCTTGTGGGAGCAGCCGCCGGATCTCTTAGCATCGTGATAGAAGAGGTACCACTCGCCGTCGATGTTAACGATGGAGTGATGTGTTGTCCAGCCGATAACAGGCTCCATGATCCTTCCCTTGTATGTGAAGGGGCCTTCAGGTGATGTGCCTTCAGCATAGCAGAGGTAGTGTGTTGTACCTGTTGAGTATGAGAAATAATACTTTCCGTTGAACTTGTGCATCCACGGATCTTCGAAGTAGCGGCGGTCTTCGTCCTTAGCCTTGATGGGCTCGCCGTTCTCGTCGAGGATAGTGATCATCTTGGGAGCAGCCTTATAAGCTGTCATGTCAGGAGTAAACTCAGCAACAAGGGGTCCAAGAGCCTTCTCGTCGCCTTCAGGACGGTGCTCATTGGGATTGAAGGAGCCGGACTGCCACATCTCGAGCTGGCCGCCCCAGAGACCGCCGTTGTAGCACCAGATCTTGCCGTCATCGTCCAGGAGGACAGCAGGGTCAATGCTGTAGCTTCCCTGAATATAATTTTCCTGAGGCTTGAAAGGACCAACAGGTGAATCGGATTCAGCAACGCCGATCCTGAAGATATCGTCCTTATCCTTTGCCGGGAAAACAAGATAGTACTTACCGTTTGTGTAGATAGCATCCGGAGCCCAGAGCTGTCTGGATACCCACGGGATATCGTCTTCGCTGATAGCTACACCGTTATCAACACACTCGCTGTCAAGTGAATCCATGGAGAGGATGTGATAATCCTTCATGACATACTGTTCGCCGTCATCATCCTCAGGGATATCAAGGTCTTCGTCGTGTGAAGGATAGATGTAGATCTTGCCGTTGAAAACATGTGCAGAAGGATCTGCTGTGTAGATGTTTGTAACAAGGTCCTTACGCTCGTTCTTTTTCATATGCACTACCTCTTATTGTTTCTAGAATGTCCGTGCTTTGATAGTAACATATTATCGCGGGCGTTTGTAAATCTATTATTGCTAAAAAGTATACTTATCTTGCTATTATCTTAATCGGCCTGTTTTTTAGAGTTGTACTCCATGAGCTTGTCAGTGTAGACTTTCGAGCGCTTTCTCATGATGAAAACGTCTATAAGAATGCATGTTATATAGCAAATTAGGATAAATATGCCAAGTATCGTCCACAGTATCACTGTGCCTGAGCCGGAGAATAATTCCATCCAGTAGAACATAAGGATCTCGACAGGAACGAACAGGATGAAAAATATCGTGAGGTCGAACAAGAATCCCCTCTTCTTCATGATTTTCGAGAAGAACGCGAAAACAAAACACGCAGAGCCCCACGCGCAGAGCGCCAGAAGCTTTAAAAGAGTTTCACATTTAATTGAATAACCAACAGCTACCCTAAAATCAAGACCTGCGTAGAGGATACCCACTAGAGCGCTGCAGAGCACGAGCCACGAATATGAGAACGCCAGCGCATTTCTGAAATAAACCAGTAATTTCTTTATGTCTTCCATATTATCAATCCAATCCGATCAATGCCTTCAGCTGCTTAACATTTCTTCTTGAGATCACGACCACTTCCCCGTTCGTAAGTGTCGCAAGGATATTGCGCGTGACCTCAGGCTTAAGTCTGGTGATCTTATTGAGGTTTACGATCACTGATTTCGAGCACCTGAAAAATGTCTTCTCATCCAAAACAGTCTCAAGTTCATAGAGTTTCTTATCTGTTTCATATACGTTGTTTGGAGTATAAAGGAAAGTCTTCTTATCAACTGCTTCGATGTAAAGGATCTGCTCGAGAGCAATATTATGGGTCTGCCCATTGGCAGCACCCATAATACGCTCGTCAAATCGTCTGATGTACCGCTCGAGACGCTCAGTCTCGGCTGTCACTTCATGGCAGTGTATCTCGACTGCTGTACCTGATTCGATGTCTTTCTTGATCGTGACCTGCATCCATGACTCCTATTTCCCCAGATTTAGAATCATTATAATTCATCCTTTGACATTTGCGCACGGTCAAGTTTCCTGCATTCTATCATCAGCAGCACAGACATAACGATCTGGCAGACGATCATAAAGAGACCAACATACAATTCGGGTGCGAAGATCGATATGATCATCGATCCGAATGTTGTAACGATTGAAGTAACAAGATATGTCCTGCTCTCATAAAGCCATGCAAACGGCAGTAAGTGTGCTCCGAACACCATTGCGAAAAGCATCAGCATCGCTTCCGGCTTCTGGTTAAATGCCCACATGACTATCAGGAGATAAAGCATCTGGTTCATTGTGTTTATCAGCCCCAGTTTGTTGAAAGGATTCGATCTTTTCGCGAACGGTCTGGCACCTATTATCAATGAGAAAACTATCACGCAGGGGATCAAAAGTCCCGGGCAATAAAATGTATAAAGATTCTTCGTCATGATGTCGACCGGAAGCGTCCTTACGATCGTAACTGCGGACCAGATAACGACCGACGCCATCATGAACGGCAAGCCTTTTTTCTGTAGGATCATTGCCTCCGTCTTAAGCTCCCTGTAGTTATTCTCAAATGACTTTTTTTCGACTCTTGTATTGAGATTTGTAATGTCTGTCATTTCCCTGTACCTCCTTGGTTTTGAGGTCATTCTATCGAGCAGCATTCGGGCGCTCAAGGGTTTACTGCGCAAGCGGTACAAGGAGCGGAGTAAGTGGTACAAAGGGACGGTTTTTCGAGCCTGCGCAGACAGGATCATCACTTAAAGACATCGCCGTTTGGGCGCTGCGATCACTTAATTGCTTTCTCGCTTCAAGCGCTGCAATCACTTAAAGAACTCGTCGATCAACCGGTCAATAACTCTATTATCCAACGGCTTATCCGCCGTCTCAAAAGAGAACGTCAGCCTGTCCCCTTGCATGATCCCGGCCTGGTTATACAAATTGACTCTTTCCACCAGGTCATTAACGTATTCCGGATCATCCATCCTCCCGCAATGTTCATGATAGATGAGCTTGTTATCGCTCATTCTCTTTATTGAAAAATCCGGATGGATCACCTGTCCGTCAATCATGATCGGGCACTCATACTTATAAGGCACTCCCCTGAAGAACATCCTGTCGGCGATCATCACCTCCGACTTCGATCTGACGCGCTCACCTTTAATCGTCTTGTACACGGGAGCATCATCCTTGAACGGTTTGCCGACAAATGGTTCCGCCATCCATTCACGAGCATCCTGCTCGTTGCCGAGTATGACAGGTTCAACGCCCATCCTCAGCTCCTCCGGCAGCTTCTCGTACAGTTCTTCCGGCAGATCATCCGGATACAGCGCCAACATTTTCGAGAGCGCCGCCAATTCATTCTTAGCGGCTTTTAAAACTTTCTTAAGATAGTATTTCTGAAGAAGCTGTCGGATCAGCACTTCATCGCCTTTTGCGAGGAATCTGTCTTTAGACTTATATTTTGCATGGTAATAATATGCTTTTCCGTTTTGGTATCTGACATTAATCCAGCCTTCAGGCAATGCTTTCAATTTCTTCTCTATATTTTCGATTGTTTTAGTTATTAAATCGTATCGTTCACTTAATACATTTCGAACTGCTTTAGCCATATTAAGCAACCTCCGATTCCATTTTCGAAAATTATAGAATCATGAGCGCTACATTGATATAGATTTAGAGCAAGTTGAGACTTTTTGGGGGTAATTGAGACTAGTCTCATTTTTTGATGACGGCATTACTGTAATACATACCCTTTTTTAAAGGGCAACAATTATATAAATACGCCATTTTATATAATTGTTGGCCATTATTTTGGGCCCTGCATTATAGTAGAACACCTCCAAGTGGTACAATTTACCCACAGAGAATGAAAAACGAGGGTGTTTAATGTCACTGATCGACAAGCTCTTCGACAAGAGCAGCTGGGAAAGATTCTACGAATATAAGGACGGGCTTAGATGTTCTAAGCGCTTCAAGAAAGAGCTCCGCGAATTCATCGACAGCGAAGCTTATATGGAATATGAACACCAGGTCAGAACGCTCGACGGCCTTCCGATCCCTGCAAAGGCCGTCATCAGCAAGATGAGTTCGCAGAAGAAGCGCACGGTCTATAAGTATCCTTACAACTTCAACATGCTCTTAAAGCTCTTAACTTATCTGACACTTCGAAAATACGATCACATCTACACCAACAACCTTTATTCGTTCCGTCCCGGCGTGTGCGCGAAGGATGCGATCATGGCTATCTGCCGCACCAAAGACATCAGGAACATGTATTCCTATAAGATCGACGTAAGCGACTATTTCAATTCGATCCCCGTTGACAGGATCTGCGAAGCGCTGGATAACACGATAACGGATGACGATAAGCTTCTCGCCTTCATGAAAGCGCTCTTAAAGGAAGAAAGAGTCAGATCTGGTGAAGACATAATTACCGAACAGAAAGGCATTATGGCGGGCACGCCGATCGCTTCATTCTATGCAAATCTCTATCTGAAAGAACTCGATGAACACTTCAAAGAACAGGGTGTTTTGTATGCGAGATATTCGGATGACATCATTGTTTTCGCGCACAGCGAAAATGAACTCAACACATATAAGGACACCATCCTGGAACACCTGAAAAGCAAGGGCCTTACGGTCAATCCGGATAAGGAAGTTTTCGCTTCTCCTGAAGACGGATTTACATTCCTGGGAGTTCAGGTGAAGAACGGCGATATTGATATCGCGCCGGCATCGGTCACAAAGCTCAAGCAGAAGATGAGAAGGAAAGCCAGAGCACTTGACCGCTGGTATCACAGAGAGGGCTTGGATGGAACAAAGGCTGCGGCCGCTTTCATCCGCATTTTTAACCATAAACTTCTTGAAGTTAATGAAGATTCCGACCTTACCTGGAGCCTGTGGTTCTTCCCTGTTATCACGACTACGAGAAGCCTCCACGAGATAGATCTTTACGCGCAGGATCTTCTTAGATTCCTGATAAGCGGAAAGCACACAAAGGCGCGCTTCAACGTAAGATACGAAGACTTGAAAGAATTAGGTTACAGGAGTCTTGTAAACGAGTACTATCAGCCGTAACCGTGGTCGATATGTTCCCAGCGGCCGTGCTCATTCTCGATCAGGATCCAGCTCCAGTTAGTATATGTGTAATTTGTATTAAGACTGCCGAAATCATAATTGCCGGTAGTAAAATCCGACATCAGCACTATGGTCTTAACGCCTCTGTCACGCGTCTCATCAGCACAGACTTCATCGCCTGCATAGTAGATGGTATTAAGAGTGCATCCGTTCCAGTCATTCTCGAAATCACGCTTGATAACTTCGATCGCACTTTCTATTTCTTCCTGTGAATATAAAGAAGATTGGCGTTCCAATACTCTGACGTTGGATGCATCACCTGACATAATACTGCTGGAGACAGGATGTCGCAAGCTGCGCTGAGATCTTCTCGAGCTCTGAGGCTTGCTCAGCAGCTTCTGAGGGCTTGCCAAGGAGATCACTTACCGGAACTTCCAAAACCTCCGAGAGTTTCTCGAGCATATCTGCGTCCGGTACCGAATATCCCTTCTCCCATTTGGATACAGTCTGTCTGACAATATTTAAAGCCTGCGCAAGGGTCTCCTGCGTATAGCCTTTCTGTTTTCTTAAGTTCTTTATGTTGTCGCTAAGCATATTGCAAAACCTCCATTGCTTATGCTCCGGTTATAGCTTTATGGCGCGAAGGACACAAGCAACGCAAATTAACATTTGACTTTAATGATTCTAACACAAGCGAAAATAAAGGGGCCGCCCGGTAAGGACGACCCCTTCAACAAACTCAATCTATTCCCTGTTATTCGTTTATTCAGCTACCAGCATGTTGTATGCTTCGATCTTCCTGATCCTTCTTGTCTGCAGGAGAGCAAGGAAGAAAGATACGACCGCAAGTCCGGAGGCGATTATCACAACGCCAGGAACAGGGATATCAAATCTGCACTTAACCAGTCCGAACATGTGCATGAATGTCGACATGTAGGGATTTGCCAGGTAGTAGGATGCAACTGAGAATATGATCACAGATGCAATTACCGAAGGCATGAAGCTTAATGCTGTCTGGAGCATGAGGCTTCCTGATGTGTAGCCTAAAGCCTTTAAGATTCCATAGTCCTTGCGCTTGTGGTAAACGAGGGACTTGATAAGAAGGAACAGGATCAAGGCAATGACCACTACGGATATCGAGCACATAACGATGAGCATCGTTGCAGAGATACTCTTGAATGTAGTCATGCTGCCTTCAAGGATCTCGTAGAAATTCATTGTGTTTACGATATGCTCGCCATACTTGTCTTTGCAGTCTTCAAGGATCTTGTCGGTAGCTTCCTTGTTTTCCTTTGAATCACCGGATTCTTCCTTAAGATCGAACCAGTACCATGCAGGAATGTGATCCATATCCATGATCCGTTCAGCTGCATCGAAAGTGAAGATAGCTTCGCGTCCGTTGTTATTCGTTGTCTGAATATAACCTGTTATCAGATATGAGTAGGAATTGTCACCGAGGGTAAGCTTGATCTCATCGCCGACATCAAATCCGTATACTTTTGCGAATGCACCGCTTACAGCAACTTCGTTGTCGTACCGGGGCAGTCTTCCTTTGTAGCACAGATCCTGGTTGTTCATTTTCGACATGTCATCAACGATATATGTGAAAAGGCTTTCCTTCTCCTCATAATAGAAATTCGTGTTGATGATCTTTCTGATGTTCTTGATATCAGATCTGGATTCGAGATATTCAAGTCCCTCATCTGCAGTGTCATTGTCAAAAGTTACAACACCTGAACACATTTCTGTCATGAGGATCTCAAGCTTCGGATGACGGCTGAAGTTCTCATACATAAGCAGTGAGATCACGCATGTGAAGATCATGAATCCGGTTACGATGAATGTGATAACATTCTGCTTCATGTTTCCGAAAAATGTCTTCATCGCAAGGCTTGCATTAAGGCTTAAAGAAGTCTTATCAAGAGCCACGTGATTCTTCTTGAAATTGTGCGATTCGATGCCTTCTCTCAATGCCACGATCGGATGGATCTTCGATATCTTGGAAGCGCATGCAGCCGTAACGATAAGGGTGAATACGATAATGAACGTTACCGGAATCACTGTAGCCAGGAGATTAAATGAGACCTGATAAGGGAAACCCATCTGACCGACTACGATCTCAGCGAAAACAGGCATGATCAGATATGCTGCTGCAATACCTGCTGCACTTCCCAGAACAGAAAGGATAAAGAACCAGAAAATAAGCGATCCCTTGATGTCTTTTCCTGTATATCCGATAGCCTTAAGAGCGCCTAAAGTCTTCATGTTCTCTTTAATGTAGTTGGAGATGCAGTTTGCAAGCATCATCGCAACTGCTGCAACAACTAAAGATGTGATTACGAGGAATGATACAGCGAGGATAAGACCGATAAATGTTCTTGAACTGATAACTGTATCGATATCAAAACCAGTTGTAATTGCTTTGGGATTGATCTTCAGCAGTTCGTTTCTGTTCCTGATCCTGAATTCGCCGTTGTTTACGCCTTCTTTCAGATCGTAAACGATAATAAGTCCTTCGGCAGTCTCACCGTTTCTTTCCAGGATCTCGTTATATGTATCGTCATCAACTACAAAGGAGAACAATGCTGCATTGTTGCATCCGCCGTAAGTTAATGCCGTAAAGCCCTTAACGGTAAAACTGTATTTGACGCCTTCAACGGAAAACTCGAATTTATCATTCAACTTAATACCGCCGCCGGAATAGAACTGATAAGGAAGATAAATATAATCTCCTGTGACGGATGCATCTTCCATGATCACTTCCATCTTGTCCATCTTTCTGTTGAAAGCACTGCTGTCACAGAGCGCGATGTCGATAGATACATCGCCGGAACCGAACGGAAGCGGGACAGCACCGAACTGTAGAGTCTTGTATACATAATAGTTATCGGTATCATCCTTGATCAGTTCTTCGATCTTCTCGTCAGTGATATCACTTATTCCGTTTCTGACCATGATGTATCCGTCGCCGGCATTAAGACGTTCAGCTTCTGACCTTGCTGTCGGGAGCGCATCGAAAAATATCATCAATGACACGCCGATCAAAAGGGTTGCGATACACATCAGAAGGAACAGTCCTACTGACGTACCTCTGTTTTTCCTGAGGTTCGATTTGGTAAGCAATAATGTCTTGTCCATGATTACCACCCCATCGTTGCGAGGAAGTCAGCTAACTTCTGATGACGCTCTTTGTCACCTGTTACATACTTGCCAAGGTTGCACTCACCTGCGATCTCACCGTCCTTAACATAAAGGATGCGGTTGCCTCTTCTTGCGCTTGAGATATCGTGTGTGACCATTACGATCGACTGGCCCTTCTCATTAAACTTGGTGAGTGTATCAAGAACAGCCTTACCTGTCTGCGAGTTCAAGGCACC
>CACZML010000015.1 GCA_902782235.1 Oscillospiraceae bacterium
CAGGACGCGCAGCTGCTGCGTATAAAAGATCCTGGCGACCTTCTCTATTTTATCATTGAACATAGCGAGCATGGGCGAAAATGAGAAAACCATCATGACCGGCACAAAGAGCGATGTCGCAGTCATCTGGTTAGATGAGAAGATACCGATGCATGCGCCTATTGCAATGGAGACAACAAAACCTGCTGCCATCACTCCCAGATAGAACGGAATATCAGTTGATGCAAGACCTGTCGCCATTATTCCCGCGCCTGCCATGCAGAGCGTCCATACATAAGCGCCGACACCAAGCAGATATTCCCACGGCTTGATGTTTGCCATCATGAGAACTCTTAAAGTATTCTTCTCCTTCTCTTCCGATATGATCGCCGCAGCTGCCGTAACCGGCGCCATTCCGATATACATAACAGAGAAAAGCTTTGTGAAGAACAGTTCCGGCATGTCAGGAAGGGTTATCGCATTTTCCATCACGAGAGTCATTAAAGGAAACATAATGAACTGGATCAGAACAGTCTTATTCTTCAATGTATCTTTCAGCTGCTTCTTAAATATCACCAGGGCATTACGCATATCTGATATCCTCCTCAAGCGTTCTTCCTGTAAGTTCAATGAACACTGTCTCCAATGTGGGTTCTGACGAATGGATCGTCTCAACCTTGCCCTGCTCTATAAGGCTGCTGATCTTTTCTGCAGATTCCGCGTCATGAGCAAAAGATATATCCTCACCTGTTTTGAGATGGATGTTTATCGTCTTCTGATGGTTATATCTTCTGCAGATATCTGACGGAGCTCCGCGGTCAACGATCTTTCCTTCATTAAGGAGCGCTACCTCATCGCAAAGCACAGTCGCTTCCTCCATATTGTGTGTAGTAAGAAAGACCGTACATCCTGCATTTCTGCGCTCAAGGATGAGCTTGTGGATATACTTCATCGTCATGGGATCAAGGCCGCTCGTCGGTTCATCAAGGAATAATATCTTCGGAGATACCATGAACACCCTTGCAAGCTTAAGTCTCGCAAGCATTCCTTTGGAAAGCTTCATGGCGGGCTTTTTCGCGCTGTCAGAAAGGCCTACTTCTTTAAGCGCACTTCCTATCGCAGAATAAGGAACGCCATAGATATCACAGAAGATCTTAAGGTTATCTGCAACTGTCAATCTGTCATATACTCCGTGATCGTCCATCATGATGCCGATCTGCTTCTTCTCCTCACCATTAAGTTCTGTTACTGACTTCCCGAAAACACTGACCTCACCTGAATCAAACCCCATCTGTCCGGTAATTATCTTAATAAGCGTTGTCTTGCCGGCACCGGATGGTCCCAGAAGGCCGAAGATCGTTCCCGGCTTAATATCAAGATCGATACCCGAGAGGACCTTCCTGTCAGAAAAAGTCTTGCTTATCCCTTTTGCATTGATCATTTTGATTCTCCTTTGTTCTTTGCTGGCACGAAAATATCAAAGTCCCAAGGGTCATTCAACGGCTCAAAACATGAGTTGCCGTTTAAGCTGCATAAGTTGCCAAAATCAGGTGCAACATTCTTATCCAGCAACCTGTATATAAGGTATAAAGCTGGATGGGCACAGGCCCGGCAGTATTTTATGAGGAGGTGTTTAAAATGAAGAAAAAGGTATTGGCAGCATTAATGACAGGAACAATGCTCATTAGTGCAGCAGCATGCTCAAGCGCAAAATCGGCCAGCGACACTGTCATGGGACACAACTATGAAGCGGCATGTACTGAAGCCGGAGAGATCGACTCATACGTTGGTTATGAGACGACTATGCCCAACTACAATGAGCAAGGCAAAGATTTCAACACTGAAGAATACAATACGATCAAAGAAAACGGATTCGTTAATGTATCTCAGGCTCCACTCTCCACATTCGCTGCGGACGTTGATACGGGTTCGTACTGCAACCTCAGAAGAATGATCAACGGCGGATGGGATCTTAGGAATGTAGCTTCTTCTATAAGAACAGAAGAAATGGTCAATTATTTCGATTACAAGGTCGAAGATACTGATAAGATCTTCGGCGTTCAGTATTCTATCGGCGAATGCCCCTGGAATCCCCAGAACAAGCTCCTGATCCTCACTATGCAGGCAAACAGTGAGATCAATGTTCCCAGCGAGGGCAATAATTTCGTATTCCTCATCGATACATCGGGTTCTATGAACAGCCAGGACAAGCTCCCTTTGGTAAAGGAAAGCTTCAAGCTCCTCGCAGGAACCCTTACTTCAAAGGACAGAGTTTCCGTAGTTACATATGCAGGAGCTGCAGATACGCTCCTCGAAGGCTCCAATGATTATAATGCGATCTGCAAGGCGATCGACAGCGTAAGTGCAAGCGGCGGAACAAACGGTTCCGGCGGAATCAAAGCAGCTTACAAGTGCGCAGAAAAGAACTTCATCAAGAACGGCAACAACCGCGTTATCATCGCTTCTGACGGCGACATGAACCTTGGCATCACATCACAGTCAGGTCTTGTCGATCTCATCAAAGAGAATAAGGAAACCGGTGTATTCCTTACAACTTTAGGCTATGGCACAGGCAACTACAGCGATGCCAATATGGAATCCATAGCTGATGCAGGAAACGGCAACTATTTCTACATCGATTCGATCGACGAAGCTGAGAGAGTCCTTTGCGAAAAGCTTAAGCAGACAACAGTTACAGTAGCCAAGGACGTTAAGTTCCAGGTCGAGTTCAACCCCGCAGAAGTAGCTTCTTACAGACAGATCGGTTATGAGAACAGACAGATGTCCGCAAGCGACTTTAACGATGATAAGAAGGACGGCGGCGAGATCGGCGCTGGCGCACAGGTAACAGTATGCTACGAGCTCATTCTCAAGGGCTCCGCAAACGATACAGGTTCAGATCTTAAGTATCAGGATACAGAACTTAATGAGAAGTCGAAGTCCGGCGAATTATGCACAGTTTCCGTAAGATACAAGGCTCCCACATCCGACGAGAGCACCAAGATCGAATATCCTCTCAAGGACAACGGAATCAGCAACCGCGAAGACTTTAACTTCATCTGCGGCGTCATCGAGACATCAATGCTCATCAGGAACAGCGATTACAAGGGTAACGCTACATTTGATTCAGCTTACCAGCTCGCAAAATCCGGTACGAACAACAACAAATACAGAGAAGAATTCTGCAAGCTCCTTACAAAGCTCGGAGCTGATTTTTAAAGACCATTACAGCCCATATAAGGACTCCTGATAAGCCCTGAAAAACAGTCCCTGAGGCATCTGCTTCAGGGACTGTTGATTGTTATCAGATAAATGCGGGATCGATGAACTCCACGCCGTTTTTGAGCAGTTCCTCAATGAAGATCTTGTAATAGCAAGGGACCATATCTTCAGTATCATCGTGCGCATGAAGAAGGAGTATGTGTGAGCTGTTTTCTTTAAGCAGCACCGCACCGTCTTCAGGAGCTTTATCGTGGATCCTCTTCATAACATCTTCCAGACCGAATCCGCTGCCGGGTCTTATGCAGTATTCTGCAAAGTCAAATGTCCAGAAGGTATCGATATCTTTATCAAGTCCACGTTCGCTCCACCACGGATAAGAGAGCTCAGTATCCCTGACCTTATCAAACCCATTCTCTTTAAGAAAAGCCTGCAGGATCTCTTTATTATCCCCGCCCTTGTCACCATAAGGGAACCTGAACGGCCTGTATTTCCGCTCAACACCGGCCTGCTCGTAAAAACGGTCCAGCACTTCCTCATTCTTTAATATCTCAGCCTTTGCTTCTTCGAAGCTGATCTCTGAAAAATGCGGATGCGAATAACTGTGGTTGCCGACAATTATCCCGTGTTTTAACGCATAGATAAGCTCGTCAGGGTGGTTCTCGGCCCACTGTCCCACCATGAACATTATGACTTTGATATTCTTCTCACACAGATAATCAACGATAGCAGGCGTGTTCTCAGAAGAGACATCATCTATCGTAAGTAATGCTTTTATCATTCGTACTCCCCTTGTAAGATCACATCTGGTGTCTTACGGTCTTATATTCATCTCCGTCCTTATAGAACGGGCATTCTTTGCTCGGATGGCTCGAAAACCTAACGACTTCATCCTCATCGAGATTAAGATCGCAGATAGCTTCTCCGGTCTCATCTATGTATGCATACTGGCATGTCTCACAACTGGCCATAAATACTCTTACTCCTCACTATTGCTCGGCAGGAATTCCATTACTTCGTCATCATCTGAATACTCGGTAACAGTGCCGTCATCAGCATCCAGTTCATCCCTGGAAATAACTGATCTTATTACTGCAGTAACAACTTCATATTCTTCCATCAGGTAACTGTGATCTGTCTTGAGCATTCCTGTGTCTTCTGCATTTGCGGCTGCCTCGAGCTTAGCTGCACGGAGTGATAATGCCGATGCGCCGATCATCTTGGAAGAACTCTTAAGCGCATGAACATAGATGGAATAATCGTGCCAGTTTCCGGCCTCATAACTCTTCTGCAGATCGTGAGCCTTCTCGATCTCTCCATATGCATATTCAGCAAGGAGCGAACGGTACAAAGTCTCATCGTCCTGGCAATACTTAAGGCCAGCCTTGGGCTCGATTCCGACGGAACGGAGAATGGTGTAAACATCATCAGAAGAGCCCTCCTCGATAGTCGTCATCAAAGGCTCATCGGGAACGCGCTCAACCTTTTCATCCGGCAGATATTTCATGATCATCTTCTCTAACGCGTAGTTGTCGATAGGCTTGGTAAGATAATCAGAAAATCCTTCTTCAAGATAACGCTCTTTTGCACCTATAACGGCATCCGCGGTAAGGCAGATAACAGGAACATCCCTGCACATTCCGTTCTCATCTTCGCGGATCTTGTGGAATGTCTCAGTTCCGTCCATTTCAGGCATGCGCTGATCCATAAAGATAATGTCGTATCTGGTCTTCTCTGCCATATTCACAGCATCCGCACCTGACGTAACCGTATCGATCTTCATCATCGTGTTCTTCAGAAGATTAACTGCAACTGTCAGATTGATCCTCGTGTCATCAACAATGAGGATATGTGCATCAGGCGCCCTGAAAGATTCCCTGTATGGTCTGTCGCCCGGGAGATGTTCCTTAAGACGTGTCTGGAAATCACCGATAGGCTCTTCAGAAACAACCTTCTGCGGGATCGATACGGTAAAGATGGAACCCTTGCCGTATTCACTCTCGACTTCGATCGTACCGCCCATAAGATCAACAAGGCTCTTTGTAATCGCGAGTCCTAAGCCGGTGCCTTCAACAGTGCTGTTGCGCTCCATCTCAAGACGCTCAAACTTGTTGAAAAGAACTTCCTTATCCTCAGGCTTGATTCCGATACCTGTATCCCAGACCGTGATTACAAGGATTATCTTGTTATCTTCAGCCTTCTTAGAACGGAGCTTCAGGCTTACAGATCCCTTGTCCGTATACTTAACTGCATTATTCAGGAGATTGGTGAAGATCTGGCGGATCCGGACTTCGTCACCTGCCAGCTCATCAGGGATCTGGGGATCCACTTCGACCGTAAACTTGAGTTCCTTATCCTGAGCCTTAAAAAGGATCATGTTATTGATATCGTTGAGCAGTGAACTCAGCTGGTAAGGTGCTTCAAGAAGGTCCATCTTGCCTGCTTCGATCTTCGAGAAATCAAGGATATCGTTAACTATCGCAAGAAGGTTATGGCCTGCTTTCTTAACATCGCCTGCATAAACACTGATGTTCTCAAGGGATTCCTTAACGAGCAGCGGCTCGCTCTCAGCATATCCCATAGCTTTGTGGTCCTCTCTTAAGATCATCTCGTTCATTCCGAGGACAGCATTGATCGGTGTCCTGATCTCATGGGACATGTTGGCAAGGAAGTCGCTCTTTGCATTATTTGCGCTCTCAGCGCGGATCTTCTCTTCCATGAGCTGGCCCTGCGCCTTGACATAAGGCCTTACCGTAAGAAGTGCAAGAACAGCACCTACAAGGAGCGATATGAAAAGAACGATGATATACCCTATTACCGTGGAGCGTGTCTGTGAAGAGAGCTGGTTCTCAAACCAGTCGACTGCAAAGTCTACAGCTACGATTCCTGCAACATTTCCTTCACTGTCGAAAACAGGGCTGTAAGCACTGTAGAATTCACCCCACTGGTCTGTATAAGGGATCTCATCAACGGATGCCTTACCCTTGCCTGCACTTGCGAGTGCAACGGTATATTCAACGCTGTCACCATAGCTTGCAGGACTTACCTGGTCCAGGTCCATAGTGAAGATGAAATTACCGGGAGATGCTTCCTTAATGCAGTAAACATACTCAAGTTCAACATTATCTCTGAATACGGTGAGAGTATCGTAGATCCTGTTATATTCTTCGCTTCCGACAGTATCCTTGGAAAGCGTCTTCATCATCTCGCCGTTGACTGAACCTGAAGCGCAGTTAGCGATATCGAGCATACGCTGCTGGATAGCCTTACGGATACCGACTCTGGATCTGTAAATGGAAACAGAGCAGAAAAGGATACTTGAGATGAGCAGAATGCACTCAACCATCAGTATTATCTTTGTTGAAAGACTGTGCTTGGATAACACGGTGCATTCCCTCCTCTCATGACATTATTATTTAAATAATATAAACCCATGGGGATATGCTTATCAATGCCGGAGGAGTCTTTTGGCCCATAAATCAACATTCTTTTAGTCAGGGTTTTCGAAAACCCGGGCAATAAAAAGAGGTTGCCTCATATGAGACAACCTCTCCGTAATCAGCTTATCTTAGCTTATCTTACGATATTAGCCTTCAGTGATAGCGCCTGTAGGGCAGGAAGCTTCGCAAGCACCGCAGGATACGCAAACATCAGCATCGATGTTGTACTGTGTATCGCCCTGGGAAATAGCTCCAACGGGGCAGCCGTCAGCGCAAGTACCGCAAGAAACGCAAGCGTCAGAAATTACATATGCCATAAAAAATATCCTCCTATTCAGATAATGAGATGATTATTCCATAAAAACCAAAATACAACAAGTAAAAGAAAGGGTGTTTGTCAAAAAACACCCTTTTTGCCAACTATTTATGACCTAAAAAACGACATCAGTCGGAAACCTTACCCCTCTTCACCGTCAGGATCGCTGTAAGAACCGTTCATGTCCGGATAATCGTTAAAATCGTTCTTATTTGCGTTGCGCTTGACCATATCACCGTTAAGGTCCTCAAGATCTGCCCATGAGAACTTCTCGATCTCTGTCTCAGCCTCAGATACGAACTTAACGCTAAGTGTCTCCTCAATGTAGTTAACATCTGTTACCTGGCCCATGCCGTGAGGAGTCCTAACTCTTGCGCCGGGCTCAGGGAGTCTTCTGTGAGCGTCATCGTAAGCTTCCTTCTCGAACTGGAGGCAGCACATGAGTCTTCCGCACGCGCCGTTGAGCTTGCCCGGATTAAGGGACAGGCCCTGTGATCTTGCGAGTTTTAAGTTAACGGGAGCAAAGCGGTTAAGGAAAGAGCAGCAGCAGAGCTCTCTTCCGCACATTCCGATACCTCCGACGAGCTTTGCCTGGTCTCTGGAACCTATCTGGCGGAGCTCGATCCTGGTACGGAAAGTGTAAGCCAGATCCTTAACTAGTTCTCTGAAGTCGACTCTGCCGTCAGCAGTGAAATAGAATGTGAGTTTCTTTAAGTCGAATGTATATTCGCAGTCAACAAGATTCATCTCGATAGATCTTGCAGCAATGAGTTCTTTGCACTTGAAGAATGCATCCTTCTCCTTTGCGCATATATCGTAGTACTTCTCTAATTCCTTCTCGCTTGCAAGGCGCTTTATCGGCGGGATCTCTTCCTTTGTATCCTCCACATAAGGTTCCTGTGCGACAAAAGCTATCTCTTCGCCGGTCTCAAGCTCCACCATAACGGCATCGCCTAATGCGAGCGAATAGCCGTCACAGGAAAACCTCAGCGTTACTCCGGCATCTCTGGTTCTTAAGTTAACGATCTTCATTTCTTGAGCTCCTCATGTATTCGAAGAAGCATGGCAGACGCGGAAGAATCAAAGTTCGAATTGACTTCCAAAGCCCTTAAAAAGGTATTTACTGCCTCACTGCATCTTCCCAGTTTAAGTGTAGTTATATGCTTATTTGCGGCAACGAAATTCTCTATTGCCTCTCTGTCTATCTCGTTATTGATCTTGCGGCAGTCCGGATAGTTTATAAGTCTTGCCGCATCGTCAAGGAACAGAAGGATCGAAGACGCGATTATCTTCGCATCGTCCTTGAAGCCCGTAAGAACTTCACAATAGTCTTCGAGCACATCGATATATGAACTTGTAGGCATTGCGATCATGATGCTGTTGATCTCATGTCTTATACTTACGCCCGAATCCTCCATTGCAAGGCTTATGGCCTTTCCGGGAATCCTTCCGCTGTTATATACGGCGGTCTTTATTTTCGCCTCATCAAGATCAGGGCAGTTGGCCTTTACGATCTCTTCGAGTTCTTCCTCAGAATAGGGATCTAATTTGATCTCCGTTACTCTGGACATTACCGTATCAAGAACGGCATCTGTGTTGGAACTCGTTAAGATGAATACGACGTCTTTCTTAGGTTCTTCCAGAGACTTCAGGAGCGCATTCTGGCTCTCCACGCCAAGATAATCGAAGTCGATAATGAATGTCTTTGTCCTTGCGAACTGTGGCTTTAAGTAAGACTCTGCAACGACGTAATCCTTGATGAAATCGACCTTAACGTTCTTGGTCTCAGCAGGCTCATAAACCCTGGTTACATCAGGTGTCGTGAAGTTATCGAAATACTTGCAGTTGGCACATACTCCACACGCTCCGTCAGCACCTGAATCTGAGCACATCAGTGCCTTGGCGAACTCTTCTGCGATAAGACGCTTTCCCATTCCCACAGGACCTGTAAGCATGTATGCTCCGCTGCCTCTTCTCTGAGCTTCGGCAGCTAATCTGAGCTTTATCTGCTTCTGTCCTGTTATCTTCGAGAATGCCATCAGATCTTACCTTTCAACGAGTCCTTTACCACTTCGAAAATCTCATCTATTCCCTTCGTCGCGTCTATTGTGATCACGCGGCCGTCTGATTCCTTCGCAAGTTCCAGATATCCACGTCTAACGTCTTCCTGGAACTTAAGTCCGGCGAGCTCGATCCTGTCGGAAGCTTCGCCCCTCTTGCCTCTTCTCTCCAATGCCTCTTCGGCGCTGATATCAAAGAAGAAAGTCACATCAGGCTTAAGGCCGCCTGTAGCCGCCATATTGAGGCCTGCAACGAACTCCATACCCATGCCTCTGGCCATTCCCTGATATGCGGAAGATGAATCGAAAAATCTGTCACAGAGAACGATCTTGCCTTCTTCTAAAGCAGGCTTAATGACTTCATCCGTTATCTGGGCTCTTGCTGCCTCAAATAAGAGGAGCTCAGTCCTGGCTGTCATCTGGGTATTCTTCTTGTCGAGAAGGATCTCCCTTATGCGCTCGCCGATAACAGTTCCGCCGGGTTCCCTGACGAAAATGAAGTCCTTGTTGTTATCCTTAAGGTATTCCTTAAGCATCTCGCATTGCGTGCTCTTACCGCACCCGTCAATGCCTTCAAAAGTAATAAATATGCCCTTCATCGTCAGTTGAGATTAATATTCTTGAGAGATGCGATCTCAAGATAGATTTCCTTGGTTATTCTGGCGTTGTCGCTTCTGATGTCATCGATGGTCTCGACCTTCTTGACGTTCTTAGCTACTTCATCGCCAAACTCTCTGGGGCGCTTATTCTTGGGCTTGCGCTCATTGAACTGCTGGTTTCTCTTCTCGCCGCCCTGATTCTGTTCGCGCTTATTATTGAACTTCCTGTCGCGGTTATTCTGTCTGTCAGAATTGCGCTCACGGTTCTGATTCTGGTTCTGGCTCTTGCCTTCTGCCTGAACCTCAGCGATGTCGCCCTTCTTGTTGTCATATCCGCCCTGTCTGGGACCGTTATTCCTTCTTCTGCGGTTACGGTTGTAGTTGTTCCTGCGGCCGTCCTGTCTGGCCGGGTCGAACTTCTGGCGCTTTTCCCTGTTCTGATCGCCGCTTCTGTTGTCCTGCTGCGGTGCAATTGCGCCCGGATTGTTTTCTGACATAAATTCCTCCATCTTTCGTAAATGACGTGCCTAATTATAAACTTTGCTATCTGATAACTCAATTATCCGCGCTTCCGATAAAGGGACACCTTTTTATCGTCAGGGTGATCTTGTCCCACATCCTTAAGTTCTCTCAGAGGGACCGTAACAAATGACCTGAGATTCCATCTCGGATGGGGAATCGTAAGTTCAGGCTTCATTATCACCTTGTCGCCATAGAAAATGATGTCTATATCGATCGTACGCGGACCCCAGTGTATCTCGCGTGTCCTCAAAAGATCATTCTCGATCACATGGATCTTGTCCAAAAGCTCGAAAGGCTCAATATCCGTATAGAATCCTACGCAGGTGTTAAGGAAATAAGGCTGATCCTCAAGACCTACCGGCTCTGTCTCATAGATCGAAGCGGTCTTAAATCCCTCAACGCCGGGCAATGCCTTGAGAGCTTCTTCCGCAGCGTTGATATTTGCTTCCCTGTCGCCGAGATTGCTTCCCAATGAGAGGATGACGAATTCCTTCTTATTCCTCCCGATAGTTACTTCCATGGTCTCGAAAATACCCTTAACAGGTGCTTCGGGCTTTGATACTGTAACGATCACCTTCTCGATCCTGCCATCTGCCTTAAGAACGCCGTCTGCGATCTTCTGCGCAAGGCACTCGATAAGGTTGCCGGAATCGGATGTGACGATCTCTTTTGTGATCTCATAGATCTTCGAATAGTCGACAGTATCGGAGAGCTCGTCTGTGTAGCAGCCCTTTATCCTGTCGATGAAAAGATCAAGAGAGACAACGAACTTCTGGCCGTCCTTCTTCTCGAAATCAAAACAGCCTGTATGTCCTTCAAAATCCATTTTCGCGAGCGTGATCTTATCCAATTCCTGTATCCTTTCGAACTTAGAAGTTTGCGAATGCGTAGAACGTGTTGTCGAAGATATCAAGTATCTGTCTTGAAGCCGCGACGTTATGAACCCTTACCATTGCGGCACCCAGTGAAGCGGCGGTCATGGAAAGGCCTGCAGTAGCGTAATCGAGCTGCGCTTCGGTAGCCGAATCACCGCCTGCGAACACTCGCGCATAACGCTTCCTGGAAGCGGCATAAAGAATAGGGTATTTGCCCTGAAGACCCATCGAAAGAGTTGCTGCAGTAAGCTCTGCGTCCTCGGCTCTTGTGGTGCCGAAGCCGATGCCGGGATCGGTCATGATCATGTTATCTTCTATGCCGGCCTTCTTAGCGATCTCAACGCTCTCCGTAAGTTCTCTTACGGCGCGTCTGCTGACAGGTTCAAATACAGGCGTCTTATTCTCGCCGTTTGTTCTCTTGTTGAACATCAGAATGCAGCCTACGCCGTTTTCAGCAACGATCCTGGCCATCTCAGGATCACCTAAGAAGCCTGTAATGTCGTTGATAATGTCTGCGCCTGCAGTGATCGCTTCCCTGGCTGTCTCGGACTTAAATGTATCGACTGAAAGCGGAATATCAAATCTGCTTCTTATTGCCTGAAGCGAAGGAATGAGCCTCTCAAGCTCTTCTTCCACAGAGATCGGAACTGATTTGGGACCTGTTGCCTCAGCGCCAAGGTCAATGCAGTCAGCACCTTCACGGATCATCTTTGCACACTGGTCTACTGCAGAATCAACATCTGTATATCTTCCGCCGTCGGAAAACGAATCCGGTGTGAGATTTAAGATGCCCATGATGAGCGTCTTTTTGCCGATCTCAAGAGATCTGTTGCCGCATCGGTAAATTCCTGTAAATCTTCCGTCTGTTGAATTCATATTGTTACTCTCTTAGATACCTGAACGCTGTCTGTTGATGAGCGCTAAGGCTTCGTTTCTTGTTCTTAAGTCGGTTCTGCATCCGCCTCTCATAGCGGAAGTAACGGTCTTTGAACCGGGCTTCCTGATGCCTCTCATGGTCATGCAGAGGTGCTCAGCTTCCAAAACGACGCAGACTGATCTTGCATCAACTGCCTGCTCTATAGCATCAGCGATCTCGGATGTGAGCTTCTCCTGGAGCTGGGGCTTTCTTGAAAGCGTATCTACGATCCTTGCAACCTTTGAAAGTCCGAAGATCTTGCCGTCTCTCGGGATATAAACAACATGTGCCTTTCCGTGGAAAGGAAGAAGGTGATGCTCGCACATTGAATAGAACGGGATATCGCCTATCAGGATCATCTCGTCATTGCCTTCACCGTGGAAGACCTTGATGTCCTTGTTGATATCCCTGTGAAGTCCTGCGAAGACTTCGGCATACATTCTTGCGACTCTCTGAGGTGTCTCAAGAAGGCCTTCCCTGTTCGGATCTTCGCCGATCGCTTCGAGAATATCTCTTACGGCATTCTCGATCTTGGGAAGATCCATATTCTTACGGCTCTCCTCGGGGATCGAATTGTCATTAGCGTAATCGTACATTTGTCTCACCTTCTTACAAATACTTTTTGCGATATTCCATAGGCGTCATGCCCATCTGTTTTCTGAATGCGACATTGAATCTCTGGGGTGATGAGAATCCGGACTGCAGGGATATCGCAGATACCTTGATCTCATTGTTCTGCAGGAGTTTGCATGCCTTCTCGATCCTCTTCTTCATGAGGTAGTTCATCGGGCTTATGCCTGTATCGTCCCTGAATGCTCTCGTGAAGTATCCCTGGCTTAAGAATACATATGCTGCAGCATCAGATACCGTGATGCCCTGATCGAAATTCTCGTCCATATACTGCTTGGCAATGGATACAAGTTCCTTTGCCTTGCCGTTCTTAACCCTGAGGCTCTCTTCCCACTCGCCTCTTAAAGCTCTCGAAAGGATGATCATGAGCTCTACTGTAAGCGTGTGGACCATGAGATCCTTTGCATAACGGTTCTCTGAATCCTCGATAACGATGCGCTCTGCAAGATCGTTGATCTCCTTCTTTTCGCTGCCTTTGATAACGAAGAAAGGGAGTCTTGTCATGTCGTTATCTTCGGTAATACCGAGATCGGCAAACTTCAAAAAGCTCTCTAAAGAGATCTTCGCAAGTGAACCCGGAATGGAAACCGTGGGGCCTGCACTGTTAGTCTGCTTAAGAGCTGCTTTGTTGGTCTTAAGAGTCTCTCTGGTCTGCTCAAGATCAGTAGATCCGTGAACAAAACCGAAATAGAGATTAAGCATATCGGCCTTGCCGCTCTTGATCGTGAGTCTGTGTCTTACAAGCGGTCTAATGACAACGACAGCGCCTTTGGTAAGTGTAAGTGTCTCACCGCCAAGGAACAGTTCTATCTTGCCCTCTCTTAACAGGAGGAGCTCATGCGAATTATGCACGCTCTCATCGGGCAATGAATCCTTTGTGTCGTAGGAGTGCTCTAAGCCTTCGATTACTATCGGCACCGAGCCCTCAGATAAGAAGACGTCATCCTCGATTGCAGAAAGAAGCTTGTTGGCCATTTAAAGATCCTCGTTTCTAAATAAAATTGATTGCGTCGATATAGATCTCGCCGTTTCTGTCTTTGTCTTCAATATAGATCCTCAGACTGTTGAGTCTGATAGGTCCGTCCTCTGAATAATCCAGCGTGATCGTCTGCCATGTAAGCTGCTGACGGATCTCGGCCTCGCCGAAATCTTCCACGATCAGTTTTTTCTTCTTCTGATCGGGATTGAAGATCGAGAGCTGGATCCTTGATCTTCCGTAGATCTCAATCGGTGAGAACAGTGAAGCATACTCAAGGCAGGGTTCAAAGCCGTAAAGGGACTTATCTGTCTCATAACGGATCCTCAATGAAGCGCTGCCGGTAAGCTTGTGGATATTATCCTGTGAGATGATTCCCTTGCCCTTGAACGTTCTGTAGATCTCCAAGTTCTCGAATTCCGATTCAGGTGTTCTCTTACCTACGAACTCAAGGCTGTCGCAATGTGTAAAGCTTAAGTCAGGTGCGAAGTAAGCAGGGTCCCTGTCAAATCTGAAGGGCAGGATCGGGAGATCTTCGCCGTTCTTCAGCTTTGCATCGTGCGGGAAAGGTGTGAAACCGTAAGTAATAGACTGCGGCTCATCGATATCGTCTCTCCACACCATGACGCACATGCCGTAAAGGCTCTTTGCGTGCGCCGGATAGAAGATACGGTCCTCGCCTGCTACTGCAAATCCGGTGATCTCACCGGTTGCATCCTGGGCATTAAGTCCGGAATTGAGATTGCTGAACTTGATGATCCTCTTGTTGCCTGCGATCTCGATATCGTTAGGCTCAGGTGAGGACTTGCTCATCTTAGGTGAGAAGTGTGTTCCGAGAGCGATCGTCGCAAGACGCATGCCGAGGATGAAGCTGATCGTCTTATCCGGAAGGAGCATGTCGTGCATACTTACGATTCCGGAAGGCATGCTGAGCATCTTTGTAAACGCCGTGAAGTTCTCGTTGAATTCAAGAACGCTGTACGGATTATTGAAATCAACATCATTAGGATGCATCGTTACGAAAAGTATCGAAGGCATTACAGTATCGTCAAATACTTCCTTCGGTTCGAAAACCTCTGCAAGAGTCGTAAGAAGTCCCATGAGGAAGAGATCGTATCTGTCAAATAAGAGCTCGCCCTTGTCAGGTGAGAAGCAGAAGCCTCTTACTGCAAGGTTCTTCAGCGGAACGAGCTTTGTCCTGTAAAGGATGGACATTCTGTACTTGAGTTTGATGAACTTTCTCTCATCTGCCCTGCTCAGTTTATCGTCGTCCTTCTTCTCGGGGATCATGCCAAAATCGAGCTGGCTGGCAGATGTGAACGAGATATTCTCCTTGTGTCCCTTTGCTGTATTAAGTGAGCTGTCTTCTGTTGTCGGGAAGTCGATATCAAGAGGCTTGATGTCGTCAGGATCCTGGCCTTCCAGTCTCTTGATCTCATCCTGCATGGAGATATCGATATCACCTGATTCGATAGTCTCCTTGTATTCTTCCTTGAGCTCTGAAGCCTTTTTCTTCTTCTCGTCGATCTTAAGCAGGTTATTGTATGCATCCTCATCGAGATAAAGTCCCATGGACTTAACAACGTCTTTGAGTGCCTCTACCCTGTCCATAGCGAAAGGTGCGATCCAGTTGAGGATCGTGGAATCGTTATATGAGAGATCGACAACACCTACAGGATATGAGATCTGGTCACTCAGACGGTAAGCAAATGCAAATGCTGAAGATGAGATATCAGCAAGCTTTGCAGTATCCGTGACCTTGATCCATTCAGCATTCTTGTAGTGTGTCTTCTCCTCGTACTTGTAGATCTCCTCACCATTCTCGAGACCTGATCTCTCAGGCTTGAAGAATCTCAAGTAGTTCATGACCTTTCTCTTCAAAGGAGCCTTTGTCGCATTGGCTTCCTTCATGGGGATCGAGAGGAAATCGGAGCCTAAGAATACCCAGACGTCGCCGCATCGCATATCCGTAAGGGTAGTCTGGTCCGTAAGGCACTTGAAAGTAAACGTATAAGCGTCTGATGAAGCCTTATACGGCGGGATGGTAAAACTGAATCTTCCCTTGGAATTGGTTGTAGCCTCGCGGCTTAAGATGACACCGTAGTCGGTATCGAGCTTACTGACCTTTCTGCCGTCAGTAGGGTCCTTGACGATCTCGAGCGTAACTGTAGCGCTCGGAGCGGCTATTCCTTCAATCTTATGTTCAACGCCCTGCTGGAAAACGCACTTGCTGTTAAGCCAGCTGGGCAAAATTATCGGATTGATCTGCATTTATGTATACCTCAGCAAAGAGAAATTTCCTTCAACTGAATATTATACATTAAAAAAAAGATAAAAAGAAATTTGAAATTGAGTGGCAAAAGGGGCAATCAGACGTCAGCTATGAGGACTTCGATTCCCTTGGCACGGCAAAGTGCGACGCTCTCGGGCGAAGCACCGGAATCGGTTACCAGATAATCGATCCTGTCCGCAGGAATAAACGAAGAAGCCGAATCGGCGCCGAGCTTGGTGGAATCGATAAGCGCAACTATCTTCTTTGCCCTGTCGGCACAAAGTCTCTTGAGCTCGAGCTCGAAGAAATTATCACCTGAAAGTCCGGCATCTGCTGAAAATCCGTTTCCTGATACAAAATAAAACTCAGCCGAAAGCCTGCCTATCATTTCCTTGGATGAAAGGCCTTCGATAGCGCCTGAATGTGGTCTTAACATGCCGCCAAGAATGATGATCGACTTGAAGTTGGAATTCCTCTGAAGTTCCATAGCCGTATGGATTCCGTTGGTTATGACGGTAACATCCTTGGCCTTCTTGAGGTAAGGAATCATATGAAAGGTCGTCGAGCTCGCATCCATGAAAATGGTATTTCCGTTTGCAACAAGGCTCGCGGCTTTCTGTCCGATAGCATTCTTAAGATCAACGTGGGTAACGGCTCTGACCATGTAGTTCTCGCCGCTGTATGAAGACATCTTGTGTGGGAGCTTGATTCCGCCGTGGAATCTGACGATAGCTCCTTCTCTCTCAAGGGCTCTGATATCTGTTCTGATCGTGGCGCCCGTAACGCCGAGTCTTGTAGAGAGAACGGTCGTATTGATCTCGCCCTCTGCTTCAAGGATGTCCAAAATCTGTTTTCTTCTGTCAGGATTATTCATGACAAGATATTATCAAGTGAAAATCAGATAGTCAATTGTCTTTCATTTGCCTTATTTCTGAAAATGCTGGTAATCCTTAGGACTCGACCAGCTTCCGCCCCATGTCCATCCCTTCTTGTTAAAGAGCTTGTAGGCCTTATCACTTGTCGTAATAACATGAGCTTTCTTAGAGGATCTGTTGGTTGCGTAGTCAGCCGCATTCTTATGTGAATACTGGGCCTTGCCGTCCTTAAAAGTAACATATGGATTCTGCTGGGGATTGATATCGATCGCCCTTCCCAGAGCATGTTTGGAGAGCTTGCTTCCGCCTGTCGCGGCACGGTAACAGAAGCATGAAGTGTTATTTGCCTCGATCGAATTCCAGTCTGCAGTACCGGCATTCTTTTCCCAGAAATTATCGATAAGATACATCGAATAGATCTGATAACCATCCGAGAACAGCGACTTGAAAATTCCGAGCACTTCGTCGGAAACGCTTTTATTTACTATCATTTCGCCGACCTGGTAATCGCCGTCGAAATTCACATGAAGCATCTTAAGATAACGCAGATCGCTAAGCTTGATGTCCTTATTATCCTTGTAGGACTTACCGTTTATCCTCTCATAAACGCTGTCGCCCTTTTCGATCTTAGAGGAAGTGAAATACTGCGAAAGATTATTCTTGTCTATCTGGTCCTTGCTTACGATAGTACCGGCCTTAAGATCTTTAATGCTTGTAAGCTTCTCAAGCTCTTCCGAGAACGAAAAACCAAACCCTTCACTTTCTGATGTTGCAGAAGAATCCCCTGATGTCTCAGGAGAAGGTGTAACAGATATATCCGGCTTCGGTTCAGCAGTGTCTTTTGTGCTTTCAGTTGCACTTTCAGTAGTGCTTTCAGATGTGCTTTCAGATGTGCTTGCAGCAGTACTTTCTGTTGTAATCTCTGACGTGTTTTCAGAAGAACTACCTTCCGTACTTATGCCTGTGGTTCCGGTCGGAACACCGGAATTACCGCTCCCGCCTGCATACTTTAAAGCAAAAATAACAGTGCCTGCGATCACGATACACATACCGGAAGCGAGCAGTCCGGTTACTATGTTTTCTCTGCGCTTTCTTCTGTTACGCACCGTTAATCCTCTCTAAAAATCTGCAATTTTATGTAAGCCTTATTCCCGACAATCTTAACACAGCTTCAAAGGATTCAATGCAAATTATGATATTTAGTAACCAAAGTGTTATAATGGTCGGCGATATGCGCCTGTGGTGAAATTGGCAGACACGCCAGATTTAGGTTCTGGTGCCGGAAGACGTGCAGGTTCAAGTCCTGTCAGGCGCACCAATTGAATCAAAATATATACCCCGTACTTCAGACAGTAATTGCTTCGCAATTAACTCGTACGGGGTATATATTTTGGCTTCACCCAAAAGGAGAACCACTGGGACACGTTATTTACTCGTACAGGGTATGTATTTTTTCATCACAAAAGAAAGACTTTTGGTGCACATTTTATATAAATATCTATTTACTTTGCTCAAATATTCCTTATAAAGTATAATTGGTTTGAATCATTTTATCTTTAGGAGTATTGCATGGCCGGCAACCGGGAAACCGCTATAAAAGAGAAGGATTTTACCCTGACATTCTGTCAGGTTATTTCTGCGTTAGCGGTTATGATACTTCATACTAACGGCTGCTTCTGGGTCTTCTCAGCTACCCATCCCTACTGGGTTTCCGCCAATGTAATCGAGAGCATTTTCTATTTTGCAGTTCCTGTTTTCTTCATGATCACAGGCATCACGCTGGCAGATTACAAAGACAGCTATTCGACTAAGACATTTTTCAAAAAGCGCATCGGAAAGACCTTTATCCCCTATATCGTCTGGTCTGTTCTGGCTGTTCTCTTCATGCTTGCCACAGGCTCATTAGAGACTTCGGATCTGACACCTGACTGGCTTATCAGATCACTGGTACGGACAGATAACATAATCACATATTACTGGTTCTTCGGCGCATTATTCGTATTCTATCTTCTGATGCCGTTTATCGCTTCGATAAAAAGAGAGAGGAAAAGCATTGTTTTCAGATATCACATCATCGTATTCTTTATCGGCAATGTCCTGATTTTCTTCATTCTGAGACTATATGGTGTTGATCCGCTTCTTATCGACTCGATCGATATCGGTCTGGGAAACCTGATCTTTATTTTCCTCGGCTATTACATTTACAAGAATCCGCCGGCTCTGCATACGAAAATATTCATCTATATACTTTCGGCACTTGGATTGATGGTGCATATGGTCGGAACATATATGCTCTCCATGAATACAGGTCATCTGGATGTGCTTTTCAAAGGTTATTCCAATTTCCCGAGTATCCTGTACAGTCTGGGTGTATTCGTTATGCTGAGAGACATCGCTTTAAAGATCAGGGAGGTCGAACGGCTGAGAAAGATCATTGAATGGCTTGGGCAATATACCTTTGCAGTTTTTCTGCTTCATTGGTTTATAATTAACATCACCAAGTTAATAATCCTCCCTAATCCGGTTTCTCTTGAATACCGTCTGTTCTTCCCGGTGCTGTTATACGCGGTCATCGTTCTGATCACATGGTGTCTGAGGAAGATCCCGGTTATAAGGAAAGTCGTTCCCTGAGGTAATGACATGAACGTAAGACGCGCTGAATTAAGGGATATTCCCGGAATCTTAAACCTGCTTGTCCAGGTAGATATGGTACATCACGAAGGCCGCCCTGACCTTTTTAAAGGACCAGCTACAAAGTACAACGCAGAAGAATTAAAAGACATAATAGCAGACGATAAAACGCCTGTTTTTGTATGTGTTGATGATAATGATTTTGTCGCAGGACACGCCTTCTGCATTGAGAAACAGGTACTGGGAGATTCAGTCCTTACAGACATCAAAACACTTTATATCGATGATATCTGCGTTGATGAGGATCACCGCAGGATGAACATCGGAACAATGATTTTCGAGCACGTAAGAGCATATGCGAAGGCACATGATTTTTACAACATCACATTGAATGTATGGGAGTGCAATCCCGGTGCCGGAAAGTTCTACGAGTCGCTTGGTTTCAAGCCCCAGAAGACCTGCATGGAGACTATCCTCTGATATTATCTGTAACGCCTCTCAGGGTGCTTGTCGTAGTATTCCTTCTTGTCGTTATACATTCTCTCATCTGCGATGCGCATCGCATTGCGGATGTCTTCGCCTTCATGAACGACATAAGTTCCGACTGATATGCTGATATTCTCTTTATCGGCCTGTTTCTCAAGCCTCTCTATCCTTGCTTCAAGCGTTTTCTCATCCATATCAAAGGCGAGGATCATGAACTCGTCACCGCCTGCACGATATACTTCGCCTTCGAAAAATACCCCTGCCAGAGTACTTGCAGTAGTCTTTAAGAGATGGTCGCCTTCGGTGTGGCCGCTCTCGTCGTTAACACGCTTAAGTCCGTTAAGATCAGAGAAGATAACCGAATACGGATATTTGACTTCGGTCTTTCCTGCAATGATGTCGCTGATAATGTTATTCATTGCATTACGGTTCTTTGCGCCTGTGAGCATATCCATGGTGCTGAGTTTTTCGAGCCTTTGCAGGAGCTGGTAATTGGCAATTTCAGACGCAATAAAGAACGTTGTAAGTTCAAGCGTTTCCTTGATCCTTACGGTGCTCTCCTCATTGAAGTTCAAAGCCCACATATAGCCCAGAGTGTTCTCGTTATAGATCAGCGGGAACAATACGATGCTGTGGACGTTAGCGTCGCGGAGAGACTTGCTCCACAAGGGATTTACGGATTCGAGCCATTCCCTGTCCTGCTGGTTCTTAACGATAACGCAGGTGCTTCCGCCAATGGTGCCGTCCCATGTCTGTGTGATATCAAAGAATCCCTCATCGAGGAAATTATCCATAGGCTGAACAGTGCTTCCGGGATTAATGGATTCACAGAAAGTCTTGCATTCGCGGTTTTCCTTATCTACCAGAAGGATGCAGCAGTGATCGGACTCACAGATCTTTCTGATGTCATCTATAACGTCCTTTATCTTCTCACGGATGTTGCCTGAAGCCCTGAGCTTGATGCATGTCTCAAGGACCTTGGCAGAGGTATCTGCTGAAAGACTTGCCCGCTGCTCCGCATCATCATGAGGAGTAACTTCATAAGAATACAAACAATAACCCGTACCCTCTATGTCAGACTCCAGAGGGAGCAAAAACATGTTGAGCCAGAGGTTCATGAAAGGCAGATTTACATATGTGTGAAGAGGCTGTCCGAGTATCGCGCTTCTGTAGCAGAAGTCCTCGAAATTCTTATCTTCAGGGAAATATTCCTGATAAGGAGCACCCGGAATAAATTCCTTATGCATGGTCTTTAGCATGTCATCACAGTGGGGCTTATTGCCTGCCACGATCCTTATATTTCCGTAGTGATCATCCGGGAGGATATCCACAGAAATAACGCAGGCCTTAGACTTATAACCGGACAGCAAAGTATCAAAATCCATGCTCAAGCTCCTTAAATAAGTTCATAGTTTAAGGATACCACACTCACATCAATAATAATTGACAAGGTTTTTAAAATTGCTGTATATTCTATTCGGATAAACAGATAAGAGGGGTAGTTTTTATATGGCAATTTGGGACAGTCCTGCTGCCGGCGGGTTTGGCAGTTCAGGTACCAAGGTATTCTCCGCAAACGCGACTAAATGTCCGAACTGTGCTTCAAACCTTGTTTTCGATTCGGACCACGGAGCATTGATCTGCAGGAACTGCGGAGCTCTTTTCGATCCTGAGACACTTGATAAAGTAGGTTCATTCGGTCTCGTTAATCCAGAGAAGAATTACGATGGAACGATCGAGATAAGCAAGGAAGACGCTGACCGTATCGAGATCGTCTGTAACTCCTGCGGTGCCGAGATCGTAACCGACAAGAATACAGCTTCAACATTCTGCGCATTCTGCGGTTCACCTGCACTCGTAACCAGAAGACTTACGCGTGAATTCAAGCCTGACTACATCATTCCTTTTAAGTTTGATAAGGAGAAGGCTATCTCATATTTTGAAGAGCACTGTGCAACGGTAAGCCACCTTCCCAAGAACTTCAAATCCAAGAAGCTCCTGGCCAAGATGACCGGCCTTTATGTGCCTACATGGATCATTTCGACTGAAGTCGAAGTAAATGTTGTCGGCAGAGGCAACAAGGGTAAGATGATCGACGATGCTTATTCCGATTACCATTCATCGTCTTCCACGGATTACTCGATGCTCACATACGGCAAGGTAAAGTTCAGATTAAAGAACGTTCCTTTCGACGGCGAGATCAAGATCGCGAACCGCCTCATGGCTGCTGCAGAGCCCTTTGATTACAGCGAACTCGTTAAGTTCAGGCCTGAGTATCTCCAGGGTTTCTTTGCCGAGAAATACGACGAGCAGCCTCTGGACATGACAGACAGGATCTACAAGCGTCTGGACAGATATGCATTGAGAGTCTGCGACGAGATCAATTTCGGATATGATAAATTCGTTCCTGACACCAATGCGAGCATTACAAGATACAACAACCAGAACATCAAGTATGCTCTGCTTCCATGCTGGTTCTTAAGCTTCGATTACGACGGAAGGAACTACCAGTACATCGTAAACGGCCAGACAGGCAAAGTCTCCGGCGAGTTCCCTTATGCAAAGGGCTGGGAGACTATTGAGAGAACAGGCCGTAAAGCAAAGATGGAAGCTATCAGCTTCAATACAGGCCTCAGGGCAGGCCTTTACCTGCTCCCTGCTCTGCTGCTTGCATCCGTGCGTCTCTTCCGCTTCGGCGACACCTTCAAGTGGATGAAGTTCTTATACAACAATCCCGGCGAGATCCTTCTGGTCCTTGTTACCATGGGTCTTGTCACGTATTTCCTTGCTGAGATCCTTCCCAAACTCCTTCACAGCAAGGAGAAAAAGGACATCGAATCACTTGCCCAGGCAAGCAGCCACGATATAGCTGACGAACAGGGCGTAGAAGCATATTACGATACGAGCTTCCCTATCACCGCCTACGAGACCACGAAGGACTTTGTTTCCCTCGAAGAAGGCTGGAAATACGGCGACCAGGAGCAGTATGACTTCAAGACAGCTATGCCTGAGATCGAAGAGGAAGCTTCAGA